>NZ_CP155729.1:1807500-2108121 GCF_039724765.1 Sagittula stellata E-37 | reverse complement strand
GCAGACGCGCGCCTTCATCCACATCCAGGACAGCGTGCGCTGCGTCGAACTGGCGCTGCAGGATGCCCCCGCGCAGGGCGACCGGGTGAAGATCTTCAACCAGATGACCGAAACCCACCGCGTGCGCGACCTCGCACAACTCGTGGCAAAGCTGACCGGCGCCGAGGTGATGAACCTGCCCAACCCGCGCAAGGAAGCCGCCGAGAACGACCTGATCGTCAAGAACGACCAGTTCCTTGCGCTGGGCCTCGACCCGACGACCCTTGCCGAAGGCCTCCTGTCCGAGGTCGTCGACGTGGCGAAGAAATACGCCCACCGCATCGACCGCTCCCGCGTGCCCGCCGTGTCGGCCTGGACCAAGGACATCGCCCGCACCGTCGACCACGACCCCGAGGGCGCGCGCCTGAAATCGGTGTCCTGAGCATGGTCACGCTCGACCACGTGGTGATCCATGTCACCGACTGGGACCGCTCCACGGCCTTCTACCGCGACGTGATGGGGGCGGAGGTCGTGCCGCGCGGCGCGGGCGTGGCCTTCCGCTTCGGGACCCAGCAACTCAACTGCCACGGCCCGGGAGTGGAGGCAGAGCCGCTCGCCCGCTTGCCGGTCCCCCCGGGCGGCACCGACCTGTGCTTTGTCTGGGACGGCACGGTGGACGCGGCGCAGGCCCACCTCAACGCGCATGGGGTTAAGGTCGAACTGGGCCCGGTCCCCCGCAACGGCGCACGCGGGCCGGGCACCAGCCTGTACTTCCGCGACCCCGACGGCACGCTGCTGGAGTTCATCTGCTACGATGCGTAACGCCTACGTCACCCTCGTCACCAACGCCGACTTCGCGCGGGGGGCCGGGGCGCTGCTCCACTCCCTCGCGCAGACCGGAACACAGGCCGACCGTGTCGTTCTGCACACAGACGGCGTGCCCGACGCGGCGCTCGGCCCGCTGAAGGCGCAGGGCGCCCGCCTGGTCCGCGTCGACCACCTGCCCACCTCGGACGCCTTCAACGCCGCCCACGCCAAGCGCAACATCCACGAAAAGAACCCCTTCACCAAGGGCGAGAAGCCGGCCTTCCACACACCGCTCGACAATTTCTGCAAGCTGCGCCTGTGGCAACTGCCCTACGACCGCACCGTCTTCCTCGACGCCGACACGCTGGTGATCCGCAACATCGACACGCTCTTCGACTATCCGGAATTCTGCGCCGCCCCCAACGTCTACGAGAGCCTCGCCGACTTCCACCGCCTGAACTCCGGCGTCTTCACCGCCCGCCCGTCAGAGGCCACCTTCCAGCGGATGCTCGACACCCTCGACGCCCCTGGCGCCTTCTGGAAGCGCACCGACCAGACCTTTCTGGAAACCGTCTTCCCCGACTGGCACGGCCTGCCCGTGACCTTCAACATGCTGCAATACGCCTGGTTCAACCTGCCCGGCCTCTGGCACTGGCCCTCGGTGAAGGTCATCCACTACCAGTACGAAAAGCCATGGGCCGACCACGCCAAGGTCGACCGCCTCCGCCCGCTGATCGACCTCTGGCACACCTATGCGTGCGGCGAACGTCCGGACCTCGACGCCCTGAAGGACCCGGCATGATCGCGCTGACCGGCGCCACGGGGCTGGTCGGGCGCTGGCTCGTGCCGCTGGCCGACCTGACGCTGGGCCGCACGGCGGGCGCGCTGCCGCACCGCCCCTACGACCTGACCGGCCCGGCGCCCGACCTCCGGGGCGTCACCACATTGATCCACGCCGCCTTTTCCCACGTTCCGGGCAAGTACCGGGGCGGCGAAGGCGACGATCCGCAGGGCTTCCTGACCGCGAACCTCGACGGCACCCGGCGCCTGTTCGACGCCGCCGCGCAGGCGGGCGTCCGGCGCGTCCTCTTCCTGTCGTCCCGCGCGGTCTTCGACGGGATGCCGCCGGGCACACACTTGCCGGAAACCCGCGCGCCCGAACCCAGCTCCCTCTACGGGCAAGTCAAGCTCAGGGCCGAGGAGCACCTCGCCACCCTCCCCCTGACCGGCCTCAGCCTGCGGGCCACCGGCATCTACGGCCCCGGCCCGGATCACAAGTGGCAGGGCCTCTTCGCCGACTACCTCGCTGGAAAGCCCATCGCGCCTCGGCGCGGGACGGAAGTACACGGCGCCGATCTCGCCTCAGCCGTCCGCCTTCTGCGCACGGAAACGACCGGCGGCGCGGTCCACGTCTCCGACCTCCTGCTCGACCGGCACGACCTGCTGGCAGAGGTTCGGCGTCTGACCGGATGCCCGCATCCCCTGCCGCCGCGCAGCGCCGATCCGGTCAGCCCGCTTGTGTGCGACCGCCTGACGGATCTCCGCTGGCAACCGGGCGGGACGGAGCGTCTGCGCCGGGATTTGCCCGCGATGCTTGGGACGTGACCGGCGCGCAAACCGGTCCCTGCCCGAAAAGGTTACCAACCGGCCGGTTCGCCCACCTGAAACGGCCGTTTCACCGGTAATATCGGGTAAATGCGCGGGAAAGCCCGTAAACCCGTGGTGTCCGCCTGAGGGACGACCCCAAGATCTGGCACCATGCCGTGCACAGAATGCGCGTATCCGGGCGTCACGGCGCGCTGAGGCACCGAAATCACCGCCCCGTATCCTGCACTAAGGAAACCTCAACCCGAGATTAAAGCCGCTCGATATCCCCGAGCGCCTCGCCCGCGTGGAACGCCTCTTCGAACGCCGCAAAGCGCGCCTCCGCGATCGCCGCCCGCATTCCGGCCATAAGCTCCTGATAGTAATGCAGATTGTGCCAGGTTAGCAGCATTCCGGCGATCATCTCTTTCGCCCGGACGACGTGGTGCAGGTAGGCCCGCGAATAGTTCTGGCAGCAGGGACAGGTACAGCCCTCGTCCAGCGGTCTCGGGTCGTCGGCGTGGCGCGCATTGCGCAGGTTCACCTGACCCCGCCGTGTCCACGCCTGTCCAGTACGACCGGACCGCGACGGCAGCACGCAATCCATCATGTCGATGCCGCGCGCCACTGCACCCACAATATCTGCCGGTTTACCGACCCCCATCAGGTAGCGCGGCTTGTCCTCGGGCAGCATTCCGGGCGCGAAATCCAGACAGCCGAACATCGCCTCCTGCCCTTCGCCCACGGCCAGACCGCCGATCGCGTAGCCGTCGAAACCGATGTTAACCAAAGCTTGCGCCGATTCTTCGCGCAGGTCGCGCTCAAGCCCGCCCTGCTGGATGCCGAACAGCATATGCCCCGGCCGGTCGCCAAAGGCCTCCCGCGACCGGGCCGCCCACCGCATCGACAGCCGCATCGACTCCTCCAGCCGGGCGCGGTCGGCGGGCAACGCCGGGCACTCGTCGAAGGCCATAACGATGTCCGAGCCCAGAAGCCTTTGGATTTCCATGGAGGTTTCCGGCGACAGCATGTGCTTGGACCCGTCCACATGGCTGCGGAAGGTCACCCCCTCTTCGGTCAGCTTGCGCAGGTCGGACAGGCTCATCACCTGGAACCCGCCCGAGTCCGTGAGGATCGGCCGCTCCCAATTCATGAAGCGATGCAGCCCCCCAAGTCTTGCGACACGTTCGGCACCGGGCCGCAACATAAGGTGGTAGGTGTTGCCCAGCAAGATGTCCGCGCCGGTCTCCCGCACGCTTTCGGGCATCATGCCCTTCACCGTCGCGGCCGTGCCCACGGGCATGAAAGCGGGTGTGCGGATCTCGCCGCGCGGGGTGCGGATCACGCCGGTCCGCGCGCGCCCGTCCCGGGCGTTCAGGTCGAAGGATGTCAGTGCCATACGCGTTCCAATACTGCGCCCGAAGGTCAAACGCCAGCCCGCCCGAAGCGCCGGTTAACGAAGCCCTGGCCATGTGCCGGGACGTTAACCCTTTCGACCGCGCGCCGCCACAAAGCACGCGCGGGGCACGCGCGGGAAAAGCGCCCCAACACGGCCCTGAAACCGCCCGAAATCGTGGTTACAACACCCTTCGAACGACCTTGCCCCGGCCTTAAGGATAGCCCACCCTCGTGTTCATGAAAGACCGCTCCACCCGTGGCATTCCCGCCCTTCTGACCCAGTACGAAGCGCGCCGCGATCCCATCGACTGCGCCCCCGGCGAAGCGCTGCCCGGCCCCGACGCGGACCTTGCCCGCCTGACCCGCACGCGTGTCACGGACCCCGACGAAGATCCCGATTTCGCGCCGCCGTTCCGGTCTGGATTTCATCGCAAGTCTCATGCGATCCGGAAGGAACTTCAGGGCTTTAGTGAGCTTTGTTCACTTCATGGATTACTGGTCGCGCACCTGCGCAAGCGCAGCTTCCCCGACCATGCGCCCTACCTGTTCCACAGGCTCTGGGACGAACACGCCGACCACCTGCTTGAGCACCTGGACGCCCGCTGGCTGGTCTCCGCCATCACGACCTTCGGCGACCACGGGCTGACGCCGGTGCAACGCTCCACCGGTCTGGCGCTTTCGACCCTCTTCGGCGCGATGAAACTGTACGAGACGGAGCGGCTCTATTCCGGCTTTGCCCCTCAACAGCCGTTCCCCTCCGCCAAACGCCGGAAAACGCCCCTGCCGCTGGACATGGACGCCTATGCCCTGGTCGGCGGCGGCCTTGACGTGAACCTCATCGCACGCCTCTGGCAGGAGGCTTCCGAGGATCTCGTCATCGCTCCGTTAGCCCATGGTTTATTGGAGAAATTGCTCAACGACGACCGTGCGCTTCCGGCCCGCCTGACCGCCATGCGGAGCGAAAAGGAATCCCAGCGGGCCGCCCGTCAGCCCGAGATCGGGCAAACACCGCAGGGCAACAACCCGGCCCCCGTGAACGCCGACCGCGTCCCCGCCACGGCGGCGGACCTGCGCTGGGGTCTGGTGACGACGGTGAAGTCACCGCTGGACCAGATCGCCCGCTTTGCCGCGCATCATCTGGACCTCGGCGCAGACTTGCTGCACCTCTACCTCGACGTCCCGGACCCGCAGTCCGCCGCCTTTTTCGGCGGCCACCCGAAGATCCGGGTCACGACCTGCGATGCCACCTATTGGGACAGCCACGGCAAGGCGCGTCCCGACGCTCATCAATTGCGTCAAGCTTTCAATGCAACCCACTGTTATCACAATCATTCCGAAGGACTGCACTGGCTGGGTCATATCGACGTGGACGAGTTCATCCTGACCGACGTGCCCGTGCCCTACGCACTGCACACGGCCCCGCCCGACGCGGCCATCGCACGGATCGCACCGGCCGAAGCGTTGGCGACGGACGGCCTGCCGCAGCATTTCAAGCTTACCCACAAGCAGGCGGGCGTGAAAAAGGCCGACCTGCAGGACGTCTACCCGACCTTCGGTCTCCACCTGTACGCGGGCTTCCTGTCGCACACGTCGGGCAAGGTTTTCGCCCGCACCGGCATCGCCGACACCCGGCTGGGCATACACACGCTGAAATTCAGGGGTCAGGACGCCACCAACAAGGCCAAACCGGCAGGGCTTCTACTAGCCCACCTGCATGCGGCGAGCTGGGAAAAGTTCCGCAATCACCTGGACTTCCGCCTTGCGCGCGGGTCGTACCGAAAACGCTCCACCCGACCGGAACTGGGCCAGGCCGATCTCTTCGCATTCTTGATGGAGGAAGAAGGCGAAAGCGGCCTCCGTGCCTTTTTCGAAGAGGTCTGCGCCGACACGCCGGACCTGCGCGCGCGGCTGGCCGACAAGGGGATGCTGGTCACCCGCGATCTTGATCTGGACGCCAAGGTGACCCGCGTCTTCGGGCCGTTGCCATGACCACCTGGGGCACGGTCAGCACCGTAAAGGCACCTCTCGACGCCATCCAGCGCTTTGCCGCATGGCACCTGGAGCAGGGCGCGCATCGGGTGTACCTCTACCTCGACGAGGACGTTCCGGAGACGCTTGCCGCGCTGAAGGCGCACCCCCGGATCAGGGCGCTGCACACCGATGCGGCCTATTGGGAAAAACGCAAGGGCCGACCGAAGAAACATCAGGTGCGCCAGTCGCTTAACGCGCGACATTGCAACAACCGCAAAGCCGAAGTCGACTGGCTGGCCCATATCGACGTGGATGAGTTCCTGCTGCCGGAGCGTCCCGTGGCGGAGGTTCTGGCCGACCTGCCGGACAGCGCCCTCTGCGCCCGCGTCCGCCCGGTCGAGGCGCTGGCCCAAGGCACCGGCACCGCCGAGGGAGAGACCGCCTTCAAGGCGTTTCACCTCGACCAGCGCGCCCGTCAGCGGGCGGCAGAGGACTGCTTTCCCACCTACGGCCCCCATCTGTCCGGCGGGTTCCTCAGCCACGTCGCCGGCAAGCTTTTCTTTCGCGCCGGAACGAAGGGCCTGCAGATCCGCATACATAACGTCATCCTGAACGACGTCACCAACCCCGGGCAGGCAAATCTGACAGAGGTGGAACTGGGGCATTTTCATGCGGACGGCTGGGAGCATTTCCTGGCCGCCTATCGTTTCCGACTTGCCCAGGGATCCTACCGGGCCGAGCTGAAACCCCAGGTCCGCCGCGATGGCGCGCTGTCCCTGCACGAACTGTTCCAGGCAATCGAAGCAGACGGCGGCGAAGTTGCCCTGCGCGGGTTCTTCGACGAGGTCTGCGTCGCAGACACCGCCCTGTGCGACCGGCTGGACTCGCACGGGTTGCTGCGCCGCCGGACACTCGACCTCGAAAAATTGCGCCGAAAACACTTCCCGAACAGCGCGTGACCCTACGTTCCATGCGGCAATTTCGCGGTAAGATGCCACATCCGTTGACCTTTCCGCATTTTTTCACTAAGGGACGGCCAAGGGTTGAGAGCGCATCGACGTCAGGCCATCCGGGCCGGACCCTTCCTCCATACGCGCGGGCCAAGGTTGAGTGTCCGCAACTACACGGACACGCATGACAAAATTCTCTGATCTCGATCTTAGTCCCAAGGTTCTCAAGGCCATCGAAGAGGCCGGCTACACCACGCCGACGCCGATTCAGGCCGGCGCCATCCCCCACGCCCTCGAAGGCAAGGACGTGTTGGGCATCGCCCAGACGGGCACCGGCAAGACCGCCTCCTTCACCCTTCCCATGATCCACAAGCTCGCCCGGGGCCGCGCACGGGCCCGGATGCCGCGCTCGCTGGTTCTGTGCCCCACTCGTGAACTCGCGGCGCAGGTGGCCGAGAACTTCGACACCTATTCCAAGCACGTCAAACTGACCAAGGCCCTGTTGATCGGCGGTGTCTCGTTCAAGGAACAGGATGTGCTGATCGACAAGGGAGTCGATGTTCTCATCGCGACGCCGGGCCGCCTGCTCGACCACTTCGAGCGCGGCAAGCTGCTGCTGACGGGTATCGAGATCATGGTGGTGGACGAGGCCGACCGGATGCTCGACATGGGGTTCATCCCGGATATCGAGCGGATCTTCTCGCTCACGCCCTTCACCCGCCAGACGCTGTTCTTCTCCGCCACCATGGCGCCGGAGATCGAGCGCATCACCAACACCTTCCTCTCCGCGCCCGCGCGGATCGAGGTTGCCCGCCAGGCAACGGCATCGGAAACGATCACGCAGGGCGCCGTGGTCTTTACCCCGTCCCGCCGCGACCGCGAAAGCAGCGAGAAGCGGGCCGTGCTGCGCGCGCTGATCGATGCGGAGGGCGAGGCCTGCTCCAACGCGATCATCTTCTGCAACCGTAAGGTCGATGTCGATATCGTCGCGAAATCGCTGACGAAATACGGCTACAACGCCGCTCCGATCCATGGTGACCTTGACCAGTCGCAGCGCACGCGCACGCTCGACGGTTTCCGCGACGGCTCGGTCCGCCTGCTGATTGCCTCCGACGTGGCCGCGCGTGGACTGGACATTCCGGCGGTGACCCACGTCTTCAATTTCGACGTGCCGAGCCATGCCGAGGATTACGTGCACCGCATCGGTCGCACGGGCCGCGCAGGACGCTCCGGCAAGGCCTACACGATCTGTACGCCCCGTGACGAGAAGTACTTCGATGCCGTCGAAAAGCTCCTCCAGAAGGAGATCCCGCGCCTGGACAACCCAGTGAAGGCGGCAGCCCCGGCGGCGGAGGCACGCTCTGACAACGGCAAGCCCGCGGAAGAAAAGACTAGCCGCAGCTCATCGAGCCGTTCGCGGTCTTCTTCTTCGTCTTCCCGGTCCTCCTCGTCGAGCCGCTCCGGTTCCGGGTCGAAAGGCAGCCGGTCGTCCTCTTCCTCGCGCTCGGACCGCAAGGACAGCAACGTGATCGGCATGGGCGACCACATGCCCGAGTTCATCGCACTCAGCTTCGACGACCGCCGCGCGAGCTGAGAAACGTTCGACCTGGACAAGCAAAAAGGCCGGCCCCTCGGGACCGGCCTTCTTCTTTGCCAGTGCGTTTATGCCAGCGCTGCCGACATGGTGATTTCGCAGTCCAGCAGTTTGGAGATCGGGCAGTTGGCCTTGGCCGTCTCCGCCGCCTTCATGAAATCCTCCTCGGATGCACCGGGCACCTTCGCCGCGACGGTCAGATGAGATTTCTTGACCGCAAACCCATCGCCTTCCTTGTCCATGTAGATTTTCGCCGTTGTCGAAATCTCGTCGGGGACGAGGTCGCTTTCGCCAAGAATCATCGAAAGAGCCATGGAAAAGCAGCTCGCGTGCGCGGCGCCGATCAGTTCTTCCGGATTGGTGCCGGGCTGGCCTTCGAACCGGGTGTTGAAGCCGTAGGGCTGATCCTTCAGCGCGGTGGATTCGGTGGACACGGTGCCCTTCCCGGACTTGAGGTCACCCATCCATTTTGCGGAACCGGCTTTCTCGATCATGTAAATCTCCTGTCTTCTGTCTGTCGGCGCGCGTTTCCAGCACGCCTCACGGCGCCTGATGGCGCTTCAAAGACCCAACGAGCCGAACGTCTTCCCGGTTCCTTAAACGGAACCTTTACCCCACGCGGCACATGATGCAGCGGTACGAGTTTTTTGATTGGCAGGGCAATGCAAGCGAGTGCGAGCTTTGGGATGAGTGAACGGCGGTCCTCTCGCATTGCGATCAACCTGCGGGTCATCGCCATACAGGACGGGCTGGAGATCCCGGGAACGGTGCGCAACCTCTCCGGCGGCGGGATACAGATGGACCTCGAAGCGATATCCTCCTCGGCCATCCGGAGCAGTCCGCTGGAGCTGGAGATCAGCGGCATCGGGAGGTTCCCCGCCCGGATCGTCTGGCGGGCCGCCAACAGCCTTGGCGCGGAATTCCGGATCAGCGACAGCATGCGCCAACTGGTGAAGCTTCGCATTGCCGCCCTTGTACGGGAACTGGCCAAGGACTCCCCTGGCACGAGCACAGAAACACCCACGCAAACCGAACTGCCGCAGTCGCAAGAAGTGTCGGATCCCGTTGACCCGCCGCCCATCGCCACCGCTGAAGAGCCCGCCTATCTGCGCCGCAGTCAACGGGTGAGTGTCAAAGTCGCTGCCCGCTGCTTGCAGGACGGTTACGTCATCCCTTGTGAGATACTCGACATCTCCGAAGGCGGCGCGCGATTGCGGTTCGACTCCCTGGGGATCGCAGGGATTCGCGACGCCCCCCTGAACTTGCAAATCCCCGGCTACGGTCAGTTTCTCGCCGAATTCCGCTGGCGCCATGGTTTCGCCGCCGGGGCAGAGTTCCAGCTGACCGACAGGCAAAAGGAACTTCTGTCGCGCCGGATCGGCAAGACCCTGCGCGATGGCGCCCTGCCCGCCTGACTCAGGACAGGCGGCTCACCACGACCGTAACCTCGGGCTTTTTGCCGATCTCGTTCTGACAGGTCTGGCGCACCACGCGGCGCAATCCCTCTTCCAGCTTGTCGTCGTCTGTCAGAATCTTGTCACCGGCACGGCCCACAAACTGCCCGAGATCGGCCTCCAGAATGTCCACCAGCGGCACGTGGCTGCGACCGGTCTCTGCCAGCCCCATGAGGTCGCACCACGGATCGCCCAGCGGTTCGTCACCTTCGTCGAGGATCATCGTCACAACCACGTGGCCGTTCAGCGCCATGCGGATACGGTCGCGGACAATTCCGTCCAGCGCGCCGATCTGCACTGTGCCGTCGAGGTAGGTGCGCCCGGTCTCGATGTATTCGGCCACCTTGGGCTCATTCCCGGTCAGGTCGATCATCATTCCGTTGACGGCAAGGACGCCTTGCCGCCGGCGTTCCGCCGCCAGCTTGACGTGCTCCCGCAGGTGCCGATGCTCGCCGTGCATGGGCACCACGATCTGCGGCTGCACGATGTCCTGCACCGTCTCAAGGTCCGGACGGTTGGCGTGGCCCGACACGTGGTAGTCGCCCATCGAGTCGTCGACCACGTCCACCCCCTTCTCCGACAACTGGTTCATGATACGGATCACGTCCCGCTCGTTGCCCGGAATGGTCTTGGAGGAGAACAAAAACAGGTCGCCCTCCTTCAGCTCGATCCCGTTGAACTTGCCGCGCGAAAGCTGGGCAGAGGCGGCGCGCCGCTCACCTTGCGACCCAGTGGCGAGGATCATCAGGTTTTCACGCGGCAACTGCGCCGCATCCTCCGGGCTGACCACGCTGGGAAACCGCGACAGCACGCCCGTTTCCACAGCGGCCTCGATCATGCGGCGCATCGCGCGGCCCATCAGGCAGATCGACCGCCCCGCCCGCTCGCCCGCTTCCGCCAGCGTCTTCACCCGTGCCACGTTGGAGGCGAATGTGGTCGCCACCACCATGCGCTTGGCCTCGCTCACCAGCTTCTCGACCGCCGGGCCGACGATGACTTCCGATCGGCCGGGATGGCGGTTGAACACGTTGGTGCTGTCGCAGACAAGAGCCTTCACCCCACCCTTCGACACCTCGGCCCAAAGGTCGGGATCCCACGGTTCTCCGACCAGCGGCTGGGTGTCCAGCTTGAAGTCGCCGGTGTGCAGCACGCGCCCCGCCGGACAGTCGATCACCAGCCCGCTGCTTTCGGGGATGGAGTGCGAAATCGGCAGGAACCCCACTGTGAACGGTCCGACCGTCACTGTCTCCGGCCAGGCCGAACACGTGCGCACCGACTTTCCCTCCACACCGTATTCCGCCAGCTTCTGGCGGGCGAGGTTGGCGGTGAAGGCCCGCGCGTAGATCGGCACCGACAGATCGCCGAAAGTATGCCCCACCGCGCCCACATGGTCTTCGTGTGCATGGGTGATGAACATCGCCTCGATCCGGTTCTTGTTCTCCTTCAGCCAGGTGATGTCCGGCAGGATCAGATCGACCCCAGGTGTGCCGTCCATGTCAGGGAAGGTCACGCCCATGTCGACGACGATCAGCCGCTCTTCACCCGGCTTGCCGTACCCGTAGACGTAACAGTTCATGCCGATTTCGCCGGCCCCCCCGAGGGGGAGATAGATCAAACGCGCGTCGCTCATGCCTTGGCCTCTTCAATTCGTTTGCCACGGCTACTCAGCATGAGCACGGGCCTTGTTATATGTGTAGATCACGGTAAGCCCGTGCATCGTCAGGAATTCGTCGTAGGCGTCAAATAGCGGCACCGATTGCTGGAACAAGGGCGCCAGCCCACCGGTCGCGACGATGCGCATCGGACGGTCGCGTTCGCCCTTGATGCGGTCGCAGATCTCCCGAACGAGCCCCACATACCCCCAGAACACGCCGGACTGCATGCACGCAACCGTATTCGTCCCGACCACCGATTGCGGGCGGGAAATATCCACATGTGGCAGCGCCGCCGCAGCCTGGTGCAGGGCCTCCAGGCTGAGGTTCACCCCCGGCGCGATCACCCCGCCGATGTAAGCGCCGTCGCTGGCAACGACGTCGAACGTCGTGGCCGTCCCGAAATCCACGATCACAAGATCGCCGCCGAACTTGTCGAAGCCCGCCACTGTGTTGACCAGGCGGTCCGGTCCGACCGCGGTGCCGGGATCCACGCGCACATCTATGGGCAGCAAGCACTCGGGACGTCCGACGACAATGGGGCGCGTCTTGAAATACCGGTCCGACAGCACCCGGAGGTTGAAGACCACCCGCGGCACCGTGGACGAGATGATCACATCGGTGATCTCGGCCTTGATGCCCTGGAACGCCATCAGCGTCGACAGCCAGACATAGTACTGGTCAGCCGTCCGCTGATGCTCGGTCGAGGTGCGCCATGTCGCGATGAACCCCTCGCCATCCCAGATCGAGAACACGGTGTTGGTGTTGCCGCAGTCGATGGCAAGCAGCATGAGGCGTGACCTTTCAGAAGAAGACGTCCGCGGCCGCGATGGCCGTCCGGCCCTGCGGCGTGTCTAGAACGATGTGCCCGCGGGCGTCCACCGTCTCGAAGATGCCGGTGACGCTGCGGGTTCCGGTGCGCGCGACGATCGTCTCACCCACCCGCGCCGCCCGCGCCAGCCAGGCCTCGCGGATCGGCGCGAAACCGTAGGTGACGAAGACATGTTCGCGAACCGCCCAGGCCTCTGCCAGCGCATCGAGCATACGCTCGGGTGTCACCCGGACCCCCGTCTCTGACAAGAGCGACACCGGAGGCACCGCCCCCTCCTCGACCTGCGCCGGACCGGGCGCTGCAATCAGATTGACACCGATCCCCACCGCAAGGCCGCCTCCCGGCAGCCCCTCCAGCAGGATGCCCGCCACCTTGCCGCCGTTCAGAAGCACGTCGTTCGGCCACTTCAGGGTCAACGCGGCCTCGGCACCGGTCAGCATTGCAAAAGCATCGTACAGCGCAAGCGACGCCACGAACGACCGCTGCGCCACCACGTCCTGCGTCTCCTTCGGGCGCATCGCCAGAGTGGCGGCAAAATTGCCCTCCGGGGCAACCCAGGCCCGCCCCCGCCGCCCGCGCGCTGCGGTCTGGCGCAGCGCACAGATCCATTCCGGTCCCGCAAGGTCCGGCATGATCCGCGCCGCCTCGGCGTTGGTGCTGTCGATCTCCGCCAGCACCCGCCGCCCGTAGCCCTCAGGCCAACCCATGCGCCCTGCCCTTCATCTTGGCCAAAATACCTTGGGGTCCGGGGGAAACCCCCGGCGTGCCGCAGGCACAAAACAGTGAAGCGCCCGCAAGGGGCGCGTCACCGCATGAAGACAGCCGGTCAAGATCAGTTGACCAGGGCGACCGCTGCCGCCTGCGCCGAGTCCTGCACATCCACCGTCAGACCCAACGGGTTGAACACCGCCAGAACGATGATCAGCGCCGACAGGGCCAGGAAACCCGACAGCACCGGAGACGAGGACCTGTCCAGCGCGTCCTCCCTGTCGTCGCCGAAATACATGTAGAACACGATCCGCAGGTAGTAATAGGCGCCAATGACCGAGGCGACCACACCCGCGACCGCCAGCCAGACCATGCCGGACTCGACCGCGGCCATCAGCACACCGTACTTGGCGAAGAAACCCAGAAGCGGCGGCACACCGGCCAGCGAGAACAGCAGCACCAGCATGGCAAGCGCGCGGCCCGGCTCCTTCTTGGAGTACATGCCAAGCGACTCGATGTCCGTCACCGGTTGGCCGTCACGCTCCATCGACAGGATGAACGCGAAGGTGCCGACGTTCATCGTCACGTAGATCGCCATGTAGATCAGCATGTTCTGCACACCGATCTCGGTTCCCGCTGCAAGGCCGATCAGGGCATACCCCATGTGGGCGATCGACGAATAGGCCATCAGCCGCTTGATGTCCTTCTGTCCGATGGCCGCGAACGACCCGAGGAACATCGACAGGACCGCCAAGAGCGCAATCACCTGACCCCAGTCTGCCGTCGCATTGCCGAAGGCGTCGAACATCACGCGGGCAAACAGACCCATCGCGGCGACCTTGGGTGCGGTGGCGAAGAAGGCCGTCACCGGGGTCGGAGACCCCTGGTACACATCCGGCGTCCACATGTGGAACGGCACGGCGGACACCTTGAAGGCCAGGCCCGAGATCATCAGCACGAGGCCAAGCAGCAGGCCGATGGAGACATGCCCCTCTTCCGCCGTCTGGATGATACCGGAGAAAAGCGTGGTGCCCGCGTAACCGTAGACCAGCGACGCGCCGTAGAGCAGCAGGCCGGAGGACAGCGCGCCGAGCACGAAGTACTTCAGGCCCGCTTCGGTCGATTTCACGCTGTCCCGCCGCAGCGACGCCACCACGTAAAGTGCCAGCGACTGCAATTCGAGCCCCATGTAAAGCGACATCAGGTCACCGGCCGAAACCATGACCATCATGCCGACCACGGCCAGCGATACCAGCAACGGATACTCGAACCGCAGGAGGCCGCGGCGTGCCATGTAGCCCTCGCTCATGACCAGTACGGCCGCGGCTGAGACGAGGATCAGGATCTTCGCGAAGCGCGAGAACCCGTCCGACTGGAACATGCCGTCGAATGCGCTCTGCGCGCCCTCACCTGTGGCCCCGAGCCAGAAGGCCATGACCACGAACAGCGCCGCAGTCACCCATGTGAGCGCCGGGGCGAGGTCGTCCTTCGCGGTGTAGACCGCACCGACCAGTGCCACCATCGCGTAGACCGACAGGATGATCTCCGGCAGGATGATGTTCAGATCTGCTGACATCTGTCGCCCCCTTAGTGTTCAGCTTCGGCCACTTGGGTGGTTTCGCCACCCCGGCCCGCGCTTTCCAGCGCCATGTCATAGTTCGAGACCAGAGCCTCCACCGACGGTCCGATCCGGTCGAGGATCGGCGCGGGGTAGACCCCCATCCAGATGGTCATGAAGACGAGCGGCGCAAAGATCGCCTTTTCCCGCGCGGTCATGTCCTTGATGGTCTTCAGGCTTTCCTTGATGAGGTCGCCCATCACCACCCGGCGGTACAGCCACAGGGCGTAGGCCGCCGACAGGATCACACCGGTCGCAGCACCGGCCGCCACCCATGTGTTGACCTGGAAGACACCCGCCAGCGTCAGGAATTCGCCGATGAACCCGGAGGTGCCCGGCAGGCCGACGTTGGCCATGGTGAACAGCATGAAGATCAGCGCATAGGCCGGCATCCGGTTCACGAGGCCGCCATAGGCGTCGATCTCGCGGGTGTGCATCCGGTCGTAGATTACACCGACGCAGAGGAAGAGCGCGCCGGAGATGAACCCGTGAGAGATCATCTGGAAGATTGCCCCGTCCACGCCCTGCTGGTTGGCCGCGAAGATCCCCATGGTCACATAGCCCATGTGCGCAACGGACGAATAGGCGATCAGCTTCTTCATGTCCTCCTGAACCAGCGCCACAAGCGAGGTGTAGATGATCGCCACCACCGACAGCGTGAAGACGAAGTTCGCCATCACGTCGGAGCCTACGGGGAACATCGGCAGCGAGAAGCGCAGGAAGCCGTAACCGCCCATCTTCAGCAGGATGGCCGCCAGCACAACCGACCCGGCGGTCGGCGCCTGGACGTGCGCTTCGGGCAGCCAGGTGTGCACCGGCCACATCGGCATCTTCACCGCGAAAGAGGCGAAGAAGGCGAGGAACAGCATGGTCTGCAGGCCGCCCACAACGGTGATGCCCAGTACCGAGAAGTCATCGGACGCGAACTGGTGGGTCAGCAGCGACACATCGCAGGCCCCGATGCAGGTTGTACCCGCGTCGGCGTACATTGCGACCATCGCCACCAGCATCAGGACGGAGCCGAGGAAGGTGTAGAGGAAGAACTTGAACGATGCGTAGATGCGCTCCTTGCCGCCCCAGATCCCGATGATCAGGAACATCGGGATGAGGCCCGCTTCGAAGAAGACGTAGAAGAGCACCAGATCCAGCGCCATGAACACGCCCAGCATCAGCGTTTCCAGCATCAGGAAGGCGATCATGTATTCGGTTACCCGGTGCGTCACGTTCCAGGACGCCCAGATCACAAGCGGCATCATGAAGGTGGTCAGCATGACGAACAGGACAGAAATCCCGTCCACGCCCATCCGGTAGCTGAGCCCCATCAGCCACTCGCCCTCTTCCACCATCTGGAAGCCGGTGTTCGAGGGGTCGAACTGGGCGAGGATGAACAGGGATATGATGAACGTCGCCGTCGTGGCAATCAGCGCCAGGTACTTGGCATTGCGCTGCGCCGCCGCATCGCTGCCGCGCAGGAAGACCGCAAGGATCAGGGCCGCCAGCGCAGGCAGGAAGGTGACGATGGAAAGAAGGTTGGCCATTACTGCGCCCCTCCGGAGATGGTCATCCACGTGATCAGGACAGCGATCCCGATCACCATGGCGAAGGCATAGGTGAAGATGTAACCGGACTGCGCCCGACCGGCGAGACGGGTGACCCAGGGCACGATGCCCATGGCCAGCCCATTGATCCCGCCCTTGATGATGGCCTCGTCACCACCCTTCCAAAGGATGCGTCCCAGCTTTTTCGCCGGCTGCACGAAGAGGAAGTCGTAGATCTCGTCGAAGTACCATTTGTTCAGCAGGAAGAGGTACAGCGGCCGCTGGTTCTCGGCCAGCTGCTTCGGCATCGCCGGATTGACGATGTAGAACCAGTAGGCGACCAGGAAGCCGATCAGCATCGCGATGAACGGGCTGACCCGCACCCACACCGGAGCGTGGTGGGCATCTTCCATGACAGTGTTGTCTGCGGCCATGAAGATGGCCCCCTGCGGCGCCATACCGGCGGAACCGTGGTCCCCTTCGGCAGCGGCGTGGGTGGCGTCGCCCTCGCCTTCCGTGGCGGCGGCGTCTTCGCCGTGTGCCTCGTCGGCCACTGCCTCGCCCGCGTGCTCCGCCTCGTTCACCGCATCTGCGGCGCCCTGAAGTTCGGCCACGTCCTCGGCATGTGCATCGTCACCATGCGCGACCTCTTCGTGGTGCGCCGGGATACCGAAGAAGGCGTTTACCCGCGCGTGGTCGCCGAAGAACGAACCGTACCACACCATCCCCGAGAAGATCGCGCCAAGCGCCAGCACGCCCAGCGGGATCAGCATGACCGTCGGGCTTTCGTGCGCGTGCTCATGCGTATGCTTGTTTCCGCGCGGCTTGCCGAAGAAGGTCATAAAGATCAGGCGCCAGGAATAGAAGGCCGTGAACAGCGCGGCGATGACCAGCATCCAGAAGGCGTAACCGCCAGCGGTTCCGGCCCATGCGCTCTCAATCACCGCATCCTTCGACAGGAACCCGGCAAAGCCGATGTGTGTCAGCGGGATACCGACGCCGGTGATGGCCAGCGTGCCGATCATCATCGCCCAGAACGTGTAGGGCAGCTTCTTACGCAGGCCACCGTAGTTCCGCATGTCCTGCTCGTGGTGCATCCCGTGGATCACGGAACCCGCCCCGAGGAAGAGCATCGCCTTGAAGAAGGCGTGGGTGAACAGGTGGAACATGGCGACGGAGTAGACGCCGACACCCGCCGCGACGAACATGTAGCCAAGCTGCGAACAGGTGGAATAGGCGATCACGCGTTTGATGTCGTTCTGCACCAGGCCCACGGTCGCCGCGAAGAAGGCGGTCGTGGCCCCGAGGAAGGTGACAAACGCCATCGCGTGGGGTGCGTATTCCATCAGCGGCGACATGCGGCAGACAAGGAAGACACCCGCGGTCACCATGGTCGCGGCGTGGATCAGTGCCGACACAGGCGTCGGGCCTTCCATTGCGTCCGGCAACCACGTGTGCAGGAAAAGCTGCGCCGATTTGCCCATCGCGCCGATGAACAGCAGGAAGGCACAGACCTCCGCCGCGTTCCACGAGCCCCAGAGGAAGGTGATCTGCGTTTCCGCCAGCGTCGGAGCAGCGGCGAAGATGTCGTCGAACCGAACGGAGTCGGTCAGGAAGAACAGCGCGAAGATCCCCAGCGCAAAGCCGAAGTCGCCGACCCGGTTGACCACGAAGGCCTTGATGGCGGCGGCGTTGGCCGAGGGCTTACGGTAGTAAAAGCCGATCAGCAGGTAGGATGCGACGCCAACGCCTTCCCAGCCGAAGAACATCTGCACCAGGTTGTCGGAGGTCACCAGCATGAGCATGGCGAAGGTGAAGAACGACAGGTACGCGAAGAAGCGCGGCTTGTAGCTTTCCTCGCCCTCGCGGAAGTTCTCGTCATGCGCCATGTAGCCGAAGGAATACAGGTGCACGAGCGACGACACCGTGGTGACGACGATCAGCATGATCGAGGTCAGGCGATCCAGCCGGATCGACCAGTCGGTCGACAGCGTGCCGCTTTCGATCCAGCGCAGGATCTGCACGTGCTCGGTCTCTGGCCCGTGGGTCAGGAAGGTGATCCACGAGAAGAAGCAGGCCAGGAACAGCAGGCCCGTGGTGATCCACTGGGACCCACGTATGCCGATGAATTTCCAGCCGAAGCCCGCGATGAGCGCGCCCGCGAGGGGCGCAAACAGGATGATGCTCTCCATGGGCTCAGCCTTTCATGACGTTGACGTCTTCCACGGCGATGGTGCCGCGGTTTCGGAAGAAACAGACGAGGATCGCAAGGCCGATGGCCGCTTCGGCGGCGGCGACGGTCAGCACGAACAACGTGAAGACCTGGCCGGCGAGATCGCCGAGGTGGGTCGAGAACGCCACGAGGTTGATGTTCACTGCCAGCAGCATCAGTTCGATGCTCATCAGCAGGATGATCACGTTCTTGCGGTTCAGGAAGAGCCCGAAGATGCCGATCACAAACAGCACTGCGGCCACTGTCAGGTAGTGTTCCAATCCGATCATACGTGTCCCTCCGGGTGGCTTGCCCGATTTGTCGTCTTGTCTGTGGCGCCCCGGGATCAGCCCGGGGGCTCTGGTCTGTCAGGTTCCAGGCGGGCCCGGAACCACGTCCCGGGCCTGACCCGGAACCTCGATCGTCTCGCCGCCCTCGGGCGGCAGCCCCGGCGGTGCGCCGGGCGGGGTCGGGACTGGCCCGGCCCCGGTCAGCCCAAAGGGCCGACCTTCCGTTTCATCAGCCGCAGCCGGACAAGCTTATCCTCGGCCCAGACCTGCATGCGCGCGGGCAGAAGCAGCACGAGCTTGCTCAGCACCCATGCCCCCGCGACGATCTTCAGCGCCCAGAAACCGGCGTAGAGCACCAGTCCCGCGGGCGAGAAGAGAAGATCCCAGAACGCGTTCACAGCCCCTGCCCCGGTCTGACGTCCCGCAACTCCATCGCCTTGGCGGGATCGCGGTACATCTGTGCCAGCACGTCCTGGCGCTTCACGTCCTGACGGTGGCGGAGCGTCAGCACGATGGCCCCGATCATCGCAACCAACAGGATCAGGCCCGACAGTTGGAACAGCAGGAAGTATTTGTCGTAAAGGATCATGCCAAGCGCAGCCGTGTTCTCAATCCCTTCGGGTGCCGGTGCCGAAAGCTGGCCTGCCGCCAGATCGGAGGCTTCCCAGACGCCGAAGGCCATGGCCAGCTGCATCAGGATCACGAGGCCGATCAGCAGCGCCAGCGGCATGTAGCGCGCCATCTCTGCTTTCAATTCGGCAAAGTCGACATCCAGCATCATCACCACGAAGAGGAATAGCACCGCTACGGCACCGACGTAGACGATGACCAGCAGCATGGCGACGAATTCCGCCCCCATCAGCACGAACAGGCCCGCCGAGGAGAGGAAGGCGAGGATCAGCCAAAGCACGGAGTGTACCGGGTTGCGGCTGACGACCGTGAACAGCCCCCCGGCGATCACGCCAAGCGCAAAGAGGTAGAAGGCAAAAGCCATCATGTCTCGTCATCCTTCTTGTCTGCCATGACAGCGCGCGCCAGTTCGAGCGCGCGGTTCATGGCGGGAATACCTGCGAACATCGACATATGCGTGATGGTGTCGACGATTTCTTCCTTGGTGGCGCCCGCCTCCATGGCGTGACGCACTGTCATGCGCAGCGGCGTCTCCGCCTGCGCGCCCTGCATCACCAGCCCCGAGAGCGTCAGCAAGAGCCGCGTCTTGGCGTCCAGCCCCTCTTTCGAGAACCCCTTGCCGAACCACATCTCCATCGCGTCCTTCGGCATCGTCGGCCACATGGCCTCGAACGCCTTCGGGTCGAAGTTCGACAGTGCCGGGTTCATGCTTGTCACCATGTCCTGCGCGAACTTCTGGCTCTGCTCCATCATCAGCTCGAACGGCGTCTTGGTGGTCATGCGCAGCTCCCCTGGCAGGATGTGACGGGACACCGCTGGACGCGGGTCCGGATATGGGCGGCGGGGCGTTTCATCGGTACGGCGCGTCCAACTCCAGGTTCCGGGCGATCTCCGCTTCCCAACGGTCGCCGTTTTCCAGCAGCTTGGCCTTGTCGTAGAACAGTTCTTCGCGGGTCTCCGTCGAGAACTCGAAGTTCGGCCCTTCGACGATGGCATCCACCGGGCAGGCTTCCTGACAGAAACCGCAGTAGATGCACTTCGTCATGTCGATGTCGTATCGGGTCGTCCGGCGCGAGCCATCGTCGCGCGGTTCCGCGTCGATGGTGATCGCCTGCGCCGGGCAGATTGCCTCGCACAGCTTGCAGGCGATGCAGCGTTCCTCACCGTTGGGATACCGGCGCAGGGCGTGCTCGCCGCGGAAACGCGGGCTCAGCGGGCCCTTCTCGTGCGGGTAGTTGACGGTGGCCTTGGGTGCGAAGAAGTACTTCATCCCCAGCTGGAACCCCTTCATGAAGTCCGCGAGCAGAAAGTACTTCGCGGCCCGTCCGTAGTCGATGGCTGCCATGTCTACGCGCTCTCCTCTTTGACGGCTTCGCGGGCTGCTTCCAGCCGCTCGGCCTGCTCGGCATCCATCACGGGATCGCCGAATTCATCGTATTCCCCGACCCGCTCGTCCCGATCGCCGGCGGTGGCCGAAACTTCTTCCGCAACGGCCGCTGCGACGGCGGCGGGCGCGGGCTTTGACTTCACCTCCGCGTCGTCGATGGCCTGCATGTCAGCGGCCCAACGGAAGACGGCGGCGGCGATTTCGTTGGCCTGCGGCAGGAGGTTTCCCTCCGCATCGCTATCCGGCAGGCCACAATCGCGGACGACAAAATCGCCGAGGGCGATCATGTCGATGTACTTGGCGTCGAGGATGGCTTTCTTCAGGTCGGTCATCGGGCTTCTCCCACGTGGACACAGGCGCGCGTCATGCGCGCCCCTGCCGCGAGCCTACCATCGGCGCGCGACACCACGCCCCGAACCCGCGGGAGCATTTCCGAAACAATCTGTTTCGACGCGTTCCGCACCATCAGCCTCCGACTGCCCAGCGGGTGTAGAAGCCCCAGAACCACTCGAACTTCGCCGCGAAGGCCACGAACACGACCCATGCCAGCGACATCGGCAGGAAGACCTTCCAACCAAGGCGCATCAGCTGGTCGTAGCGGTAACGCGGTGTGATCGCCTTCACCAGCGAGAAGATGAAGAAGACGAACAGCATCTTGATGCACATCCAGAAGATGCCATCCGGCAGGAACTCGACCGGGGACAGCCAGCCGCCGAGGAACAGCAGCGAAACCAGCGCACACATCAGCACAACCGCGGTCAGTTCGCCGATCATGAACAGCAGGAACGGCGTGGAGGAGTATTCCACCTGATAGCCCGCCACCAGTTCGGATTCAGCTTCCGGCAGGTCGAACGGCGGGCGGTTGGTTTCCGCCAGTGCCGAGATGAAGAACAGGAACATCATCGGGAAATGCGGGATCCAGTACCACGACAGGATGCCCATGCCGTCCTGCGCCTCGACGATGCTGCCGAAGTTCAGCGAACCCGAAGAGATCACGACGCCGATGATGATTAGACCGATCGACACCTCGTAGGAAATCATCTGCGCCGCCGACCGCAGCGAGCCCAGGAACGGGTACTTCGAGTTTGACGCCCACCCCCCCATGATCACGCCATACACCTCAAGCGAGGAGACGGCGAAGACATAAAGGATGGCGACGTTGATGTCGGACACGACCCAGCCATCGCCGAAGGGAATCACCGCCCAGGCGATGAAGGCCATCACGAGGCTGACCATCGGCGCGAGGAAGAACACAAAGCGGTCGGCGCCCGCGGGCACGACCACCTCTTTCACGATGTACTTCAGGAAGTCTGCGAAGGACTGCAGCAGGCCGAAGATGCCCACGACGTTCGGCCCACGGCGCATCTGCACGGCGGCCCAGATCTTGCGGTCGCCCCACATCAGGAACGCGAGGCTCACCAGAAGCGGCACCAGAAGCGCGAGGATCGTGAAGACGATCCAGATCGCGATACCCCAGGGATTGTCGGAGAAGAATTCAGCCATCAGGTCCTCACACCATCGGTATTCCGTTCTCGGCGCAGGCCAGCGCTGTGACCTCGGCGTCGATCGTTCGTGATCCGCGGGGCAGTGCCGGCGAGATGGTGTAAACCGCATCCCCGCGCCAGAGGCCACCCTCTTCGTCTACATTCGTGCGCAAATGCCGCGCGAACCCGTATCCCCGGATCAACGCGTATTGCGCGGCGGCACATTCGGCGTAGGCCTCCACGTCGATCTGGTTGCGTGCCCCACGCATGGTAACGTGGAAGTTCACCAGATCACCATCCAGAAGACGCGTCTCCACCCCTTCATACGCCGGAGTGTACGGCCCCTTTGCCGCCGCCGGAGTGTCGCATCCGGAAGTGGCAGCGCAGGCGAGCGAGGCTATCACCCAGCCCACCCTCACTTATTCCGCCGCCATCGGCGCCTGTGCGCGCATTTTCGAGTTCTTGGACAGTTCCGCCATGACCTCCGACGCGCGGGCAATCGGGTTGGTCAGCCAGTGGTCCTTCACCGGGTAGCGGAAATCCGCATCGCCCATGTCGGCGGCGTCCAGCGGCGCCCACTCGTTTTCCGGCACCTCGTCGATCCGGGCGAGGTGCGGCACATCCGCAACCAGCGCCTGGCGCAATTGCGCGATGGAATTCCAAGGCTGAGTCGCGCCGATCTCGGCTGACAGCGCACGCAGAATCGCCCAGTTCTCCTTGGCATCGCCCGGTGCGAAACCCGCGCGCAGCGCAAGTTGCGGGCGGCCTTCGGTGTTCACGAACAGGCCCTGCTCTTCGGTGTAGGCGGCAGCGGGCAGAATCACGTCGGCGCGGTGCGCACCCCGGTCGCCGTGCGACCCCTGGTAGATCACGAAGGCACCTTCGCCGATCTCCACCTCGTCCGCGCCAAGGTTGTAGATCACGTCCGCCTCGCTGACCGCATCCATGCCGCGCTCGTTGGTGGCGTCCACGTCCATCGCACCCACGCGGCCCGCAGCCGTGTGCAGCACCATGAACTTCGACGATCCGGCGGCAGCGGTCTGCATGGCGGTGCCCAGAACGGCGGCGCCATCGGCCTCGTTCAGCGCGCCCTGGCCGATGATCATGACACCGGCAACGCCCTCCTTGTCGGAGTGGTCCATCTTCGACAGCTTGGCCAGAGCCTCACGACCGGTGCCGAGTTCTATCACGGGGAATGTCAAGTCGACGGGTGTGCCGATCCGCGCGACTTTGGCACCGGCGGCCCATGCCTTGCGGATTCGGGCATTCAGCACCGGCGCTTCCTCGCGCGGGTTGGTGCCGATCAGCAGGATCATCTCCGCACTGTCGATGTCCTCGATGGAGGCCGTGCCGACATAGCCCGAACGGTTGCCGGCGGGCAGCTTGGCGCCATCGGTGCGGCACTCGACGACACCGCCCTGCCCTTCGACAAGCTGTTTCAGGCTGTAGGCCGCTTCGACCGGGGCCAGATCGCCGACGATCCCTGCCAGCTTGGAGGCACCCTTGATCGCCTCGGACGCCTTGGCCAGCGCCTCTCCCCAGGTTGCGGGCTTCAGCTTGCCGTCCGTGCGCACATAGGGCCGGTCCAGCCGCTGGCGGCGCAGGCCGTCCCAGACAAAGCGCGTCTTGTCGGAAATCCATTCCTCGTTCACGCCGTCGTGGTTACGCGGCAGGATGCGCATCACTTCGCGGCCCTTGGTATCCACGCGGATGCTGGAACCGAGCGCATCCATCACGTCGATGGTCTCCGTCTTGGTCAACTCCCACGGGCGGGCGGTAAAGGCATAGGGCTTCGACACCAGCGCGCCAACCGGGCACAGGTCGATGATGTTGCCCTGCATGTTCGAATCGAGGGTCGAGTTCAGGTACGAGGTGATCTCCGCATCCTCGCCCCGGCCCGTCTGGCCCATCTGCGTGATCCCCGCCACCTCGGTGGTGAAGCGCACGCAGCGGGTGCAGGAAATGCAGCGCGTCATATGCGTTTCGACCAGCGGCCCAAGGTCCAGATCGGTCGACGCGCGCTTCGGCTCGCGGAAGCGCGAGAAATCGACGCCATAGGCCATTGCCTGGTCCTGAAGATCGCATTCGCCGCCCTGATCGCAGATCGGACAGTCGAGCGGGTGGTTGATGAGCAGGAACTCCATCACCCCCTCGCGGGCCTTCTTCACCATGGGCGAGTTGGTCTTGATCTCCGGCGGCTCGCCGTTGCGGCCCGGGCGCATGTCGCGGACCTGCATCGCGCAGGACGCGGCGGGCTTCGGCGGACCGCCCACGACCTCGACAAGACACATCCGGCAGTTCCCGGCAATCGACAGACGCTCGTGGTAACAGAAGCGCGGCACCTCGATGCCGGCCTCCTCACAGGCCTGGATCAGGGTCATTGCCCCGTCGACCTCGATTTCCTGACCGTCGATGATGAGCTTTCGCAAGTCGGACATGCCGGTGCCTCTCCAGATTGCAGATGGCAGCGCCCTGCCCACCGGACTGGCCGACGGACCGGGCGCGACTTGCGACGGGTTCTACCGCGACATGTCCGGCTGCGCCAGATGCAGCGGCGCAGAAATCCCGGAAAAATCGACGCGGCAAAGCAACTTGATTGCAGGAGAGCGGCCCGATGACCGGGATTTCAGCGCCTGTGAAGGTGACCGTTCAAGTCAGGAATTTACCTCAGCGCAACAGCGACCCGATGTAGGTGCCCCCTGCCATCTGCGCCTTCCCGAAGCTGCAAAGCGACGCCTTGTCGTTGGCTTTCACGCCCTGGCTGGCCAGCCACGACTCGGCCTTGGACCTCATGCGCGCTTTCTCCGACTTCGACGTGGCGTATTCGTCGATCTCCGAGGACGAATAGCCAAGCGATTTCGCCTTCGACTTCAAGCCGTTGAGCTCCGCGATTCCGCGCAGGAAACGGGCATCGATTCCCTTGCAAGACTTACGAATCTCGTCCGCGATGGCGATCATCATCAACTGGTCGTCGATTTCACGAACCTCGCGCAGAGGCGGCTTGGCAACCGCTGCCGACGCCAGGAGGGCAAGGATCAGGACGGATGGAATCAGGCGCATGAATGGGTCCTCGGTTACACGGCGATCTCGACACAAGAGGCTTGGAACCGCTTGGATATGCAATAACGCGGGCGGATTCCGCCCGCGATCGGCAAGACACGGCGCGCTAACTGCGCCCGCCCTGCGGTCAGCCGCCTAGATGTCCTTGCAGCGCCCGGTCAGTGTCAGCGAGTCGCCGGTGATCGAAAGCTGGTCCTTCGGCGTTTCCGGGCCGATCTCCCAGTCGATGTCCGAGGTGCCGTACAGGTTGATGCAGTGTTTCACCGCCTGATACTCAGCCGCCTGGATCGCGCCGTCGATGCTCTTTCGCGGATCGCGGACCGACGCCACGAAGTATTGACGATCTTCGCCGGACGCCTTGGCGCTGCCACGGAAGGTCTGGCCGTCGAAGGTCTGGACCTGCCGGCGTTGGCTGGCGCCACATCCGGCAAGCACCGCCATCGCGGCGATCAGCAGCAGGATCGTGCCCCCGCGCAGCAGCGCACCCGAAGCAACCGAAGGTGCGCGCAGGGCCTCTGTCTTGGTGGCGGCGCGGTCCATCCCCGCCTGTCGTGGAGCCAAGTGGTTCAAATTGCTCATTCTCCGGCCTCTTGTTCTTTCCGAAGCACCTTATCCGGCCTTCGCGTCGCAGCGCTTGTCACGCCACATGCGCGCTTCGGTCAGGTGGGACCAGCCGAAGGCGGCGTCACTGTCGCCTTCCCGCCGAAGGAGGTCAAGCTTCGCCAGCCCCTCTTCCAGCGTCGGGCGATGTCCTGCCGGCACCCACCACATGACGAAGTGCATGTCGCCCAAGACGTCGAACCACTCCTGCCGCCGTTCGTAGAACTGACGGTGGATCGTGCCCCAGACGAAGCGTTCGAGGCTGGCCACGTCTTCCCAGACCGTCATGTTGGCAACAAACTGCGGATCGTCGCCGATGTTGTTCTCGGTGTTGCCCGTCCCCGGTTCACCCGAGCCTTCCATCATCCAGACGAAACCCGGCATGCGCTTGCCCAGACCGTTGATCCGGTCGAGCGCGTCCATGAACTCTGCCACGCGAGGATCGTCCGTAGGCGCCACAAGCCGGCCGATGTTCAGTTCCGCGAGATGCATCTGCATTGATGTTTGCCCCCATGTCATTCGCCTTGCGGCGTTCGGCGACACTATAAGGACCCGCGCGCCGGAATGGCCAACGCATTTTCGGCGGGCTTTATTCGATCCGGACAGCATGGCCGGGCAGCATGGACTGCTTTCCCCGCAGAAGGCCGTTGGCCGTTTGGGAACCGCCCCGCCCGCTCGGGGGTTTTGTTTGTAAAGGAGGAGCTGACATGACCGATACACCCAAGACCCGCCCGCTGCCGGAAAAGGATGCCGACGAGAAGGCAAAGACCCGGAAGTTCACCGAACACGACGACGTGGGCCGGGAAAAGAACGCCGAGACCTCTGACGACATGTCCAAGGGAATGCCCGCAGAGGATCGTGAGACGCTGAAGGAAGAAACCGGGACCAAGTGATCCCGGCCCCTCCCAGAAACACAAAAGGGCGCCCTGCGGCGCCCTTTCCGATTCGATGGCAAAAGCTGTTTATTCTGCCGCGACCGCGCTCACCCGGCCGGATTTCTGCGCCTTGATCCGATCCTCGATCTCGTCGCGGAAGTTGCGGATCAGGCCCTGAATCGGCCAGGCCGCGGCGTCGCCAAGGGCGCAGATCGTGTGGCCCTCGACCTGTTTGGTCACGTCCCACAGCATGTCGATCTCTTCTTCATCGGCCTCGCCACGCACAAGGCGGTCCATGACGCGCATCATCCAGCCCGTGCCTTCGCGGCAGGGTGTGCACTGGCCGCAGGACTCGTGCTTGTAGAACTTCGCCAGCCGCCAGATCGCCTTGATGATGTCGGTGTCCTTGTCCATCACGATGACCGCCGCGGTGCCGAGGCCGGAACCCAGCTCCCCCCGCAGGTAATCGAAGTCCATGATGGCGTCCTTCATCTTCTCGCCACGCACGCACGGCACGGAAGAGCCGCCGGGGATCACCGCCTTGAGGTTGTCCCAGCCGCCACGGATGCCGCCGCAGTGCTTTTCGATCAGCTCCTCGAAGGAAATCGACATCGCCTCTTCGACGACGCAGGGCTTGTTGACGTGGCCCGAGACGGCGAACAGCTTCGTGCCTGCGTTGTTCTCGCGTCCGAAGGACGAGAACCACGACGCGCCGCGACGCAGGATCGTCGGCACGACGGCGATGGATTCGACGTTGTTCACGGTGGTCGGGCAACCGTACAGACCCGCGCCGGCAGGGAACGGCGGTTTCATGCGGGGCATGCCCTTCTTGCCTTCGAGGCTTTCCAGCAGCGCGGTTTCTTCGCCACAGATGTAGGCGCCGGCGCCGTGGTGCAGGAAGATCTCGAAATCCCAGCCCGATCCGGCCGCGTTCGGCCCGACCAGTCCGGCATCGTAGGCCTCGTCGATGGCACGCTGCAGCGCCTCACGCTCACGGATGTACTCACCGCGAATGTAGATGTAGCAGGCGTGCGCCTGCATCGCGAAGGACGCGAACAGGCAGCCCTCGATCAGCGTGTGCGGATCGTGGCGCATGATCTCGCGGTCCTTGCAGGTCCCCGGCTCCGATTCGTCGGCGTTCACAACCAGGTAGGCCGGACGACCGTCGCTTTCCTTCGGCATGAAGGACCATTTCAGACCGGTTGGGAAGCCAGCGCCGCCGCGCCCACGCAGCCCGCTGTCCTTCATTTCCTGGATGATCCAGTCGCGCCCCTTCTCGATCAGCCCCGCCGTGCCGTCCCAGTGACCGCGCTTTTTCGCGCCGTCCAACGTCCGGTCATGCATGCCGTAAAGATTGGTGAAGATCCGGTCCTGATCATGAAGCATCGCTTATCCTTCGTGTTCCTGGCGCGCCCGCCAGAGCCCGTATATCATCCAGAACGCCCAGATAAACCCGGCAAGTGCCACAAGGTCGAACAGGGCACGGAGGCGCTGGCTCCAGTCCAGCGCCCCGCCGATGGCGGTGATGGCAATCCAGAACACACCGGTCCCGGCAATCACGAGCGCGATCTTGCGCCCCTGCCGGTTAAGGTCGTCCTTCTTAGCCATCGCCCGCCGTCAATTCACTTCGTGAGGTCGGCGGCCTGCGCCACCCAGCCGTTCTTCGCGGCGCGGCCACGCACGCCGGCGATGTTTGCATCGACCCACGCGACGTTGTCCTCTGTCCATTCCGCGATCTGGCTGAAATGGTAGATACCCGCCTCGTTGAGGGTCACCGCCAGCTTCGGACCGACGCCCATAAGGGTGGTCAGATCGTCCGCCTCGCCCTCGGGCGCGGACAGGAAGGCCGGGGCCACACCGACGATTTCTTCCGCCATGTCGTCTGCCGCTTCGACAGTCTCGGCGGTGGTTTCCGCCGCATCGGCTGCCACGTCTTCGACGCTCTCGGTCGTCGTGTCGACCGTGGCCTCCATTGTTTCGACGGTGGTCTCGGCAACCTCTTCCGCAGCCTCGGCGGAGGCCTCAACAACCTGATCGGCGGCCTTGGCCGTGGTCTCGACAACCTCTTCGGTCACCGCGGCGGCCTTTTCGACCGCTTCAGCGGCAGCCTTGGCCGACGGGGCTTTCTTCGCAACGCCACCCGGCGCGCAGATGCTGCCGAAGCCCGCCTTCATCGAAGGCATGGGCATGCCCTGCCAGGGCAGCATCGCCAGCTTCATCATGTTCTGGCTGGTCTCGACCATCAGCCGGGTCTGCATCGCCATCATCTTGACGACAGGAGAATAGTCCGGGGTGAAAGTCTTCTTGGGAGTCATTTTCATGGTCACGTCCTCGCTCGAGTTCGCGGGGCGCAGGTCTTTCCGCGCCGCCAGTCAAAGCGCCGTTCCTCCCCAACAGTGCCGGGTTCACGCCTGACACATCATGGGTCCATGTGCAAGCCGCCCCGGAGTCGCAGGGCGCGTATCCGCGCCCCGCCCGGCGTCGGTCACTCGTAGACGCCACCCTTTTGGACACGAGTCGAGAACTCCGTCTCGCCGCCCTCAGCAAGCAACCTGGCCTGCGAGACCCAGTTGTCGCGGCTCACGCGCCCCTTGAATCCGACAAGGTTGGCATCCGCCCAGGCGACCTCATCCTCCGTCCAGGCCGCGATCTGGTGAAAATGGTAGACGCCGATCGAATGGCAGACCTGTTCTAGCTTCGGTCCGATGCCCTTGATCTGCTTCAGATCATCCGGCGTGCCGCCCTCAGGCCCGTCAAGCAATGCAGGCTTTGAACCCTCGCCCGCCGTGTCAGCCTTGTCCGCTTCAGCCGCGGCCTCCTTGGCGTCGCCCGCGTCAGGAGCGCTCTGGACCTTGGCGCCGTCGACACTGCCCGCAGCGCCATCCGCGCTGCCGGAGAGGGTCGCGTCTTCCGGTTCCGCTTCGGATTTCCGATAGGTCCACGACCCCTTGCGGCTGGCGAGATCGGCCTCACCGGCCAGCGGCGTGCTGGGCTTCACACGCGATCCGGACTCATCGGCGCTGTCTTCGGCATCCGCCTCCGCGCTCTCGGGCGCAGGCTGGGCACTGGGCGCAGGCTCCGGTTCCTCAGGCGCGTCAGATGTGGCCGCCTCCGCAACCGGCGCCGTTTCCGCAACAGGCTGCGGGTCCGGCTCGGGTTCGGTATCTTCCGCAGGTTTCTCGGCAGTGGAGGCCGAGGCCGCGCTTGCCGCAGCCGCACCGGCCGAGGCCGCCGCAGCGGTGGACGGCGCCTGAGCTTTGGAAGCCGAAGTGTCCGCGCTGTCGCCGCCGGACGGCTCCGCCGTCACACCGGTTTCACCAGCTTTCGGCAGAGGGGCACAGAACAGCCACTGGAACAGCAATCCCAGCAACACGAACGCGACGATCCCGAGAAACAGGGCCGTGCCGAACCCGTTGCTTCCGACGAGCAGCAGAAACGCCAAAACCCCCAGCGCCGCCGCTATTCCCCAGCTCATCATGGTGCAGTTGCCATTCGTTCTCATTCGGCCGTTCTCCCATCTACGTTTCCACCAGCAAGGTGTTTACCAAGCATTCTAAACACTTTTGCCCCCTTCGTCAGTGGAGACAATCTCAGATGCGCCGTATGGGACAAAAGAATACCCCCCGTCAGCGGGGAACCCGGAGGCCCGGACCGGAGAATCGCTATAGCCGCAAAGCGAAACGGCGGCCCCGTGTAAGGGACCGCCGTTCCAACCGTGTCTGTGACATGCAATCAGGCGCCGCGGGTGCCCGCCTGATCGGTCCAGGGCGCCGCGAGCGGCACCTCCGTCCCGTCGATGCGCTTCACCGTGTCGCCGATGTCCTCCGCCAGTTGCGCGCTGGCGTTCATCTTGATCGATGCGTTGGTGTATTCGGTCAGAGTGGTCGCCCCGCCCAGCGGTTCCGACGCGAACCGGCCATTCTGCGGCCCCGGCTGCGGCACCTCACCCTTGTCCAGCGCGTCCAGCAGGGCACCCAGTTTCTCTGCGGTGAGATCCTCGTAGTAGTCCTTGCCGATCTGCGCCATGGGCGCGTTTGTGCAGGCGCCGAGGCACTCGACCTCTTCCCAAGAGAACCTGCCGTCTTCCGACAGCGTGTGCGGTTTCGCCGAGATCTTGTCCCGGCAGACGGCCATCAGATCCTCTGCCCCGCAGATCATGCAGGACGTCGTACCGCAAATCTGGATATGCGCGACCGAACCGGTCGGCTGAAGCTGGAACATGAAGTAGAAGGTCGCCACTTCGAGCCCGCGAATGTAGGCCATGCCCAACATCTCGGACACGTACTCGATGGCGGGACGGGTGAGCCAGCCCTCCTGCTCCTGCGCCCGCCAGAGCAGCGGAATGATGGCCGAAGCCTGACGCCCGGCGGGATACTTCGTGATCTGCTCTTTCGCCCAGGCGAGGTTCGCTTCGGTAAACTCGAAGCTGTCCGGTTGTTCGGGATGCAGCCGTCGCAGCATGTCTCAACTCCTTCTGGCGCGCCTGCGCCGTATCACGTTCCAGCCGGCTCCGCTCAGCCTGCCTGCGCCACCTGCGCTTCGGGCTGCGGCGCACATGCGCCCACGACAGAGCGCACGCCGCCGTTTTCCAGCGACACGGCTTCCTGCTTCTGGATCTTGTATTGCGCGATCTCGATCAGCATCGGGCGCGGAATGCCGGTCTGCAGTTCCACCGGCAGGTAATCGCTTTCAGAGACCAGGTCGCAGCCGATAGAAGCCACGGCCGCGTCCCACTGTGCCAGCATCTCCGGCGTGGTATCCTTGGGCGCCATGCCCAGTTCCACGCACCCGGCGAGCGCCAGAATCGGGACACACAGAAACAGTTTCTTCATTTTCATTTCCCTCGTCCGGCCTCTTCGCGCGGCCTGTCTGTTCTTGCCCGTGACCTGCCGTCCGTTCACCGCAGCGGATCGCCAGACAAGCCGCACCTCAGCGGTCGACCTCGCCGAAAACGATATCCATCGTGCCGATGATCGCCGCCACGTCGGCCAATTGGTGGCCGCTTGCAACGTGGTCCATCGCCTGCAGGTGCAGGTAGCCCGGCGCGCGCAGCTTTGCCCGGTATGGCTTGTTGGTGCCATCCGCCACGAGATATACGCCGAATTCGCCCTTGGGTGCCTCCACCGCGGCATAAACTTCGCCCGCGGGAACATGGAACCCTTCGGTGTAAAGCTTGAAATGGTGGATGAGCGCCTCCATCGAGGTCTTCATCTCGTCGCGCTTCGGCGGCGTGACCTTGCCCCGGGCAAGGACATCGCCCTGACCGTCCGGCGCACGCAGCTTTTCGACCGCCTGCAGGATGATCTTCGTCGATTCGCGCATCTCCGCCATCCGGCACAGGTAACGGTCGTAGCAATCGCCGTTCTTGCCCACCGGGATCTTGAAGTCGAACTCGTCGTAGCACTCGTAGGGCTGGGCACGGCGCAAATCCCACGCGAGGCCGGAGCCGCGCACCATGACACCGGAGAAACCCCAGTCGAGGATCTCCTGCTCGGTCACGACACCGATGTCGGCGTTGCGTTGCTTGAAGATGCGGTTCTCGGTCAGCAGGCCGTCGATATCGTCCAGCTTGGCCGGAAACTCCTTTGCCCACTGCTCGATATCGTCGATCAGTTTCGGCGGCAGGTCCTGGTGCACCCCGCCCGGCCGGAAGTAGGCCGAGTGCAGGCGCGCACCGCAAGCCCGCTCGTAGAAGATCATCAGCTTCTCGCGCTCCTCGAAGCCCCAGAGCGGCGGCGTCAGCGCCCCCACGTCCATGGCTTGCGTGGTCACGTTCAGCAGGTGGTTCAGCACCCGGCCGATTTCCGAATAGAGCACCCGGATCAGCGACGCGCGGCGCGGAACCTCAACGCCGGTCAGACGCTCGATCGCGAGACACCAGGCGTGTTCCTGGTTCATCGGCGCAACATAGTCGAGGCGGTCGAAATACGGCAGGTTCTGAAGGTAGGTCCGGCTCTCCATCAGCTTCTCGGTCCCGCGGTGCAGCAGGCCGATGTGCGGGTCGCAGCGTTCCACGATCTCGCCATCGAGTTCCAGCACGAGGCGCAACACGCCGTGCGCCGCCGGGTGCTGCGGACCGAAGTTGATGTTGAAGTTGCGGATTTTCTGTTCACCCGTCAGGGCGTCTTCGAAACCTTTGGAGCCGTCCATCATCGACCGTCCCTTTCCTCGGGGCGTTTTTCACGTACCCCGTCCATTGTCACCGCGCGCAAGGAACACTCTTCGGACGAAGAGTGTTCACGTCCAAGAGTTTTCGCCCGAAAACTCTTCCGGATCCCGCGCCCGGCCATGTTCACGCCTGGCCTTCGGTCTTCTCGTCGCCCGGGAGCACGTATTTCGCACCCTCCCACGGCGACATGAAATCGAATTGCCGATATTCCTGGACCAGCGTCACCGGTTCGTAGACCACGCGCTTGCGCTCCTCGTCGTAGCGCACCTCCGTGTAGCCGGTCGTCGGGAAGTCCTTGCGCAGCGGATAGCCACGGAACCCGTAGTCGGTCAGGATGCGGCGAAGGTCAGGGTGGCCCGAGAACAGGATACCGTACATGTCGAAAGTCTCGCGCTCGAACCAGTTGGCGCTGGGGTGCACCGGCACGATAGAGGGCACCATCTCGTCCTCGCGCACCGAAACGCGCAGCCGGATACGGTGGTTCTGGTACATCGACAGGAAGTGGTAGACCACGTCGAACCGCTTCGGCCGTTCCGGGTAATCGACCCCGGTGATGTCGACCAGCGTCGAGAACCGGCATGTCGGGTCGGTCTTCAGGAAGTCCACGAAGCCGCGGATGTTCGACGGGGCCACGTCGACGTTCAACTCGCCATGGGTCACATCCCAGGCGACCACGCAATCCGGGCGCTTCGTCGCGATGTGATCGCCCAGTTCCTTGAGTGCCTGCACCATTCGCTTACACCTTTTCCAGAGCGTCGACGGCAACCACCGCGCGGCGCACCTCGCCCAGGACATTGCCCTGCCCGGCTTCGTACCAGACGCATTGTGCCGCCGTCAGGGCGGCGTTCTGATCGCTCTGCCCCACGGTTTCCACAGTCATCACGACGCTGCCCGAAATAAGCTGGACCTTGTCGCCCGGTTTCACGTCTGCCATCTCGTCTTCCCTTCTCGCTCCCGCGGCGGGTCCGCCCGGAAGCCCTGACTCTCTTCGTCCCGGCCGGTCCCCGGGGCCATGCGCCCGGTCAGACCGCCGAAAACACCGCCTTCAGCGCACCAGCGTTCCTGTGCGGCGGATCTTCTTCTGCAGTGCCATGATGCCGTACAGCAGCGCTTCGGCTGTCGGCGGGCACCCGGGCACGTAGACGTCGACCGGCACCACGCGGTCGCAGCCGCGCACCACGGAGTAGGAATAGTGGTAATAGCCGCCGCCGTTCGCGCAGGAACCCATCGAGATCACGTAGCGCGGTTCCGGCATCTGATCGTAGACCTTGCGCAGCGCCGGCGCCATCTTGTTGGTCAGCGTGCCCGCGACGATCATCAGGTCCGACTGGCGCGGGCTGGCGCGCGGTGCCGTGCCGAACCGCTCCAGGTCATAGCGCGGCATCGAGGTGTGCATCATCTCCACCGCGCAGCACGCCAGACCGAAGGTCATCCAGTGGAGCGAGCCGGTGCGCGCCCAGTTTATGATGTCCTCCGTCGAGGTCAGCAGGAAACCCTTGTCCTGCAGTTCGCGGTTCAGATCCTGCGTGGCCACCTCACGGTCGACGCCCGCAGTGTTCGCTCCGGTCATCACTCCCATTCCAGGGCCCCTTTCTTCCATTCGTAGGCGAAACCCGCCGTCAGCACGCCGAGGAACACCATCATTGCCCAGAACGCCGTCATCGAGATGTGCTGGAAGGCCACGGCCCACGGGAACAGCATCGCGATCTCGAGGTCGAAGATGATGAACAGGATCGACACGAGGTAGAACCGCACGTCGAACTTCATCCGCGCGTCATCGAAGGCGTTGAAGCCGCATTCATAGGCCGACACCTTCTCCGGATCCGGGTTCCGCACGGCGACGAGGATCGCGGCGAAAATGAAAACGAGTCCGATGACGATGGCGATGGCCAGGAACACAAGGATGGGAAGATATTCCCGCAGCATCTCTTCCACGAGGCAGCTCCTCATAAACGGGGGGCGCGCCACGCGCGGGAGGCGCGCGCCGCGTGTCATGTCGTGACTTATCCGCACCGACCGGCAGGGTCAACAAGGCCGCGCCATATTCGGTAGAATGGAAACGATCCGCCGCAGGTGCAAAACGGCACGAATTTTCCCGCCTGCGCAATGGCCTAGTGCCGGGTGCACGGCTCGATCCCCGGTTCCCGCCCTGCCCCGCGCGGATGGGTCGCGCCCAATCCTGCGCCAGTCCTGCGCGGGAACAGGCCGGCGGTCGAGCGCGTTGGGCCATCAGTGCGCCCCAGGCAAACCATCCATCCTGCTGACCGGAGGCCCCCTCGCATGCCCCTCGATTCCTCGCCGAACCGCGCCCGCCTCTACCGCATGTCGACGCCGGATCACCTCTGCCCCTTCGGACTGAAAACGAAGGCGCTGCTGGAACGCAAAGGTTACGAGGTCGACGATCATCTCCTGACGACGCGCGAGGAAACCGACCGCTTTCTGGAATCGCACGACGTTGAAACGACACCGCAGGTCTACATCGGCGACCGGCGCATAGGCGGGTACGAAGAGACGCAGCGCGAACTCGGACTCACACCCGCCGCCGACATCGAGAAGAGCTATACCCCGGTCATTGCCATCTTCGGCATGGCCGCTCTGATGGGGATGGCCATTGGCTGGACCGGCGGGCTTGGCTGGTCGGGCACGTTGCGCGCGATGCTGGCCACCGCCATGGCGCTGCTTGCGGTACAGAAACTGCGCGACATCGAGAGCTTTTCGACGATGTTCCTGAACTACGACCTGCTGGCCCGCCGCAAGGTCGAATACGCCTATGTCTACCCCTATGCCGAGGCGCTGGCCGCCATCCTGATGCTCGCCGGTGTCCTGCCCTGGCTCTCCGGTCCGCTGGCCCTGTTGATCGGCACCATAGGCGCGGTGTCGGTGGTCAAGGCCGTCTACATCGACAAGCGCGACTTGAAGTGCGCCTGCATGGGCGGATCGTCCAATGTGCCTTTGGGTTTCGTGTCGCTGACCGAGAACCTTGTGATGGTCGGCATGGGTGTCTGGATGCTCGCGACACTGGTCTGAGACGGCCCCGTCCTAGCCGCCGGGCAGGCACCGCATCATGAGGGCCGAGACCTCTGTCCAGGCCGCGGCGGGATCGAATCCGGGACGCAGGATATCGACACCCGCCTCGCCCCGTCCTTCCATGTAGGTCACGGCGTGCTGCGGTGGGCCCTTCTCTTCGAACAGTTTGCAGACCTCGGCGCTGAAGGCGGCCTTGTCCATGGTGCGCAGAAAGGCGGACTGCGCGGACATCGCCTGTTCGCCCGCCTGATCGCCGAACGCCTTTGCCACCTCGGCGTGCACGCTGCGCGCCGCCGGGTCGCCCACCCGCATCGCATCGAAGAACATCATCGCGGCGGCCACCGCGTGAAAGCGGATCGCCCCGCCGTAGTCTTCCTGCTCAAGGCACCCAAGCGCGATGCCGAACTGGGCCGGGGGCGGCGCGGTCCAGTCCACTTGGGCCATCGGACGGCAGGGCGTGGCGGTCAGTGCCACAGGCTCTTGCGCGATGGCGGGCACAGCGCCCAGAACAAGCAGCGCGGCTGCCAAACCGATGTTTCGACACATACCGATTGTCCCCTTCCTACCCATGCCACGCGCCCTGCGCCGGTTCGGCCAAACGGGCAACCGGGCCCCTGCGTCACTTGCAGCCGGCCCCAGACCCGCAGATCGCCTCCCTGCCGTGTCGCAGGGAAATATGGCCTGACCGTGGCGCTCCGCAGGTGTTCCTGGACAAGCCGTGCCTCGCCCCTTGTCGGACCCGCACCCTTATCCGGCCAGCGTCATCGCCATCACGTAAAACGCCAGCGCCGCCATGACGGCGGTGACCGGAAGCCAGACAGCACGCTCCTCCTCCGATGGCGAGAGGCCGCTGAGCACGGCCACGGCAAAGCTTGTGCCGAAGGCGACCCACCCGGTCCACAACGGCCATGCCAGCCCGGGGAACCCCGCCGCGCTCACGATGGCAAGCCCCTGATACAGGTGCACCGGAACCGAGAGCGCCGCCGTCAGCCGCCCCGGCCAGGGCAAGGCGCCGCGATGCCTCCCACCCTGCGTCCATGCGCCAAGCGGCAGCCCGCCGATCAGCGCCACCTGGAAGAAGACCATGGCGAGGCATCCCATCCCGTAGAGTTGCGCAAGCTGCGCCGTCATCCTCGTGTCCCTTCGGCTTGCCGTGGCGCCCTTCGCGTGCGCGCCGACCCGACGCGCCGCCCGTCACGACACACGGCCAGCTCCCCGCCTATCCTTCCGCCCAGGGCGCGGGGCGCTTGTCGAAGAAGGCCGCAATGCCCTCCTGCGCCTCGGCCGTCTCCCAACGTGCCGCCAGCGCGTCGACAGCCATCTCCACATCGTCCCGGCGCACACCGCCCGACAAACGGCGCAACAGGCGTTTGGCGTCCCGCAACGCCCCCGGCGCGCAGGAGAGGTAGGGCGCCACCTCTGCCTCCACGGCGGCGTCGAGGTCCTCCGCCGGGACCGCGCGGGAGAGCAGGCCCAGCGACACCGCTTCCGCCGCGTCGAACACCTTGCCGTTCATGAAGATGCGCGCGGCAGAGCTCGCACCCATCCGGGCGATGACGTACGGCCCGATGTTGGCCGGGATCAGACCCAGCTTCACCTCGGTCAGTGCCAGTTTCGCCGTCTCCACCCCGATGGCTGCGTCACAGACGGAGATCAGCCCGATCCCGCCCCCGAAGGCATTGCCCTGCACCCGTCCGATCAGCGGTTGCGGCAGATCGTGCAACGCGCCGAGCGCCTCGGCAATCCGTGCGGATTCGCGCCGCCGGGCGTCCGGCGCCATGCCGAACTGTTCGCGCATCCAGGCAAGGTCGCCCCCGGCGCAGAAGGTCGGGCCCTCCGCCTCCAGCACAACGACGCGCACCGCCTCGTCGGCCGCCAGTTCCTGTGCGGCGCGGACGATCTGCGCCATCATCTCCGCCGACATGGCGTTGTGCTTCGCCGCCCGCGCCAGGACCAGCCGCGCCACGCCGCGCATTTCGCGCACCACACGAACCTCTTCCATCACTCCTCCTCCTGTTCCTGCATGTGTCCCGCCACGCACGACGTCCCGGATCGTCGCCCGGCCCATTGTACCGCATCCCGGGGGTTTCATGCCGCCCGCATCGACCGCGCCAGCCGGCCTGCCTCGGCAAGGATCGCCGCGTCCAGCCCGGTCTCGAACCCCTGCGCCGTGACGAAGTCATGCACCGCCTCGGTGGCCACGTTGCCCGCGGCGCCCGGCGCGTAGGGGCAACCGCCAAGCCCGCCCACCGCCGCATCGAACACCCGCAGGCCGCGTTCGATGGCGACGCCGACGTTTTCCAACGCCCGCCCGCTCGTGTCGTGGAAATGGCCCGCAAGCCGGTTTGCCGCCATCTCGTCCAATACCACGGCCAGCATCGCATCCACTGCCTCCGGCGTGCCGCGCCCGATGGTATCGCCCAACGAGACCTCGTAGCAGCCCATGTCGCGCAACGCCGCCACCACCCGCGCCACGTCCTTGGGCGCCACAGCACCGTCGAAGGGGCATTCCACCACGCAGGACACATAGCCCCTGACCGGCACGCCCGCCTCCCGCGCGGCCTCGCAGACCGGCACGAACCGCGCCAGCCCCTCGTCGACGGAGGCATTGATGTTCGCGCGCGAGAACCCTTCCGAGGCCGCGCCAAACACCGCCACCTCGTCGGCCCCTGCCGCCAGCGCCCGCTCCAGCCCCTTCATGTTGGGTGTCAGGGCGGCGTAGGACACGCCCGGCGCGCGCGCGATCCGGTCCAACACGTCGCCGCTGTCCGCCATCTGCGGCACCCATTTAGGCGACACGAACGACGCACACTCGATCCGCCGGAACCCCGCTCCGGAGAGCAGGTCCACCAGCGCCACCTTTGTCTCCGTGGCGATCATCCGTTTTTCATTCTGCAGGCCGTCGCGCGGCCCCACCTCGAAGATCTCGACCCTGTCGGCCATGTGCTCTCCTCCCGTTTCCATCCGCCGCGCCGCAGGCGCCCCGAGGTCACGGCCCGAAGGCCGGGGCCGAGACACCCTGTGCGCCGCAAGGCGCGCCTTTCAACAACTGGCCCGGCCAACGGCATCCCGGCGGCCAACAGGCCTCCGACCGTCTCAGACCTCCGGCACCGGGTAGAAGTCCTGCGTGTAGAACCGCTGTGCCCCTTCCCGGTCCACGGCCCGCCGGTACGCCTCCCGCGCTTCCATCCGCGCCTTGTAGGCCGCGAGCCTGGGGAACTCCTCCAGCTTCACGTAGTAGGGTGCCGCAAACAGGTTGAACCCCATCATGATGTCCGCCGCCGAGAAACCGCCCTCCAGCAGCCAGTCACCGGAAAGCCGCGCCTCCATCCCCTTCAGCGTCTGCCGCAGCCGCGCCACGGTCAGCTTCACCACCACCGGGGACGGCTTCGCGGGCGGGCGCAGGAAGACCATCTGCAGGTTCAGGTTCTCGATCAGGCTAGCCTGGGTCTCCGCAAAGTGGATCCATTGCAGGTAGGCCGCGCGCTCCGCGTCCCCGGGCGCCCGGCCCAGTTCGGGCGCGTAAGTCTCCACGAGGTGCTCGACGATGGCGCCGGATTCGGACATCTCCAGCCCGTCCATCTCGATCGCCGGGATGCGTACGGCGGGCGACACCCGCGCCAGCCCGCTCTCTGCCATCTCGCGCGTGCCGATCCGGTGCTCGACGATCTCCAGCCCGCCAAAGCGCTCCACGCCGATCTCTTCCAGCAGCCACAGCACGCGGAAAGACCGCCCGTACTGTACGTGATGCAACCTGATCAAATCCGTCCCTCCCTCAGGAACCAAAGGCCAAAGCCCGTGTGTTCGTAGTGCTGCCCCATCTCCGGCAGCTCCTGCCGCGCCAGCATCGGCCAGGCGTCCAGCACGTCGCGCAGCCGACCCGTCCGCGCCGTCTCGAACCGGCAGGCGCCGCACCAGACCGCGATGTTGCGGTCCAGTTCCGCCGCCACCGTGTAGGCGGCGTTCGGATCGGCCTGCACTTCGGGACACATCATCACCGGCGTCGCCTCCGGCAGATCGGCAAAGGTCACTCCGCCTCCTCCATGACCACAAGCGCCGCCCCGGCCTCCACCTGGTCGCCCTCGGCCACCAGCACCTCGGCCACCACCCCGTCGGCCGAGGCGGTCAGCGTGTGCTCCATCTTCATCGCCTCAAGCACGGCGAGCCGGTCGCCCGCCGCGACCTCCTGCCCGACGCGCACATGGACCGAAACGACGCGCCCCGGCATCGGCGCCAGAGCCGCGCCCGCCGCCGCGCCCTCCGCCTGCTGTGCCAACGGGTCGATGACCTCGAAGCTCACACCGTAGTCGGCAAAGACCGTCACTTGCGCCCCGTCGACGAACACCCCGCCGCCCGCCGCGCCATCGAAGGTCCAGCCCGATGCGCCTCTGAGGCACTCGACCTCGATCCCCCCGACCGACACCAACGCCGAGCCTGCCGACCGGACCATGACCCCCAGATCCTGCCGGTCTTCGCCGCGCGACAGCACGATCCGCTTCCACGCAGGCGACCAGAGGCAAAAGCCCGTCTCCCACCCCTGCGCATCGAGCAAGCCCATGGCCCCCAGCGCCGCCTCCGCCCAGACCGCAGGCCCCGGTTCCGGCACCGTCACCAGCGCGTCGAGGTCACGCGCGATCAGCCCGGTATCGACCTCTCCGCGCCCAAACCCCTCGTGCTCTGCCAGCGCACCAAGGAAGCCGAGGTTGGTCACTGTCCCCGCGACGCGCGTGGCGCGCAGGGCAGCGGCGAGTTTCCTGAGCGCCACCGCACGGGACGGCCCGTGCACCACCAGCTTGGCGATCATCGGATCGTAATGCGGGCTGATCTCGTCGCCCGCGCGCACACCGGTTTCGGCGCGCACCCCTGCCGGGAACCGCAGCTCCGCCAGCCGACCGGTCGCGGGCAGGAACCCCGCCGGTACGTCCTCCGCGTAAAGCCGCGCTTCGAAGGCATGGCCCCGGATTGCCAGATCCTCCTGCCGGGCGGGCAGGCTCTCTCCGGCGGCGACGCGGATCTGCCACTCGACAAGATCGACGCCGCAGATCTCCTCCGTCACCGGGTGTTCCACCTGAAGGCGCGTGTTCATCTCCATGAACCAGAAGCCGTCGGCGCGCAGACCGTCCGCCCCGTCCACGATGAACTCCACCGTCCCGGCCCCGCTGTAGCCGATCGCCTCGGCGGCGCGCACGGCAGCCTCGCCCATCGCGGCACGCACGTTCTCCGGCATGTCCGGGGCGGGCGCCTCCTCGATCACCTTCTGATGGCGCCGCTGGAGCGAGCAGTCCCGTTCGAACAGATGTACAGCACGGGTGCCGTCGCCGAAGACCTGCACCTCGATATGGCGCGGCTTCTCGATGAACTTCTCGATCAGCACGTCGTCGTTGCCGAACGCACCGCGCGCCTCCGCCTTTGCGCGTTCCAGCGCGTCGATGAAGTCCTCTGCCCGGTCGACGCGGCGCATCCCCTTGCCGCCGCCGCCCGCCACGGCCTTGATAAGCACCGGGTAACCGACCGTCTCCGCCTCCGCTTCCAGGTGGCCGGGGTCCTGGTCGCCGCCCATGTAGCCCGGAACCACGGGTACGCCCGCCTCCTCCATCAGCCGCTTGGCAGCGTCCTTCAAACCCATCTTGCGGATCGCGTCCGCCGAGGGGCCGATGAAAACCAAGCCCGCCGCCTCGACCTCGGCCACGAAATCGGGATTCTCCGACAGGAAGCCATAGCCCGGGTGGATCGCCTGCGCGCCCGTCTCCCGCGCGGCGGCAATGATCCGGTCACCCCGCAGGTAGCTTTGCGACGGCGCCGCCCCGCCGATGCAGACCGCCACATCTGCCATGGCGACATGCAGCGCGTCCGCGTCCGCCTCCGAGTAGACCGCCACACACCGCAGACCCATGGCCTGCGCCGTCCGGATGACCCGACAGGCGATCTCTCCCCGGTTCGCGATCAGGATCGTGTCAAACATCTTCATTCCCCCCGCAGCCCCTGCACGCCCGATTGTTTCCGTTGCGTCACGGCAGCCGATCTGGCAGCGTATCCTAGTATTTCAGTTCTTCGGCCAGTTTGTCCCGGCCAGGATTTCCCGGGCTCCGCGTGGCCCGCAGACCAAGGAATATTGCCATGTCCGGCCAGTACCGTCTCACCGGAACGCTGACAGAAGCCCAGGCGGACCTTTTCTACGAATTCGGTTTCTCCCTGAACATCCTGCTCGACGTTTCGCACGCCATCCGTGTCCGCACGATTCGCGCCGACCGGCCCAAGGACCCGATCATCACAAAGCCGATCGAACTCGACTGCCAGATGGAGAAATTCGGCACCACCCAAAAATACACCCGATTTCTGCGGGCCTGCGCTGCGCTGGGGGCGGCCTCGCCGCTCTACAACTTCGGCCAGCAGCTTCAGGCCGAAGGCGCCAAGGTCGACCTGCCGCCCAACAAGCAACTTGAGGCGGTGATCGGCAAGAGCAAGATCAAGCTGGAGTTCCCCGACTTCGACAACAGCATCGCGGCGCTCGACCAGCTTGTCGCCGGCACCGAAGCGGCCAATGCCGTACTGGCGGCGCGCGCAGCGGACGAGGACGCCTTCGACGCCCTCCAGCCCGCGGTGCGCAGTTCGATGGGCATGTTCGTGCGCAAGAACAACCTTCAGTTCAAACGGCACGGGGCGGCGGAAGGCGCGCCGCGCACCGCCTATCGCGGCTGACGCGGGACCGAAGCGCGGACCGCCGGCATACCGCAGATCGGCACGCCGCCGGTGGCCAACGCCCGCAGGACACTGCCTGTGCACGCGCACCTCCGTCACATGCGGAAGACGCCGAACCGCGTCTCCTCCACCGGGGCGTTCAGCGCGGCGCGCAGCGACAGGGCCAGCACGGCGCGCGTCTTGCGAGGATCCATCACCCCATCGTCCCAGAGCCGGGCCGAGGCGTAGAGCGGATGCGACTGGCGTTCGAACATCTCCAGCGTCGGGCGCTTGAAGTCCGCCTCCTCGTCCTCCGACCACACACCGCCCGAGCGCTCAATGGCATCGCGCTTGACCGTCGCCAGAACGCCTGCCGCCTGCGCGCCGCCCATCACCGAAATGCGGGAGTTCGGCCAGGTCCACAGGAACCGCGGCTGGTAGGCCCGCCCCGCCATGCCATAGTTGCCCGCGCCGAACGACCCGCCGACCAACACGGTCACCTTCGGCACGCTGGTCGTGGCCACCGCCGTCACCATCTTCGCCCCGTGACGCGCGATTCCCTCGTTCTCATATTTCCGGCCCACCATGAAACCGGTGATGTTCTGCAGGAACACCAGCGGGATCTTCCGCTGTGAACAGAGTTCGACGAAATGCGCGCCTTTCTGCGCGCTCTCGGAGAACAGGACCCCGTTGTTGGCGACGATGCCCACGTCCATGCCGTGGATCTGGGCAAAGCCGCAGACCAGCGTCTCGCCGAAGCGCGGCTTGAAAGCGTCGAACCACGACCCGTCGACCACCCGCGCGATCACCTCGTGAATGTCGTAAGGGGTGCGCAGGTCCGCGGGCACGGCGCCCAGGATCTCCTCCGGATCGTAATCCGGCGCGGCGCCCCCCAAAGACTTTTCGACGAAAAGTCTTTCCGTCGCAGAGTTTTCCTCGAAAACTCTGCCCAGCGAACGCACCGCCCGCCGCGCCAGGACCAGCGCATGGGCATCGTCCTCGGCGAGGTAGTCCGCCACCCCCGACAACCTGGTGTGCACATCGCCCCCGCCCAGGTCCTCGGCGCTGACCACCTCCCCGGTCGCGGCTTTCACCAGAGGAGGCCCGGCCAGAAAGATCGTCCCCTGCTCCTTCACGATGATCGACACGTCGGACATGGCCGGGACATAAGCGCCGCCCGCCGTACACGACCCCATGACCGCGGCGATCTGCGGGATTCCCTTGGCCGACATCCGCGCCTGATTGTAGAAGATCCGGCCGAAGTGGTCGCGGTCCGGAAAGACCTCGTCCTGGTTGGGCAGGTTCGCGCCGCCCGAATCCACGAGGTAGATGCACGGCAGGCGGCATTCCTCGGCGATCTCCTGCGCCCGCAGATGCTTCTTCACCGTCATCGGGTAGTAGGTGCCGCCCTTCACCGTGGCGTCGTTGCAGATCACCATGACCTGCCGGCCCTCCACAAGGCCGACCCCCGCGATCACACCGGCGCAGGGCGCTGCGCCATCGTACATGCCATGCGCCGCCAGCGCGCCCACCTCCAGGAACGGAGAGCCCGCGTCGAGCAGTCCCGCCACGCGCTCCCTTGGCAGCATCTTGCCCCGCGACAGATGGCGTTCGCGTGCCTTCGCACCGCCGCCCGCCGCCGCCAGAGATGCAGCCTCCGATATTTCTGCCAGTGCGGCCAGGTGTGCTTCCCTGTTGGCGCGGTACGTCTCCGACCCCGTCAGGACCGCCGATTGCAACCTCATGATGCGTCTTCCTCCCCAAGGGCGCGCCCAGCCACGACCACTGGCCGCCGCCGCGCCTCGAACCCGTTCCAGACCGTCGATACCCCGATCCCCAGCGCCACGATCACCAGGAGCAGTCCGCCGAGCTGCCACGCCCCCAATCCCCAGCCCGTCGCGGCCCTGAGCGCCGCCAGCAAACCGCCGCCGAGGATCGCCACCAACAGCACGCTCGCGACGATGCCCTTCGGATCGCGGGCGTTTTCCTCCAGCCGCAGCGGCACGGCACAGCCCGGACAGGGGATGACCTCCGCCCCGTCGCGCTGCCAGACCCGCCGGCTGCCCGGTTGCGACACAAAGAGCGGCTGCAAGGTGTTGCAGTCCGGACAGCGCCGGTCCGCCAGCCGCGACGTCAGGTCAGTCATCCTCCGCCTCCCGCGCACGCGGGCGGCGGGGCGGCGGCGCTTCGGCCCATCCGGCCGCCACCGCTGTCTCTGCCACCCCCAGGAACCGCGCAAGTTGCCAGGCAAGGATCGCGTCCCGCAGCCGGTTGTTCGCTTCCCATGCCGTACACCACGTGCCACGCTGGGGAATGTCGCCGTCGCAGTCGGGTCCGGCCGAGATCCCTTGCGCCAGAGCGTAGGCGCGCGGATACAGCGCCTGTTCGAAGTCGCCGCCCTTGCCCTCGACCTCCTCGGGCGGGGGCAGCGCGGCGCGGATCTTCTCCGCCAGCGCTTCTTCCTCCGCCGCCAGTTTAAGCTGGCACGCCTGCACCTCTTCCAGCGTCGGCTTCCGATCGCAATGGACAAAGCCCACCGATCCGCAATAGCCGGTTCCACGGGTGTCTCCGATCTCGAACTCCTGCGCGTCGGGCATCTCGTTCAGCCGTTTCAGGGCGCGTTCGTAGCGCGCCGCCTCCTCGTCCATGCACGCCCCGAAGCTCGGTAAAGGCGCGTACTGCGGCGCCTCTTCCCCCGTCTGTGCCAAAGCCGGGCAGGCCATCAGACAAAGACCCAGCACAAGGCGCATCGCTACAGGCCCTCGCGGTGCGGTCCGCGCGGCGTGGCGGGACCGCTCCACACGTGACACGGGATCAGAGTGCGAGACCGTCACGCCCTGCCCCCTTCCGTCTCTGCGGTGGCCTGGCGCTTCAGCTCCTTGCGGATCACCTTGCCGGTCACGGTCATCGGCAGGTCCTCGACCAGTGCCACCTCGCGCGGATAGCTGTGCGCGGCCAGCCGTGCCTTTACCCAGTCCTGCAACTCCTCCGGCGTCACCGAAGCCCCCGGCTTCGGCACCACGTAGGCCTTCACGATCTCGGTGCGCAGCGGGTCGGGCTTGCCGACGACTCCCACCGTGGCCACGCCCGGATGGGTCATCAGGCAGTCCTCGATCTCTGCCGGGCCGATCCTGTAGCCGCCGGATGTTATGACATCGTCCTCACGACCGACGAACCGGATGAAGCCGTCCTCGATCGCGCCCCGGTCCCCGGTCACCAGCCAGTCGCCCCGGAACTTCGCGGCCGTGGCGGCAGGATCGTTCCAGTATTCCAGCATCATGGACCCTGCGCCGCGCCGGATCGCGATGTCGCCCTCGCCGTGCGTCTCCTGCCCGTCCGCGTCGATCACGCCGACATCGAACCCCGGCGCCGCGCGGCCGATGTGGCCGGGCCGCACGTCGAACAGCGCGCTGCAACTCGACGCCACCATGTTGCACTCGGTCTGGCCGTAGAACTCGTTGATCGTGACATCAAACGCCGCGCGGCCCCAGGCCAGCATCTCGGCGCCAAGCGGCTCGCCGCCCGAAGCCACCGACCGCAACCCCCGGACCGAGGCGCCCTCCGCCTTCATCATCCGCAAGGCAGTGGGCGGCAGGAAGACGTTCCGGGCACCGGCCTTCGCCACGCGCGCCAAAATTTTCGGCGAAAATTTTGCCTCCCGCACGGCCACCACCGACACGCCCAGTGCCAGTCCGGGCATCAGCACGTCGAAGAGCCCGCCGATCCACGCCCAGTCCGCCGGGGTCCAGAGCATGTCACCCGCCTGCCCCAGGAAGTCGTGGCTCATCTCGACGCCCGGCAGATGGCCGGTCAGCACGCGATGGCCGTGCAGCGCGCCCTTTGGTTTGCCCGTCGTGCCGGAGGTGTAGATCAGCACTGCCGGCGTCTCCGGCCCGGTTTGGGCCGCATCCGCGCCCCGGCCCTCTTCGGGCAGGTCGGCGCGGGTAACCGGCGCCACACCGAAGGGTGCGAGCATGCCCGATCCTTCCGTGTCCGTCACCACCACCTGCGCGCCGCTGTCCTCCAGCCGCGCACGCAGCGCATCTTCCCGGAACAGCTTGAAGAGCGGCACGCTGATCGCCCCCATCCGCCATGCCGCCACATGCGCCGCTGCGCACAGCGCCGACTGGCTCAGCAGCACGCCCACCCGGTCGCCTTCGGCCACGCCCTTGCGTCGCAGCACATCCTCCACCCGCAGGGACAACGCGTGCAGCCGGGCATAGGACACCCGCTCGGGCCGGTCCTCCGAAAGGTCGAGGATCGCCAGCCGCTCCGGTTCGCGGTTGGCCCATCCGTCGCAGACCTGCTCGGCCATGTTCAGCCGGTCGGGGATCTCCCACCGGAAAGCCGCCCTGAGCGCCGCATATGTCCGGGCCGGCGGCAGCATCAGTTGAGCGTCGCGGTTTCGAGGTAGTGGCTCTGCTCCGCCGTCATCCGCATCAGGCAGGCGTTGAAGGCCGGACCCGCGCCCGTGCCGCCGCCCCACTGGCTGGCCTCGTAGCTGCAGGTCTCGTCACGGTAATCGATCCAGGCCCGCTGCATCCGGCGCAGGGCATCCGCCTGGCTGGGCGCATGTTCGCCGTTCTCCGTGTCCATGTCCCTGGCCTGCGCCATCACGTCTGAGTAGATCGCGTTCAGGCGCGAATCCCACCACTGCGCTTCCTTGTCGTAGCAGGCGCTCATCACCACGGTGGCCGAGCCGTTGCGCTCCATGCAGGTCTCTGCCGCGGCGCCGATGCAGCCTTCGAACGGCTGGCCCGACGCCACGCAATCCGCCGTGTCCTGCGGCGAGAAAACGATGTCCTGCGCCGCCGCCGTGACAGGCAGCGCGACAGGCACGGCAAAGGCCATCCCGAAGACCACCCAGACAGGCGTTGCCAGACGCGCCATGACCATCACCCTGTGCATCATGTTCCTTCTCCCATTCCATCCGGCCGGGTGATCTCCACCAGCCCGCCGAACCGGTTCACCCGGTATTCCCAGCGCGCGCCCTCCGGCCCGCAGCGGACCACCAGCCAGACGCCCTGCCCCGGCACGCCGGTGCAATCCGCCGCCGGCGCGCCCGCCTCGCGCATGTAGCGCCGCCCGTAGGCCTCGATCGCCGTGGTCTCCGTCAGGTTGGCATCTATCCAGCCGTAGCGGAAGGCCAACAACGCCCCGCAGGTCACCAGCACGCCAAGCGGCAGCCACATGACCCAACGCGGCGTCACGGCGCGGGGTTCGCCCGATGCGGCCAACTAGCCGACTTCTGCGGGACAGCCGCCGCGACAAGGCGCGGGAACCGGCCCGCGCCCGGTGTTTCCCCGGCAACGGTCACATGGACCCCATCAGTTCACGTCCGACCAGCATCCGCCGGATCTCGCTCGTGCCCGCACCGATCTCCATCAGCTTGGCATCGCGGAAGATGCGCGCCACCGCCGCGTCGTTCAGGAACCCGGCGCCGCCCATCGCCTGCACCGCCTGATGCGCCTGCTTCATCGCCTCCTCCGAGGCATAGAGACAGCAGGCCGCCGCGTCCGCACGCGTGACCTCGCCCCGGTCGCAGGCCTTGGCTACCTCGTAGACATAGGCACGGGCCGAGTTCATCGCGGTGTACATGTCGGCGATCTTGCCCTGCATCAGCTGGAACGACCCGATGGGCTTGCCGAACTGGTGCCGGTCGCGCAGGTAGGGCATGATCTCGTCCATGCAGGCGGCCATGATCCCAAGGCCGATGCCCGCCAGCACGACGCGCTCGTAGTCGAGGCCGGACATCAGCACGCGCACGCCCTTTCCCTCCTGGCCCAGCACGTTCTCGAAGGGCACTTCCACATCCTCGAAGATCAGCTCGGCCGTGTTCGATCCGCGCATCCCCAGCTTGTCGAAATGCGGGCTCGTGGAAAAGCCCTTCATCGACTTCTCGACCAGGAAGGCGGTGATGCCCTTCGGCCCGGCGTCCGGGTCGGTCTTGGCATAGACCACCAGCGTGTCCGCGTCCGGGCCGTTGGTGATCCAGTACTTGTTGCCGTTCAGCACGTAACGGTCGTTGCGTTTCTCCGCGCGCAGCTTCATCGACACCACGTCCGAACCGGCAGAAGGTTCCGACATCGCCAGGGCGCCCACATGCGCGCCCGATATCAGCCCCGGCAGATACGTCCGCTTCTGCTCTTCCGAGCCGTTCAGCCGGATCTGGTTCACGCAGAGGTTGGCATGCGCCCCATAGGACAGCGAGACCGAGGCAGAGGCCCGCGCGATCTCTTCCACGACGACCGTATGGGCGAGGTATCCCATGCCCGCGCCACCGTACGCCTCCTCGACCGTGACGCCCAGCAGGCCCAGCTCTCCCATCTCGGGCCAGAGTTCCGGCGGAAAGACGTTGTCGCGGTCGATCGCCGCCGCCATGGGCTTTACCCGCTCCTGGGCCCAGCGATGCACCATCTCGCGCAGCGCATGCACATCCTCGCCCAGATCGAACCGCATGCTCGCAAGAAACATCGTCTCTCCTCCCCCTTATTGAACGCTTGTTCATTTAACGCCGCCGAAACCACTGCGTCAAGGCTTCCCTAAGTTCCGCGTCCGGAGCAACGGTTTCTTAACGCCTTGGGACGCATCGTCTGTGTCTCAACTGTCCGCACTCGGACGGCGACGCAGCGCACCGTATACGCCCGCCTGACCCTGCGCTCGCCGAACCCGACAAGACGCAACGTGACCCGATCCGAAGACATGCCGCGCCGCAGACAACATTCCATAATCAGTGCCGTGACACTCGGCGGGGCCGCCATTTCCGGCGCCGCTTTCGTCTGGTTCTGGATTGCCACCGATCAGTTGCGCGCAGACTGGCGCCTCCACATCGAAACCTCTCTCGAACTGGAGCGGGCGACCGGCTACACGGGTTTCATCCACGACTTCAAGAACGCGGTGCTGCGGCCCGAAGAACCGCATTACATCGCCGATGCCCTGGCGGACTACGAAAGGGCGATGGCGGCCGTGGCGACCCTGCAAAGGCTTGCCGCCCAGCGCAACGTCGACGTCGACGCCAACCTGTCGCCGTTCCTGCAGGCGCTTGAAGCCTACCGGCAGAACCTCGACTTTCTGCTGGCCGGACAGCGCAGCGCGACGGACAGAATCCGCGACATCGATGCCATGGTGCGCGTACCGGACCGAGAAGCGCGGCAAAGCCTGGACGACGCGACGCTTGCCATCACCTCCGCCTTCCGGACGGCGTACCAACCCGCGCGCCGCGCCATGCTGGCGTCGCTGTTCGCCAGCCTCATGCTGGCGATGCTGTACGTGCTGGAACTGCGCAACAACGCCCGCGCCCGCGAATCCCACCAGCAGCTGAAGGCGCAGAAGACCGCGCTCGACACCGAGGTGCGCCATCGCCGCGACCTCGCCATGTCCTACCGGCAACTGCAGCAGATCAACCGCGAACAGGCGGAGATGACCTATGCCATCTCACACGATCTGAAGGCGCCGACAAACACCGCGCTGATGCTGCTGGCCGCCGTCCGGCAGGACCTCGAAGAGGCGAACGCCGATCTGCCGGGGGACGCGGCGGAACTGATGAGCGACCTCGGCGGCGTGCTGACCCGCATGAACAGGCTGGTGGAGGACATGCTGACCTATACCCGCTCGCTCGACACCGAATTCACGCGGGAGGACGTGGACCTCGACACCGTTCTCGACACCGTGCTGACCGATCTGCGCGCCGACATCGCCAGCGCCGGGGCCGAGATCCGGCGCAGCCCCCTGCCGCACCTCCCGGCCCACCCTCCGCAGATGCGCCAGCTCTTCCAGAACCTCGTGTCGAACGCGCTGAAATTCCGCCGCCCCGGCGTCGCGCCTGTGGTCTCAATCGCCCCGGCAGAAGCGGCGGAGGGCACGGTGGTCATCACCGTCGGCGACAACGGCATCGGCATCGCGGAGGATCAGCAGGACCGGATCTTCGCGCTGTTTGCCCGCCTGCACAACCGGACCGAATTCGACGGCTCCGGCCTCGGGCTGCCGATCTGCCAGAGGATCGCGCAGACCCACGGCGGCGACATCACGCTGACCTCCATCCCCGGCGAAGGCAGCACATTCACCATCACGATGAAGGCAGCCTGACATGATCGACCACCTGATGACCATCGACGACGAACCCATCGACCAGAAGCTCTACAAACGCCTGATCGAACGCTCGGGGCTGGTGGGCACCCTGCACCAGCACCTCGGCGGCGAAACGGCGCTGGATTTCTTCGCCAACCCCGACCGTCCGGAGATCGACGCCATCCTGCTCGACATCAACATGCCCGGCATGAACGGGTTCGAGTTCCTCCATGCCGCCACCACCCGGTTCGGCACGCATTTCGTGAAATGCGCGGTCATCATGCTCTCCACCTCCGCGCGGGAGGAGGACAAGGCCCGCGCCCATTCATTCGATGTGGTGCACGGCTTCATGACCAAGCCGCTGACGCTCGACGCGTTGCGCCAGGTGGACACTCGCCTCGCGGAGCTCTGCGGCGCTCAGGTCCAGCCACCCGCCGCCTGATCCCGCTGCGTCGCGCCGACCGGCGCGCCAAACCCTGCGCCGACCGGCGCGCCAATCCCGGCGCCAACTGGCGCGCCAAACGCAGCGCCAGCGCGCGCGCCAGCTGTTGCGCCGACCCTCGCGCCCGTCGTTGCGCCGGGCGCGACAAACCCGGACGCTCCCCACGCCTATCACGTGACCCCGACAACCCCACCCTTGTCCTTCGCCCGCCAAGCAGGGAAACTGCCCGCCGTGAACGCAAAGCCCGGACAGGAAGGAAACGGCGGTGTCAGACCTAGACGAGGCAGAGCGGCTGCTGGACGCCGGCGACCGCGACGGCGCACGCGCCCTGCTGGACGCGCTGCCGGACAGCCTTCTTCATGCGCCGCAGGCCTACCGCCTGCGCAACCGTCTGCGACCGCAGGCGCTGCCCGGTCTGGGCGCCGCCCGTCCCACCCCGGCCGAGGCACAGAGACTCGCCGCCCTGCTGAACGGCGGCCAGGCAGAGGCCGCGCTGACCATGGCCCGCGCGCTCGCCGCCCGCTACCCGGACGCCGCAACCCCGCATGAGGCGCTTTACCACGCCTTCACCGCCCTGCGCCGCCCGGCGGAGGCCCGCGATGCCGTGGCCGAAGCACTCTGCCGCACCCCCGACAAACCGACGCTTTACCGCGACCTCGCCCGCACGCTCATGGACCTGGGCGAGATGGCAGCCCTGCGCGCGCCCGCCGAGGCCGCCGCCGACGCCCTGCCCGACGATCCGCACGCCGTGCGGCTGGCCGCCGTGGCCGCCCATGTGAACGGCGCGCGCGAGACGGCGCGGACACGGTTCGCCACGCTCACCCGGCTCCAGCCAACCAACGGCGCCGCGCACCGCGCGCTGGCGGAAACCAGCCGCTACACCTCGCGCAGCGACCCGCACCTCGCGAAGATGAAAAAGCTCGCCGCCTCCGGCAAGCTGTCCGAGGCCGACCTGTACGAACTGGAGTTCGCGCTCGGCAAGGTCTTCGACGACCTCCGCCGCCCGCGCGAGGCCTTTCGCCACTATAGTCTCGGCAATGCCCGGAAGAAGAAGGCGCACGGCCTGTCGCTGGCGCCCTACGCGGCAGAGGTCGCGCGGCTGAAGGACCTGCCCGACCTGCCGCAGCCCGCGCCCAGCGCGCCGATGCCGATCCTCGTCATCGGCCTTCCCCGCTCCGGCACCACGCTGACGGAAACGATCCTCTCCGCCCACCCACAGGTCGGCACGGCGGGGGAATGCACCTACCTGCGCGCCAAACTGTTGCCCGCGATGATGGCCGGCACCCCGGACCCGGACACGCTGGCAAAGCTGCGCGACGGTTACCGCCGCACACTCGCCGGAGGGGGCCGGGAACAGGGGTATGTGGTCGACAAGATGCCGCTCAATTTCCCGCTTCTCGGGCTGGTGCACGCGCTGATCCCCGAGGCGCGGATCGTCGCGCTCGACCGCGACCCGATGGCGCTTGGCTGGTCGCTGTTCCGGCAGTGTTTCGTGAAGACCGGCAACGGCTTCGCCTATGACTTCGACGACATCGCCGGGGCCATGGCGCTCTATCGCGAGACGCTGGACCACTGGCAGGCGCAGGGCGTGCCGATCCACCGCCTCTCCTACAGCGCGCTGACCGAGACCCCGCGCGAGACGGTGGGTGCGCTGCTCGACGCCGTGGGGCTGCCCTGGGACGACGCCTGCCTGGCCTTCGGCACATCCGACCGTGTGGTTGCCACTGCCAGCTCGTTGCAGGTCCGCGACGGCATCTACACCGGCAGCGACGCTGCGTGGCAGGCCTATGCCGACCACCTCACGCCGCTGCGCAGGGCGCTGGAAGCACGCGGGCTGCTGGCTCAGGCGGCCTGATAGACCGCGCCGACCTCTGCCCGGACGATGCGCGCGATCAGGGCGCAGTCCTCTTTCGAGAAGGTGAGCGGCAGGCGCATGTCGACGATGCCCTTCAGGATGCGGTCGGAGGCGGGCATCCTCTCGCTGTCCACGTAGCGCCAGCTGTCGTAGCGCGAGGTGAAGCCCGTGGGCTCGGCCCCGCCGAACCACTTCAGTTCGACCCCGCGCGCGGCGCAGCGGCGGAGCACGTCGCCTATCGCATCGTCGCTCCAGTCGAGCAGCAGGAACTGGAAGGAGGAGCCGACCGGCACCTCCTTCGGATCGCGCGCGACCAGCGTCAGGCCCGGCGTGTCCGCCAGCCCCGCCTCCACCACCGCGTAGCGCGCGTTCCAGCGCGCCACCTGCGCCCCGAGCGCGGCCAGCTGTGGCCTCAGGATCGCCGCCCGCAGGTTGTCCATTCGCCCCGAGACGTTGGGGGTGACGTATTTCAGCTCGGCGAAGGCCTCGGGCGGCGGCGCGGCGAGGTGGCGCTCGAAGAGCATGTAGGAGCCCGAGAGCATCACCGCCCGCGCCGCGATCTGCGCATCGTCGGTGACGAGGAAGCCGCCCTCGCCCGAGTTCATGTGCTTGTAGGTCTGGGTCGAATAGCAACCGACCGCGCCATGGCGCCCCGACGGCACGCCGTTCCACGACGCCCCCATGGTGTGGGCGCAATCCTCGATCACCGTGACGCCCGCCGCATCGCAGATCGCCATGAGCGCGTCCATGTCGCAGATGTGGCCGCGCATGTGACTGAGCATCAGCACCTTCGCGCCGCTCGACTGGACCTTGAGCGCGAGGTCGTCGAGGTCGATCACCAGCCGCTCCGTCACCCCGACGAAGACCGGCACCGCGCCGAGCGCGGCGATGGCCCCTGGCACCGGCGCCAGCGTGAAGGCGTTGGTCAGCACCCTGTCGCCCGGCCCCGTGCCCACGGCGCGCAGCGCGCACCCCAGCGCATAGCCGCCCGAGGCCACCGCCAGCGCATAGGCCGCGCCGGTGAAGCCCGCGAACTCCTGTTCCAGTAGCGCGGTTTCCGACAGCTCGCCCGGGGCGGTGTTGTAGCGGTGCAGGCGCCCGTGGCGCAGCACGGCCAGCGCCGCGGCGATGCCTTCGTCGGGGATCGGTTCCTGCTGGGTGAATGAGCCGGTGAAACGTTCTGTCATGGCGTCATCTGTGCCGAGGCGCCGGGCGGGGTCAATGGGTTTCGCCTGCCTTGCGGCAGCCGATCCACGGGGGAGGCGCTGCCTCCCCCGGACCCCCTCCGAGGTATTTGTGCCAAGATGAAGGGGCTGTCAGCCGATCAGGCGGCGGACCTCTGCCGGGAGTTCGCCGAAATCGGCGATCAAGCCTTCGGGATGGAGGGCGCGGACAGCTTCGCCTTCGGGGGCGAAGGTGACGAGGATGCAGGGCACGCCAGCGGCCTTCGCAGTCTTGCGGTCGGTGTCGCTGTCGCCCACGAGGAGCGAGGACTGGCGCCGGCCGCCGCAGCCGTCGACCGCCGCCCAGTAGGGCGCCACGTCGGGTTTGCGGGTGGGCAGCGTGTCGGCGCCTACGAGCGATCCGAAGAGGTCGCGCACACCCAGCGAGGTCAAGAGCTTCTCGGCCATGGCGGCGGGCTTGTTCGTGCAGATGCCCGTCGCATAGCCGTCGCAGCGCAGCGCCTCGACCTGTTCGGCGGCGCCCGGATACAGCGTGGTGTGGGTGTCGAGGGCGGCGGCATAGGCCTCCAGCAAGGGTTGATACCAGCGGTCCACCGCCTGCGCCGAGTATTGCCCGGCGCGTTCCAGCCCCACGGTGAGCATGCGCTTGCCGCCGCGCAGCGCCACGCCCGCGTCGGCCACTGGGTCGAGCCGCTGGTCGAGGCCCATCAGCCCGAAGCAGGCATTGGCGGCGGCGACGAGGTCGGCGCTGGTGTCGGCCAGCGTTCCATCCAGATCGAAGATCACACAGCGCGTCATGGTCCTGCCTTCCTGTCCGTTGTCCGGTCGTGGCGGCCCGCCGCCCCCGGAGCCGGATGTCACATCCCGCAACCAAGCGTGACCCTGCCCCGGCTTGTCATGGCCCGTGAAGCCTATAAAACGGCGGGCAGAGAAGAACAAACCAGATCGAGCCGTATGCCCCTAGCCCTGATCGTCCTCGCCGCCGGGAAAGGCACCCGGATGGACTCCGACCTGCCGAAGGTCCTGCACCGCATCGCCCAGGCGCCCATGCTGTGGCACGCCCTGCGCGCGGGTTATCGCCTGGCCCCCGACCACACCATCATCGTGGCCGGTCACGGCGCCGACGCGGTGGAGGCGGCGGCGAAGGATTACGATCCCGACGCCCACATCGTCCTGCAGACCGAACAGTTGGGCACCGCCCATGCGGTGGGACAGGCCTTGCCGCTGCTGGAGGTGTTCGACGGCGACGTGCTCGTGCTGTACGGCGACACGCCCTTCATCTCGGAGGAGACGCTGCACGCCATGACCGAGGCGCGGCGCACCCACGACGTTGTCGTGCTGGGCTTCGAGGCCGCCGATCCCGCCCGCTATGGCAGGCTGGTCACCGAAGGCGACGACCTCCTGAAGATCGTCGAGTACAAGGACGCCACCGACGACGAGCGCGCGATCACGCTGTGCAATTCCGGTGTCGTGTCCGCAGACCGGGCGACGCTGGCCGCGCTGGTCGCGGAGGTCGGCAACGGCAATGCCTCGGGCGAGTTCTACCTGACCGACATCGTCGGGCTGGCCCGGGCGCGCGGCCTGACCGCCACCGTCGTCCGCTGTCCGGAGGCGGAGACGCTGGGCGTCAACTCCCGCATGGACCTCGCGCAGGCGGAGGCCGCCTTCCAGGCCTACATGCGCGCCCAGGCGATGGCGGAGGGGGTGACGCTGGCCGCGCCTGAGACCGTCTTTTTCGCCTGGGACACGGTGATCGGGCGCGATGCGGAGGTCGAGCAGAACGTCGTCTTCGGGCCCGGCGTCACGGTGGAAACCGGCGCCCGCATCCGCGCCTTCAGCCACCTTGAGGGCGCGCATGTGTCGCGCGGCGCCATCGTCGGCCCCTATGCCCGCCTGCGCCCCGGCGCGGAACTGGCGGAGGACGTGCACGTCGGCAACTTCGTCGAGGTGAAGAACGCTGTCCTGCACGAGGGGGTGAAGGCCAACCACCTGACCTACATCGGCGACGCGGAGATCGGCGAGAAGACCAACATCGGCGCGGGCACGATCACCTGCAATTACGACGGCGTCTTCAAGCATCGCACGGTGATCGGCAAGAACGCCTTCATCGGGTCGGACACCATGCTGGTGGCCCCGGTGACGGTGGGCGACGGGGCGATGACGGCCTCCGGTTCGACCATCACGAAGGACGTTCCCGCCGGCGCCATGGCCATCGAACGGGCCGAGATGACGATCAAGGAAGGCTTTGCCACCAAGCTGTTCAACATGCTGAAGGCCCGCAAGGCCCGGCAGCAGAACTGAGAGGACTCCCCATGTGCGGAATCGTCGGCGTTCTCGGGACCCATGAGGTCGCCCCCATCCTCGTCGAGGCGCTGAAGCGGCTCGAATACCGCGGCTACGACAGCGCGGGCATCGCCACCGTGAACGGCGGCCATCTGGACCGCCGGCGCGCCGTGGGCAAGCTCATCAACCTGTCGGACGCGCTGGTGCACGATCCGTTGCGCGGCAAGTCCGGCATCGGCCACACCCGATGGGCCACCCACGGCGCCCCCTCGGAGGTCAACGCCCACCCGCACAAGCGTGGCCCGGTGGCGGTGGTCCACAACGGGATCATCGAGAACTACAAGGACCTGCGGGCGAAACTGTCGGACGCCGGCCTGCTGCCCGAGACGGAGACCGACACCGAAACCGTGGCCATGCTGACGCAGCACCACATGGCGCAGGGCAAGTCGCCGGTGGAAGCGGCCATCGCCACCGTCGACGAGCTGGAAGGCGCTTTTGCGCTGGCCTTCCTGTTCGACGGCCATGAAGACCTGATGGTCGCCGCGCGCAAGGGCAGCCCACTGGCGGTGGGCCACGGCGAGGGCGAGAACTACGTGGGCTCCGACGCCATCGCGCTGGCCCCGCTGACCGACCGCATCACCTACCTGGAGGAGGGCGACCTCGCCATCCTGACGCGCGAGACGATCGAGATCCGCGACCGCGAGGGCCGCCGCGTCAACCGCGAGGCGCGGACCATCAACATGGACGCCGCACGCGTCGACAAGGGCGGCTACAAGCACTTCATGGCAAAGGAAATCGCCGAGCAGCCCTCCGTGATTTCGGCCTGCCTGTCCGCATACCTGACCGAAAGCGGCGTCGCCCTGCCCGATCCGGGCATCGACTTCACCACCATCGACCGGCTGACAATCTCCGCCTGCGGCACTGCCTACCTTGCCGGGCTGACCGCCAAATACTGGTTCGAGCAGGTCGCAGGCCTGCCGGTGGACGTGGATATCGCCTCGGAATTCCGCTACCGCGAACCGCCGATCCCGCCGAAGACCGCCGCGCTGTTCATTTCCCAGTCGGGAGAGACCGCCGATACGCTGGCCGCGCTGCGCTATTGCCGGGACAAGGCCTCGGTCGTCTGGTCGGTGGTCAACGTGCCCGAAAGCTCCATCGCGCGGGAAAGCGACCTCGCCCTGCCGATCCACGCCGGGATCGAGATCGGCGTCGCCTCCACCAAGGCCTTCACCTGCCAGTTGACGGTGCTGCTGTTGCTGGCGCTGAAGGCGGCGGAAGATCGCGGCCGCCTGACGCCCGAACGGCGCGACGACATCCTGACCGCGCTGCGCGCGCTGCCGGGCACCTTCAACGCGGCACTCGGCCGCGACGAGGTCATCGCACAGGCCGCCCGCCGCCTATCGGAAGCGCGCGACATCCTGTTCCTGGGGCGTGGCCTGATGTATCCGCTTGCCCATGAAGGCGCTTTGAAACTTAAGGAAATCAGCTACATACACGCCGAAGCTTATGCATCCGGCGAACTGAAGCACGGCCCCATCGCGCTGATCGACAAGAATGTGCCGGTGGTGGTGCTGGCGCCGAAGGACAGCCTATTCGAAAAGACCGTCTCCAACATGCAGGAGGTCATGGCCCGTGGCGGCCAGGTCCTGCTGGTGACCGACAGCGCGGGCGCGGCCATTGCCGGCAACGATGTGTGGAAGGTCATCCAGATGCCCGAGGTGCCGGAGATCCTGACCCCGATCCTTTACGCGCTGCCGGCCCAGCTTCTGGCCTATCACACCGCCATCGCTAAGGGCACGGACGTTGACCAGCCCCGCAATCTCGCGAAATCTGTGACGGTAGAGTGACCCCGGAAGGACCGCCGCCATGGCCAAGCAATTCGATCACCTGACCGACCCGATCCGCCGCTTCATCGCGGCACAGCATATCGTGTTCGTGGCGACAGCGGCCGAGACGGGCCGCGTGAACCTCTCGCCCAAGGGGATGGATTCGCTGCGCATCATGGGGCCGAACCGCATCCTGTGGCGCAACCTGACCGGATCGGGGAACGAAACGGCGGGCCACCTGAAGCGGGTCAACCGGATGACCCTGATGTGGTGCGGATTCGAAAAGCAGCCGATGATCCTGCGCGCCTACGGCTCTGCCCGCACCGCGCAGGAAGGCGACGCCGACTGGTCCGACCTCAACGGCCTCTTTCCCGAGGAAACCAGCGCCCGGCAGGTCTTCGACATGGCGGTGGACATGGTCCAGACCTCCTGCGGCTACGCCGTGCCCTTCTTCGACTACGCGGGCGAACGCGACGTGCTGCACGACTGGGCAGACCGCAGGGGCCGCGACGGCGTCCGTGCCTACTGGGCCGAGAAGAACGCGACCACCATCGACGGCTTCCCCACCGGCACGGACAAGGCCGCCGAAACCGCAGACATCCCCTCCGAATGACCGAGGCCGCCGCGCCCCGCGCCGTGCCGCAGCCGATCGGAGGCTGGCTCGTGCTGTTGGGCGTGGGGATCGTCCTCGGGCCCTTCATCGTTCTCCTGAACCTCGTGACGCTCTGGCAGGATGTCTTTGCCTCGGGCGCGTTCGACGTGATGTCCGCCCCCGCCTCCCAGGGATACGATCCGCTCTGGCCGGTACTGCTGGTGGGGGAACTGGCCTTCCAGGTGGTGATGCTGCTGGCGACGGCCCTGCTGGCGGTGTCGTTCTTCCGGCGGAGCTGGGCCTTCCCGCGGCTCTACCTCGGGGTCAACCTGATGGCGCTGGCGGCAAACGTCGTCGACATCGCTGCGGTGCGCCACCTGATGCCGGAGTACCCGCTGATCGACGGCACCGCCGTGCAGACCTTCGGCAGCCTCGCCATCGGCCTGCTGATCTGGACGCCCTACCTGTTCCTGTCGGACCGCGCGCGAAGGACCTTCATCGCATGAACGCCGAAGACGCCCTCTCTGCCCTGCGCGCCCGGTCCGATTCCGAGCGCGCCCCCGGCATGGCCGCTTATCACAAGACCGCCCGCCCCTGCCTCGGAACGCCCAATCCGGCGATCAACGACCTGGTGAAGGACTGGCGGAAAGCCCTGTCCCTGCCCGAGCGCGTCGCCCTGGCGGACGGCCTCTGGCAGTCCGGCGTGTTCGAGGCGCGCATCGCCGCCGCCAAGCTGCTGACACAGGCGCGGATGCGTCCCTCGGACGCCGCCGCATGGGATCTGATGCTGACATGGGTGCCAGAGTTCGACGGCTGGGCCATCGCCGACCACGCCTGTTCCGCGCTGTCGCGCCGGGTCATGGCGGACCTGTCGCGGCTCGACACGCTCGAAGGGTGGACCGCTTCCGATCACCTGTGGACGAAACGCGCGGCACTTGTCGCCGCGCTGCCGCTGGCGCGCCTCAGCATCCCGAAAGCCCACGAGGTCGCGGCGCGCGAAAGGGTGCTGGACTGGGCCGCAGGCTACACACACGACGCCACGTGGTTCATCCAGAAAGCGGTGGGCTGGTGGCTGCGCGACCTCTCCAAACACGACGCCGACAGGGTCCGGGACTTCCTCGACACCCATGCCGCAGCGATGAAGCCCTTCGCCGTCCGCGAGGCATCGAAGTACCTCTGAGACAGCGCGCCCAGGCCGGAAGGACGCCCGCCGCAACGCACGGCGGGCACCCGACCCGTCAGGAGCCCGCGAAGACCTGAATGGTCGGCAGATCGGTCAGCGGCGCGCCGATCAGTTGCATCGCCGGCAACGACAGCCGGCTGCCACCGGACGACGGCCCGTCGATCGGGATCAGATCGACCTGCGCGCTCTTGCCGTTGTATTCCACCCGGCCCTTCTGCGCCGCCTTGACCAGCGGCGTTTCCAGCCAGAACCCGGACCGCGACGGATCGCCCAGCGAAGCCACGGTCTTGCCCAGCAACGTCTCGCCGCCTGCATCCGCCGGTTTCGCCGCCGCCGCTTTCTTCTCTTCGGCCGAGGTCGTGTCGAACTGCGCCGCCGTGCGCGCGTTGGCCGGAGGTTTGGGCGCCGCCGTCACCGCGCCGTCGCCACGCGCCTGCGGACGCGACCCGGCGGACGTCGCCTCGGCCGTTGCGGATTTCTGGGGCGATTTCGGCTGGAACAGCCCTGCTCCGTCGCCGCACCCCGCCAGTCCAAGCGCCAGTGCGCCTGCCATCGCCACGCGATTCATCATTGGGAAAGTCCTTTTCTGCCCGCGTCCCGTCTTACACGCCTTGGCCTTTGGTACACAATCATGCGCACGCCCTTGCTCAAATTCCCGCCGAGGCCTAGGTTCATTGCCATGACGACACCCTTGATCGACCCGTTCCAGCGCCCGATTTCCTACCTTCGGGTTTCCGTCACCGACCGCTGCGATTTCCGCTGCGTGTACTGCATGTCGGAAAACATGACCTTCCTGCCGAAGAAGGAGCTTCTGACGCTGGAAGAACTGGACCGCATGTGTTCGACCTTCATCCGGCTGGGCGTCGAAAAGCTGCGCATCACGGGCGGCGAACCGCTGGTGCGGCGGGACATCCTGACCTTCTTCCGGGGCATGACGCGCCATCTGGACGCCGGCAGCCTGAAGGAACTGACGCTGACCACCAACGGCTCGCAGCTGGGCAGGTTCGCGCAGGACCTCTACGACGCCGGGATGCGCCGGGTGAACGTGTCGCTCGACACGCTGGACGAGGCCAAGTTCGCCGAGATCACCCGCTGGGGCCGTCTGCCGCAGGTGCTGAAGGGCATCGACGCGGCGCAGGCGGCGGGCCTGAGGGTCAAGATCAACGCCGTCGCGCTCAAGGGTTTCAACGAGGACGAACTCTTCCGCATGACGGAATGGTGCGCCGCGCGTGACATCGACCTGACCTGGATCGAGGTCATGCCGATGGGCGACATCGGCAACGAGGACCGGCTGGACCAGTACTGGAAGCTGACCGATCTGCGTGCACGGCTGGCCGAACAGTATACCCTGACCGACCTGCCCGAAAGCACGGGCGGCCCGGCCCGCTACGTGCGGCTGGAGGAAACCGGCCAGAAAATCGGCTTCATCACGCCGCTCTCCCACAATTTCTGCGAAAGCTGCAACCGCGTGCGCCTGACCTGCACCGGCGAATTGTTCATGTGCCTGGGTCAGGAGGACAACGCCGACCTGCGCTCCGCCCTCCGCAATCACCCGGAAACGGACGCCCCGCTGGAAGAGGCGATCCGCGCCGCGATCCGGCTGAAACCGAAGGGCCACGACTTCGACTATTCGCGCCAGACGGTCGATGGCCGCGTGTCCCGCCACATGAGCCATACCGGCGGCTGACCCACCCCGGGCGCACCAGGGACGCAGCATGGCGGCCTTGCGAGAATGTCGCGCCCCGAGGCGCTGCAATTGCCGGAAGCGCAGGTTATGTGTGAACCGTCACAACAGCGGAGCGCCCATGTCCTGGTCCTTTCCCGTCGGTCGCCTGCTCGGCTCAGAGCTGAGGGTTCACGCCACGTTCTTCCTTTTGCTGGGCTGGATCGGCCTGTCGGCCTACAGCAGCGGTGGCACAGCGGCGGCGCTCGACAGTCTCAGTTTCGTCGTCCTTCTGTTCGCTTGCGTCGTGGCGCATGAGTACGGCCACGCGTTGATGGCGCGCCGCTTCGGCATCCGCACCCCCGACATCACCCTGCTGCCCATCGGCGGGCTCGCCCGGCTCGACCGGATGCCCGAACGCCCGGCGCAGGAGATCGCTGTGGCGCTGGCGGGTCCGGCGGTCAACGTGGTGATCTGGGCGGTGCTGATCGCGCTTGGCGCCAACACCAGCGTCGACGCGTTGTCGGATCCCACCGCCACCGGCAACCTCGCCGGGCGCATCGCGGCGGTGAACCTGGCGCTCGCGCTCTTCAACATGATCCCGGCTTTCCCGATGGACGGCGGCCGTGTGCTGCGCGCCGCGCTGGCGCTTGGCACCGACCGGGTGCGCGCCACCCGCATCGCCGCCCGCGCAGGCCAGGTCTTCGCGCTCTTGCTGGCGGTCTGGGGCCTGACCTCCGGCAACCTGATCCTGCTGCTGATCGCCGCCTTCGTGATCTTCGCCGCCGAGAGCGAGGCGCAGGACGTGTCGTCCCGCGACATCGCCCGGGGCCTCTTCATGCGCGACGCGATGATCACCCAGTTCGAAAGGCTGCGGCCCGAAGACAGCCTCGGCGTTGCCGGACAGACCCTGATCCGCACCACGCAGCACGAATTCCCGGTGCTGGACGACGACGGCGCGCTCTTGGGGTTCCTCACCCGGCAAGCGCTGTTCACCGCCATGGCCGAGGGCAACACCAGCCGCCCCGTGGGCGAGGTGATGACCACATCCATTCCGCAACTGGGACTGGCCGCGCCGCTGGTGCAGGTGCTCGACGCGCTGCAGGGCGCGCCCGCCGTGGCCGCCGTCGACCGCCATGGCCGGGTGCTGGGCTATGTCACGTCCGAGAACCTGGGCGAACTGATGGTGCTGCGCCGCCCGCGCTGACGCGCTGCGCTTACCGCGCCGCCAGCTGCTCCTGCAGAAGCCCCGCCACCGCGTCGCGCGGCACGTCAGAGGTGACGAAGGCCGCGCCGATGCCGCGCGCCAGGATAAAGTTCAACCGCCCGTCCACCACCTTCTTGTCCTGCCCCATCAGGTCGAGGAGCGCATCGGCGTCCGGCAGGTCGCCGGGAATGTCGCGCAGGTCGCGCTTCATGCCCGCCTGCGCCAGCAGCGCGCGGGCCCGGCTCGGGTCCTCCTGCGCGCAGAGGCCAAGCCGCGCGGACAACTCGAACGCCAGCGCGCAGCCGATCGCCACACCCTCGCCGTGCAGCAGCCGGTCGGAATAGCCCGTCGCCGATTCGAACGCATGGCAGAAAGTATGCCCGAGGTTCAGCAGCGCGCGGTCGCCCTGCTCCGTCTCGTCACGCAGCACGATCTCCGCCTTCATCTCGACCGAACGCTTTACTGCGTACTGCCGCGCGGCGCGGTCGCCCCCGATCACCGCGTCGGCGTTCTCCTCCAGCCAGGCAAAGAACGCGGCGTCGCCCAGCAGGCCGTATTTCACCACCTCGCCCATCCCGGCGCGGAAATCGCGCGGCGTCAGCGTGTCGAGCACCCCGATATCCGCCAGCACCAGCGACGGCTGATGGAACGCGCCGATCAGGTTCTTGCCCTGCGGCGCGTTGATGCCGGTCTTGCCGCCGACCGAACTGTCCACCTGCGCCAGCAGAGAGGTCGGGATCTGCACGAAGCGCACGCCCCGCCGCAGCACGGCGGCGGCAAACCCCACGAGGTCACCGATCACGCCGCCGCCAAGCGCCACGACGATGTCGCGCCGCTCCACCTTCTGCTCCAGCAGCCACTCCACGGTGCGCGAGAACTGCGGCCAGCCCTTCGTCGCCTCGCCCGGCGGCAGCGTCAGTGCGACGCTGGAGATGCCCTCTGCCGACAGGGCCTGTTCCAGCGTCGACAGATGCGCCGCGGCCACGGTCTCGTCGCTGACGATGGCCACGCGCGGCCGTTTCAGCAGCGGCGCGATCTCTGCCCCGGCGCGCGCCAGCAGACCTTCGCCGATGCGCACGTCATAGGACCGCCCCGGCAGCGGCACGCTTACGGTTTCGGTCATGTTGGTTCCTCCAGTACGTCCGGGCGCTCTGCCAGCAGGGCATCCGCCACCCGCGCCGCCATCTTGTCCAGAGACATGCCCGGTTCCGAGCGCACGGCCAGATCGGCCAGCGCATAGATCGGCACCCGCCGGTCATACAGCCCGCGCAGCGTCCCCTTCGGGTCCGCCGTCTTCAAAAGCGGCCGTGTGTCCTTGTGGCGCACCCGCTCCCACAAGAGCTCCAGGTCGGCATTCAGCCAGACCGATACGCCCAGTTCCGAGATCATCTTGCGGTTGGCTTCCGACATGAAGGCGCCACCGCCGGTCGACAGGACGCCCGGCGCGCCGTCCAGCAGCCGACCGATGATCTGGCTTTCCTTGCGGCGAAAGAAATCCTCGCCGTCGCGGGCGAAAATCTCGGCGATGTTCATCTGTGCGGCGACCTCGATCTCGTGATCGGAGTCGCGGAATTTCACGCCCAGCCTTGACGCGAGGGTCTTTCCCACAGCGGTTTTGCCGGCGCCCATCATGCCGACGAACACAACCGTCTTGCGCAGGATCAAACCCTTGTGAAAGGTGCCTTCGGCCATTCCTTGCCCATGTCTTGCCTGTTGCGTGAATGACGTGAACGGGACAAAAAGGCTAGGTATAAACGCGAAAAAAGGTGAGGCAGGGGGTGCCCATATGGGGCGACTGATAAAGTGGCTTTTCTATCTACTCGTGCTGGGCGTGATCGCTTTGACGGCGTACGCTTACGTGGGTCCGTATTTCGGAGCGGACTTCAGCCCGCCACAGGCGGAAATCCGGGTGCCGGTCGAACTGGAAGAGAACTGACATGGGCAGAGGGCCGATGAACCCGAACAGGATTCGGCGGGCGGCTCTCGGCGGGACCGTGGCGCTGGTTATGGGCCTGACCTTGGCGCAAAGCGCGCAGGCCCAGACCGAACCCGTGGCACAGGGCGCGCTGCCGCCTTCGGTGGAAACATCGCCCCTGTCCGAGGCCGACCCGAGCGCGGCAGGCCTGTTGTCGCCCGCGACGACCGGGCTGCCGGTGACGTTGTGGAAGGCCTCCGACCCGGCGAACCTGGCCGTGCTGATCGACGCGGTGGAACTGCCCGTGCCCGCCATGCAGCGGCTGATGCGCACGCTGATTCTCGCCGAGGCGGAGCCACCCGCGGGCGATGCCCGGCTGGCCTTCCTCGACGGGCGGCTCGAATGGCTGACGTCGCATGGCGCCGTCGAAGAGGCGCTGGCCCTTCTGGACATCACCGGGGTCGACGACCCCCGGCTCTTTGCCCATTGGGTCGACCTGTCGCTTCTGCTGGGCCGGTCGGAACCGGTCTGCGACAAGCTCGAAGTGCAGCCGAGAATGTCCTCCGACCTGTCTCTCAGGGTGTTTTGCACGGCACGCAAGGGTGACTGGGAACGCGCGGCGCTGATTCTGCAAAGCGCCCGGACGCTGGGCGACATCAGCGGGCGCCGGGCGGAACTCCTGACCCGTTTCCTCGACCCCGAGGCCGGCGACGGGCGCGCGCTCCTGCCGCCGGTCCGACCCTCGCCGCTGGAATTCCGCCTGTTCGAGGCGCTGGGGGAACCGCTGCCCACGGCGCCGCTGCCCCTGCCCTTCGCGGTGCTGGACCTGACCGGCGACAACGGCTGGCGCACACAGATCGAGGCCGCCGAACGGCTGGCCCGCGCGGGCAGCCTGCCGCCGAACCGGCTGTTGGGGATCTACACGCTGCGGCGGCCCGCCGCGTCGGGCGGCATCTGGGACCGGGTGAAGGCGCTTCAGGATTTCGAGGCGGCGCTGAAACGCGGCGTGCCCGAAGGCGCGGCCCGCGCACTGGTGCAGGTCTGGCCGCAAATGGCCCATGCGCGGATGCTTTCGCCCTTCGCCGACCTCTATGCCGAGGCCATCGCAGAGGTCGACGTGAACGGGCGGGCGCAGCAGATGGCCCGCCGCGCGCGGTTCCTGACCGCCAGCTACGAAGACCTGTCGCTGACGCTGGAAGACGACGACGGGCGCGAGGCGCGCTTCCTGTCCGACATTGCCCGCGGTCTCACCCCCGAAGACCTGCCGCCCCTGCCCCACGCCGAAGCCGTCGCCGAAGGTTTTTCGGAAGGCGCGACCATGCCGCCGGTCCTGGCCACGCAACTCGACGGCGGCCGTCTGGGAGAGGTCATCCTGCGGGCCATGGCGCTCTTTGCCTCCGGCGCGGAAGGCAACGGGCAGGACCTGACCGACGCGATCGCCACCTTCCGGGCGCTCGGGCTGGAGGACACGGCCCGGCGGGCCGCGCTTGAACTCATGATCCTCGACGCGGAGCGTGCCCTGCAATGACGCTCGCCCCGTCCCGCTGGCTGCCCCTCTTCCTCGAAGCCATGGCGGCCGAGCGGGGTGCCGCCGCCAACACGCTCGCCGCCTACCAGCGCGACCTCACACATGTCGCCGACTGGCTCACCGACCACGCGCTCGACTTCGCCACGGCCCAGAAGAAGGACGTGGAATCCTACCTGATCGACTGCGACACGCTGGGCCTGTCGCGCGCCACCCGGGCGCGGCGGCTCTCGGCGATCAAGCAGATCTACCGCTTCGCCTTCGAAGAGGGCCTGCGCGAGGACAATCCGGCGGTGCAGATCGCGGGCCCCGGCCGCGAGAAACGCCTGCCCAAGACGCTTTCGGTCGAACAGGTGGACCGGCTGCTCGACGCCGCCGCAAACCATGGCAGAACCGAGGCCGACCGCGCCCGCAACGCCTGCCTGATGCAGGTGCTCTACGCCACCGGCATGCGCGTCACCGAGCTGGTCTCGCTCCCGGTCTCCGCCGCGCGCGGCGACCCGAGGATGCTGTTGATCCGGGGCAAGGGCGGCAAGGAACGCATGGTCCCGCTGTCTCCCCCCGCACGCGAGGCCTTGACCGCCTGGCTTTCGGCCCGCGATGCCGCCGCGTCCGAGGCACAGGCCGCCACCGGCGCCGTCCCCTCGCCCTTCCTCTTCCCGTCGCACGGCAAGGCCGGGCACCTGACGCGCCACGCCTTCTACATGCTCATCAAGGAATTCGCGCTCGAAGCGGGCGTTCCCCCGTCCGAGGTCACGCCCCACACGCTGCGCCACGCCTTTGCCACGCACCTGCTGGCCAACGGCGCCGACCTGCGCGCGATCCAGACCCTGCTGGGCCACGCCGACGTGGCCACGACCGAGATATACACCCACGTCCTCGAAGAGCGGCTGCGCGATCTCGTGCTCGACCATCACCCGCTGGCGAAGGACTGACCGCCCCGACGGCCCCCAACGGCTCTCGTCAAAGCGCGCCTGTCAAAACACCCCTGTCAAAGCGCCCCGATCCACCCGGCACAGGCCCGCGCGGCGTCGCTCAGGTGATCCGCCTGCGTCAGCCCTGTCACCCGTTTGCGCGGCGCGAAATCGTGGTCGCCGTCCGCCAGCCAGTGCAGCGCGATACGCTCGGACAAGGCGTAGCCCGCCACCTCCTGCTCCGTACCGAACGGGTCGCGGGTGCCCTGGCAGATCAGCGCCGGCGTCCGCAGCCCGACAAGGTGTTCGGTGCGCAGCTTCTCCGGCTTGCCCTGCGGGTGGAACGGATAGCCAAAGCACGCAAGCCCCGCGATCCGCCCCGCCGCAAACGCCTCATCGGCGATCAGCGACGCCACGCGCCCGCCCATCGACTTGCCGCCGATGACCACCCGGGCGCCATTCGGCAGATCGGCCAGCGCCGCCGCGTATTCCCCGCACAGCATCTCGACCTTCGGCGGCGGCCGTTTCGGCCCGCCCGTCCGGCGCGCCGCCATGTAGGCGAACTCGAACCGCGCCACGCGCAGCCCGCACCCGGCCAGGGCCGCCGCCAGCCCCGCCATGAACGGCGTGTCCATCGCGGCCCCCGCGCCATGCGCCAGAAGCACCGTCACGGGCGCGCCCGCATCGCCGTCGAACAGAAACCGCGTCACGTCATGCTCCTTCCATGGCCTTGCGCGGCAAGCGCCTCTTGAACCGCCGCGCAAGCACACCCATAACCGGCCAGAGCAAGGAGAACACCCCCCATGGACCCGCAGCCCGGCACCCTCGACGCCGCCTTCTGGATCACGTCTGGCGCGATCCTCGGCCTCATCATGATGTCCGCCTTCTTTTCCGGATCGGAAACCGCGCTGACCGCCGCCTCGCGCGGGAAACTGCGCGCCGCCTCGGACAGGGGATCGAGCGGCGCCGCGCGCGCTCTGCGGATCACCGAGGACAACGAACGGCTGATCGGCTCCGTCCTTCTGGGCAACAACCTGGTCAACATCCTCGCCACCTCTCTGGCGACTGCGCTGTTCACCAACCTCTTCGGGGACAGCGGTGTCGCCTGGGCCACGCTCTTCATGACGCTGCTCGTGCTGATCTTCGCCGAAGTGCTGCCCAAGACCTACGCCATCACCAACCCCGAAACCGCCGCCGCCCGGGTCGCGACGCCCATCGCGCTCGTCATCCGGCTGTTCGCGCCGGTGGTCTCCGCCGTGCGCCTGCTGGTCCGGGGCGTGCTGCGCGTGTTCGGCGTGCAGACAGATCCCGACAGTCAGATCCTCGCCGTCCGCGAAGAGATCGCCGGCGCGCTGCAACTCGGCCACTCCGAAGGCGTGGTGCAGAAGGAAGACCGCGACCGCATCCTTGGCGCGCTGGACCTCGGCGACCGCACGGTCGAAGAGATCATGCTCCACCGCTCCAACATCGAGATGATCGACGCCGACACGCCGCCGCAGGACATCCTCCAGCAGTGCCTCGAATCGAGCCATACCCGTCTGCCCGTCTTCCGTGGCGACCCGGAGAACATCATCGGCATGATCCACGCCAAGGACCTGCTGCGCGCCATGTACAAGCTGACCACCGGCGAAAAGGACATCGCCGAGGCGCTGGCGGGCTTCAAGGTCACCGACGTGATGATGAAGCCCTACTTCGTGCCCGACACAACCGCGCTGGACGACCAGATGCGCCAGTTCCTGCGCCGCCGGACCCACTTCGCGCTGGTGGTGGACGAATATGGCTCGTTGAAGGGTCTCATCACGCTTGAGGACATCCTCGAGGAAATCGTGGGCGAGATCGCGGACGAACACGATCCCAAGGCGGACAGCCAGTTCCTGCTCACAGACGACGGGCAGTATCTGGTCGACGGCAACATGACGATCCGCGATTTCAACCGCGCCACCGATTTCATCCTGCCCGACGACGAGGCCAATACCGTCGCCGGTCTGGTGATCTACGAGTCGCAGGTGATCCCGACGGTCGGCCAGGTGTTCAGCTTCCACGGGTTCCGGTTCGAGGTCCTCGCGCGCGAAAACAACCGCATCACCAAGCTGAAGATCATGCCGCTCTGACAACCGCCGTGCGCGACATTCCGTAGGCCGGAGTTTCACTCCGGCGCGCCGTCCGGCTGCGACAAAACCGCCGTTAACCGCATCGCAAGGGAATTCCGCCGCACTGCGGCGCAAATGGTTAACAACCGGCCGGTTCGAGGGGTCGAAACGGCCGTTTCACCCCTTACAGCGCGATAACCTTCGTGAACGAAGGGTTACCGACCCTCCCGTGTTCACCACATTTCAACAGGTCTTGCCCGCACCGGGCGCCGGGTTAACCGCGCCACCGTCCACGTCCGCATGACGGGCGTTTCGTGGCTTGGTGTTCCGATGATCCAACGCGCCCTCCCGTCGGACCCACCCTCCGGACCGGCAGGAAACGAACCGTCCGGCCAGCTTTCGCTCACTGGCCGGACGATCGTCTTCTCGGTACGTCCTGAGGGTGACGCGGGGGATTAACACGGGAAAGAAAAGGCAACGGCAGCCAAAAAAGCCCACATCGGGAACACTCCCCCGCGACAGCCACAGAATATCATCCGCCTGACGTAAGGTCTTCTGCCCTAGCGTTTATTCACCGTGAAAAATGCCTCAGCCGCCTTCCCTCCGCTCCGCCGCCCGTTCCAGCCGCTGGCGGTCCTGCGCCCAGTCGAGGGCCTGTTTCGCCCGCTCCAGATACTCGTCCGCCCGCGATTGCGCGGCCTCCGAAAGCTCCGGATCCGGATGGCGCATGAGACCGCCCAGCACCTTCTGCAGACGCTCCTGCACCTCGCGCACCGCTGCCCCGTCCCGGGCCACCGAATCGAACGCGTCGCCGATCAGCACCTCGGCATCCAGCGGACGGACATGCAACCGGGGGTGCAGCGCCTCCCCATCACCCTCCGTCTCATCCCGATACGCCGACAGGATCCGCCCACACCGGTTGATCACGTCGATCGCCGTACCCGGATCGTTGATCCCCGGCGACAGCGCCTTCGACCCGATCTGCGCCATGGTCATCAACCCGAAACGAGGGTCCTGATCGTAGGTGCGCTCGTCCCCGATGACGATGTTGGAATGCAGCGCGTTGGACAGCCGTTTGCGCGTGTCCTCATCCAGGTCGGACGCGCCGCAGACCTTGGCAAGCGGAGACCTCAGAAAGACGAAATCTCCAATCTCGGCAAGCAGATAGATGTCGCAGTTCAACTCCTCTGCCAAGGTCTGAAGCGGCTCGGGATGGATCATCTGGACGTAACCGGTTTCAGGGGCGATGACGACGAAACCGTCCTCGGGCACCTCTTCGGTCAACGGCACCGCGCCGAGGCACGGCGTGTCGAGCCGCTGCCGGAACTGGAGCGCGGTCTTGTCTTCGACCTGCCGGGCGGAACTGATGAGGCTGCCCAGCGACTGCAGGTGCTGCATCCAGCGGATCAGCGACCAGACAATCAGCGCCAGCATGAAGACCGTGACGCCGAACATCACCAGCGCCTTTTCGTCCCCGATATAGCTCACCTCGCGCAGCACAATCGCAGTCAACGCGTAGACATAGCTGCCGATGAAGGTGGCCAGCGTGTTCTGCGTGACCGTGTCCTGCCGGATAAGCTGTTGCAACCGTGGCGTAAATTGCGAGGCGGTGGCATGGTTCGTCGAAACCATCACCGTCAGCGAGAACGTCGTGACCGTCAACATGGCCGCCGCGATGATGTCCAGCAGCCGGTCGACGGAGGCCCCCGCGATCAGGCTTTGCCACTCTTCCGGCAGGATCCGTTCCACGAGTTGCGACAAGGGGATCACGGCCACTGCCAGCAAGCCGAAGACAGTCACACGCACCCAGAGGCGCCGAAGGTGGCCACGCAGCACGCGCACCGCCTTTTTTGGGAGAGAGAACAAAGATTTCATCCATGCAGAGGTAACACGTCGGCAGCGGTTGCCCAGCCCTGTTGTCGCGACACCCTGCGGCGCTTTGGTACGGGTCACGGCTGATGTCCCGTTCAAGCTCGGTCGCACCGGTCGGGCAAAGCGCCGCGAGGTCCGCCGGCCGTCTCGTGACGATTAATAGTCGCGTCGTTGGCTCATCCGTCCTCACCACCTTCCAAGGCTCGGTTGGACGGACGCCATGTTGCCTGAACAATCAAGACTCACGTTCGGCGCCACTTGGCATGCGGCCTCAGCACCTCGAACGGCAAAATCAACATGGCGAAGATGCACGGCAGAGTTGCTTCCTGCACCGTTCGTTTCGACGGTTACGGCGCCCGGCTTCGCTGTTGAAACAAGGCCGAATTGCCGTTGCATGGACGCACAGACAATATTCTGCCGGACTTGATTTCTGCAATGCAGCACACAACCGGTGCGGGTGCAGCGACGAATTTTCTGTCTTTTCAAACAGCTCGCCGTTATATCCTTCGTCATGCAAGACATCGCCATCCTGATTCCCGCCGCCGGTACAAGTTCCCGAATGCGCGGCAGAGACAAGCTCACCGAAGTCGTTTCGGGTGAGCCCTTGCTGCGCCGTCAGGCGCAGACAGCCATGGCCACCGGCGCGCACGTCTGCGTGACGTTGCCGGATTACGATCACCCGAGGGCCGAGACGCTGGCCGGTTTGCCTGTTCAACTTGTCGGCGTTCCGGATGCGGAGCTCGGCATGTCGGCCTCGCTTCGCCGTGGCGTCGCGATGCTGCCGCGCGGCATGAAGGCGGTCATCGTGTTGCCCGCAGACATGCCAGAGATCGAGACGGAGGATATCTCGCTCCTGATCGAGGGTTTCCGCGCCACGCCCTACCCGATGCTGCAGCAGGCAACCGCAGCGGACGGAACACCGGGTCACCCGGTGCTGTTTCCAGCCAACTGCTTCTCCGCCATCCTGCAACTTACGGGCGACCAAGGGGCGCGGGACATCCTGACGGCGAATGCGCATCGACTGCGCCGGATCGCGCTGGCTGACGAGCGGGCGCTGATCGACCTGGACACGCCAGAAGCCTGGGACGCATGGCGTGGCGGTCCCCCACAAAAGCTGAGTGTCCCGGCCGAGTAGGTCGGGACGACACGGCCACTCCCTAGATCAGCTCAGCCGCGCATGACGGGTCATCACCCGTTGCACTGATGGCCCGACGAAATCCCGCTTTGCCCAGACTTCGCAGACATTGGCGGCCTTCGCTTTTGCGTACATGAAGGGTGACGGGAAGTCGCTGACGATCACCACCGGCACCCCTTTCAACGCCTTGTCGTTGGCCATTTCCTGAACCAGATCGACGCCCATGCCATCCGGCAGGGCGTTGTCCAGGAAGACGATGGAGATCTGCCCTGCCCGCAGCCGTTCGCGGGCCTCCTTCAGGTCGCGAGCGACGAGCAGCGGCACATTCGGGCACTGCTTGGCAAAGACACGACGCATCATGCGCCTGTCGAATTCCTGATCGTCCACGATAAGGCAGTGTTTGTCTGTTTTCGCCATCGGTTCAGCCATCTTCAGCCCGCGTCCAACTTGAAGAACAGAACTTGCGATCCGGTTAAACTATTGATTTTCAATAAAACCCTCGGAAAGAAAAAGGGCGGCTCAATGGCCGCCCTTCTCCTATCGCCGCTTTCGCAGTGATGGCTGCATATGTCGTTCAGCGTGTCAGCAGCGCGGCCTCGTGCTTTTTCAGCGAGCGGCGGGCAGAGGCGTAGGCCTTGATGCCGTCCGCTTCGGCCAGTTCCGGGAACAGTTCCAGGATTTCCTGACGCTGCGCGTTGCCGATACCGGCAAGGCTGTAGTCGCCGGGCTGGAAGCTCTCGGTCCATGCGCCGTTCGAAAGCACGACCTCATGCTGCTCGAACATGATGTGGATGTAGGAAACAGAGCCCACTTCCACCTCTTCGACGCCATCCAGACCCAGCAGGTGCTTGGCGGCGACAAGGACTTCACGCTCTTCGAAGTAGAGGGCGGTCTTGTCGTTTGCCACCAGCACACGGTGGTTCGGAGACACCAGCGTGTCATGCTCGGGCAGGTTGTTGCCCAGAGCCCCTTGCTTGATCAGCACCGGACTCAGGTGCGGCTTGCGCGCCAGGTCGTGGCCGGTCAGGTCCTTGCGACCGACCCACATGATTTCCTGGATGCCGTTGTCCCGGGTGATGACCCGGTCGCCGACCTTCAGGTCCTCGACCAGCCGTTCGCCGCGCGGGGTGGCGATCAGCGTGCCGGGGGTGAAGCAGGGCACGACTTCCTCGATCTCGAAGAAGTCCATGGTGCCGGTCACGGCGCCGGAACCGTCGAGGAACTCGACCGTACCGTCGATGCCGTTGCCGTTGGAGTCCGTCGTCACATTGGTCAGGCGCCAGTCGATGTCCTGCCGGCCGACACCGGACAGGTTCAGGATATCGTAGTCCTGGTTCGGTGCATCTTCCGGGTCGGCCACATCGACGAAGCCGCCGGAGCCACCGTCCACGGTGTCGCCGATACCATGCGCCGCGCTGTCGACAAAGATCACGTCGCGGTCGGACCCACCCTGGATGTCGTCCATCCCCGCGCCGCCGTTCAGCGTGTCGTTGCCTTGGCCGCCGATCAGCGTGTCGTTGTCCCTGCCGCCGGAGATCTCGTCGTCGTCGATGCCACCGTCGAGGTAATCGTCGCCCGAACCGCCCTGCAGCGTGTCGTCGTCATCGCCACCGTAGATCGTGTCGTTGCCAAGGAAGCCTTGCAGCAGGTCACGGTCGTTCTCGGTGTTGACGTCGATATCATCGGTCAGTTCAAGCGAGGCGATGTTGGAGCCGTCGATGTAATCGTTGCCCTGACCGCCATCGATGGTGTCGGAGCCGTGACCACCAATCAGCGAGTCGTCGCCCTGGTTGCCACGGATCAGGTCATCGTCGATGCCGCCGTCGATGGTGTCGTTGCCGCCGCCGCCCGTGATGGTGTCGCGGTCGTCGCCGGTTTCGATGTAGTCGTCGCCGCCTTCACCGTCGACAGAGTCACGGCCGTCTTCCTGGTTCGGGTCGCTGGTGAAGCCGAACACATCGCGCAGCGGGCTGCCCGGTGCAAAGGCCGGATCGTCGTTCTCGTAATCGGAGAAGGTGTCGATACCTGCGATGATCGTGTCGTTGCCCTGGCCGCCGGAGATCGTGTCGGCGCCCTGCACGTCGAACAAGTAATCGTTGCCGCCGCCGAGATCGACGAGGTCGTCGTCGATGCCCGGAAGCACGGTATCCGCACCGCCGCCCGCAACGATGGTGTCGTCGTCATCCCCGGTCGAGATCAAGTCCGCACCCGAGGTGCCGGTCTCGGAGTCGAGGTCGTCGGACGGATCCGGATCCTGGTCGAAGCCGTTCAGCGGGTCGAAGGGCTGCAGCGCCGGCGGAACCGGGAACACGTCGGTGTCGATGCGGCCTTCGGAAATGTCGATGCCGACACCCACGATCATCTCGGCCGAGTCGGTGCCACCGTTGCCATCGTCGATGGTGTAGGGAATGCGTTCCACACCGATGAACCCGGCATTGGGTGTATAGGTCACTTCACCGGTGGTCGGGTCCAGCGTCGCGGTGCCGTTGGCAGGCGTCCCGACGGAGGTCACGGTCAGCACGTCGCCCACATCTGCATCGGTGTCGTTGGCCAGCGGCTCGATCACGATCGGCGTGGCCGGGTCGGTCGAGACGATGTCGTCCATCGCCACCGGCGGGATGTTGGCCGGCGGTGCGGTGTCGGGGGTGACACCGACGCTAACCGTGGCGGTCGAGGTGTTGCCGGGCGTGCCGTCCGTCACCGTGTAGGTGAAGGTATCGATTCCGAGGAACCCGTCGTTCGGCGTGTAGATGATGCCGCCAGTCGTGGGATCGATGACCGCCGTGCCGTTGGCAGGCGTGCCGACTTCCGTGATCGTGATCGTGTCGTCTTCCGGATCGGTGTCGTTGGAAAGCACGTCGATCGTGACCGGCTGGTCTTCGGCCGTGACGGCATCGTCGTCGGTGGCGACCGGGGGCTGGTTGCCCGGGTTGCCCACGGTCACGGTGATGGTCCCGGTGTCGGTCCCACCGTTGCCGTCGTCCGCGGTGTAGTCGAACGTCACGGTGCCTTCGAAACCCGGTTCGGGCGTGTACGTCACTGTGCCGTCGGGGTTCAGGGTGGCGGTGCCGGTCGGCGGAATGCCGACGGTGGTGCAGACGATCGGGTCGCCATCCGGATCGGTGTCGTTGTCGGTCGGGTCGAAGGTGACCGGTGTGTCGACACCCGTTGTGATGCTGTCATCGACGGCGTCTGGCGGCAGGTTGCCGTCCACGTCCACGGTCGAGAACTCGATGTCGGAGATCAGCACGCGCTGGTCGGACACGCCGCCGTTCGCATACTCGATCACGATCTGGCTGATCGGGCCTTCGATTTCGACGAGCGCGGACGCCTCCGGCGACTCGAAGTCGTCGGAACGTGTTTCACCGTCGACGGTGGAGCCGGAGACCGCCGCCGTGCCCGACGGAGTGATCGTCACCGGAACGGGGTTCCCCGCCATATCGAAGGCGGTGACGGTCACGATGTCCTCGAAGGAGCCAGCCTCGTCAGACTTGTCGCCCATGGTCCCGGCGTCGATGTCGTTCAGGCGGAAGGACACGTTCTGCACGCTGTTGGTATAAAGCGCGGACTCTGTCGAACGGAAATCCAGGGTGGTCGTGGACGTCTCTTGCGGCTGCCCCGCCGCATCCCCGAAGAGCTTCAGGTGCGACTGCGGGTCGAAGTCTTCACCGTCTGCGACATAGGCAGGTGCGTTGAAGGTGAAAGCCTGCGCGCCGGGCACGAGCCCATCGTAAGTGATGTCCACTGCGACACCACCCGTGTCGACGGTCGCGGACACGCCGCCGCCCAAGAAGTCGGTGTCGGTCAGCTCCGTGCCGTAGGCGCCCAGAAGACCCCAATCCAGAACCAAGTCAGCCATAATCAAGACCCTTCATATCTTCGTGGGGGCATGCCCCTGGCGCAAGCGCACCATGACAATGCCCACGGCACTGCCCGTTTCCTCATCTGCTCTGGATGTTCCGACGTGTCGGGTGCTGCCTCTGCCCACGTTTTATTTCGTGGACGAAGAACACCATAAGCGGCACGGGAGAATACTCCTCCCTCGCGTCACGCCGGGTCATCCGAACCCGAGCTGCTCAGCGGCCGCCCCCGTGGCCAATGTCTTCACCCCCCAGTTGGGCTTGAAACGTTAATACGGCGAAGCTGCCCCAGTCGGAAAGGAAAAATGGCGCAAACGGGGCAACCTCTGCCGCATCCACGCCGCAAATCTGGCGAAAAAAGGCAGTCTTCTCGGTCATCTGGGTGAGGTTTGTAGCGAGAAAAGAAACCTGTAAATCAACATATTGACAGAATCAAACATCCGCACACCAAATATAGGTACACCTCTGATTGAGCGACGATACTTATGAGTGAAATGGAAACAATGGTGTAAGGGCCAAAAATCGGCAGAAGAATGCGCGTCAGGCCGCTACACATCCGGTCCGTTTGTCCTTTTTGGCGAACCAATTCCCCAAACGGGGCTCAATTGGCCACAAGAGCGCGTCAAGCAAAGACAAATTCGCCCGAATCATCCAAAGATACCGCGTAGTCCGGTCATATTCAACCTTAAGGAGAGGCGGCTACTCGAAATTCATGCCTTTTTTCGGCCGGATTTCACCTGGACCAAGTCCCGGGACGCCATGAATCCCCGGCCGCGCGCCAGCTTTGCGCAAAATAACGCATTTTTCTGACTGTGTTCGCAGCAAGCCTTTTCTTCTTCATGAACGCACGGTGGCGCAGGATTACGCCCGCCATGGTTGAATGGTGCCCAAAACGGCCCGCTTTCATGGCGCTCATGCCGACGGACCCGGAATGCGCGTAGTTAAGCCCGCACTTGTCCGCCGGTAATCCGCCTTGTCCGTGGAAAGCCTTCTTGCCCCGAACCGCCTCGGACGGCTTGCAGGCGCCGCCGCCGCGAACAGACCGCACGACAGTGGCCACACCGCTTCGAGGCACCCCCCTACCCGCCCAGTGGATGGGCATCGTAGGGGTATCTGCGCGCGCCTTGGGCACCCTCATACCAGCGCCAGATCTGCAGATACGGCCGACCCGTCCAACAAGACGCCAATGACCGCCGGTCCGCAGATGCGCGCGCCCCGACGGCAAAAGACGCGCGGATAACCACGCGCCGTTCGTCAATATCCGTTGATTTTCAGGCTGGTACCCAAGGTCGGACTCGAACCGACATGACCTTTCGGCCGGGGGATTTTGAATCCCCTGCGTCTACCATTCCGCCACTTGGGCCCGGACCCGACATTTAGCGGCCCCAAAGCGCGTCGTAAAGTGTCAAACCGCACAGCTTGACGCCCCGGGTCCGCCATGTTCAATCGCTGCGACAGCGAAAAGGAGTGCGCGATGCGCCGCATCTACGACTGGACCATGGCGCAGGCGGGTGGGCAGCACGCACTGCTCGCGCTTGCCTTTGTCTCCTTCATCGAAGCCTCGATCTTTCCGATCCCGCCGGATGTCCTGATGATCCCGATGATCCTGGCGGCGCCGTCCCGCGCATGGCTGATCGCGCTTGTCGCCACCGGATCGTCGGTGCTGGGCGGTCTCTTCGGTTACGGGATCGGCTTCTTCTTCTTCGAAACGCTGGGTCAGCCAATCCTCGAATTCTTCGGCAAGGCCGACAAGATGGCGGAGTTCAACGCGACCTTCAACGGCGCCGGGTTCTGGGCCGTGCTGATCGCCGGCGTCACCCCCTTTCCGTTCAAGGTCATCACGATCATGTCCGGCTGGACCGCGATGCCACTGGCCACGTTCCTCACGACCGCGCTTGTCGCCCGCGCGATCCGCTTTTTCGTGGTGGCCGGGCTGCTTTACGCTTTCGGCGCACCAATTCGTGATTTCATCGAGAGGTATCTCGGGCTTGTCTTCACCCTGTTCGTCGCGCTTCTTGTCGGTGGCTTCCTTGTGCTGAGATACATATGACCCGCAAGACACTGACCCTGCTCGCCACCCTCGGTTCCGCCGCACTGATCTTCGGGGCGCTCGGCTTTCAGTACATCGGCGGGCTGTATCCCTGCAAACTGTGCTACTGGCAGCGCTACGGCCATTTTGCCGCGATCGTCGCAGGGGTTCTGGCGCTTTTCGTTCCCGCCCGGGCGCTTCTGTGGATCGGTGCTGCCGGGGCCGGGTCGTCCTCGGTCATCGCGATCTATCACACCGGTGTCGAGCGTGGCTGGTGGGAAGGTCCGACGACATGCTCTGGCGGCCCGGTCGGCGACCTCAGCACCGACGAGTTGTTCAACCAGATCATGAACGCGCCCGTGATCCGCTGCGACGAGATCCCATGGGAAATGTTCGGCCTGTCGATGGCGAACCTCAATATCGTCGCCTCGGCGGTGGTTGCCATGCTCTTCGTGCTCGCGGTCCGCGCAAAGGCGTGACAGCGCCCGCGCGCTCTGGCATGACCGGCAGAGGCAAGCGGAGCGCGGCATGACCAACAGACTGGCCCTCATCCTCGGCGGGATCATCGCGATCCTGATCGTCTGGGACCTGACGCTGTTCAACGGGGCCAACCTGCTGTTTCTGGGAAAGAAACTGTACTGGCTGATCGACTACGTGGCCTTCTGGCGCTGACGGCCCGGGCGGCAATCGGCCACGCCCTGCCCCACCCGAGCACGTGCACACCTACGAAGTTCGCCTGCCCCCTCGACCGCAGCAGCACGCCCGCCACCCTTGACTTCGGGGATGCTGGATGCTTGGTAGCGTTAACATCACTTGACCGGGCGCGCCACGCCGCCGACGCTCGCTGCAGAAGACTGCCACAGAGAGGACACTCCCATGACCGTCACAGTCGCCATCAACGGTTTCGGCCGCATCGGCCGCAACGTGCTGCGTGCCATCATCGAGTCCGGCCGCACCGACATCGAAGTGGTCGCGATCAACGACCTCGGCCCGGTCGAGACCAATGCCCACCTGCTGCAGTACGACAGTGTGCACGGCCGTTTCCCGGTCGAGGTAAGTCACACCGAAGACAGCATCGACGTGGGCCGGGGGCCGATCAAGGTGACCGCGATCCGCAACCCGGAAGACCTGCCCTGGGGTGATGTCGACGTCATCATGGAGTGCACCGGGATCTTCACTTCCAAAGAGAAGTGCCAGGCGCATCTGTCTACCGGTGCGAAGCGCGTGCTGATCTCGGCGCCGGGCACCAATGCCGACAAGACCATCGTCTTCGGCGTGAACGACAGCGTTCTGACCAAGGACGACCTGGTCGTCTCCAATGCGTCCTGCACCACGAACTGCCTGTCACCGGTCGCAAAGGTACTGAACGACGAGTTCGGCATCGTGAAGGGTTTCATGACCACGATTCACAGCTACACCGGCGACCAGCCTACTCTGGACACGATGCACAAGGACCTCTATCGCGCCCGCGCCGCAGCGCTGTCGATGATCCCGACCTCCACGGGCGCGGCAAAGGCCGTGGGTCTCGTGCTTCCGGAACTGAACGGCAAGCTGGACGGTGTCGCGATCCGCGTGCCCACACCGAACGTTTCCGTCGTCGACCTGACGTTCGAAGCGGCCCGCTCGACCACCGTGGAAGAGATCAACGACGCGATCCGCGCCGCTGCCAACGGCCCGCTGAAAGGCATCCTCGGCTACACGGACAAGAAGCTGGTGTCGTCGGACTTCAACCACGACCCGCACTCTTCGATCTTCCACACCGACCAGACCAAGGTCATGGAAGGCACCATGTGCCGTATTCTGACCTGGTACGACAACGAGTGGGGCTTCTCCAACCGCATGAGCGACACCGCGGTCGCCATGGGCAAGCTGATCTGAGCCATGCGCTTTGGGGCGGCGCGTCCGCCCCTTCCCGGCGTGAAGCCTCTCGACACAGGCATCAAGGCGCCAAGACATACTGTTGCAAAGAAAAAGGCGCCGTCCTCACAAGAGGCGGCGCCTTTCGAATTCCATGGTGTCCTGTCCGCAGGTCAGGTCTGGTTCAGCCACCGTAGACCGCCTGATGCGCAATGCGCGGCATGTCGGCGCGAGCGATGTTCAGGTCGCGGGCGGTTTCTTCCGGCATGGACGTCAGTTCGAACAGGGTGCGTTTGTACTCGGCGCGTTTCGCCATGCGGCCACGGATGTTGCTAACGAAGCTCATGTCTTTTCCTTTCAGTTTGCGTTTCGTTACCGCCAACATAAGCTTGCTGCGCCGCAGCACAATTGTCGTATAGGCCGGGTCGCCATGCACGAAATGCAAAGCAAACCAAGGGAAATGTTAACGCCGCCGTGCAGCATCGAACGCAGAAAACAGCTCTGTGAACAGCAAAGAGGCAAGAGAGCGTCGCGCAGGATTTTGTCGGGTCCGCCACGACATGTCCGTGTGGCGCGCCATTGAGAAGTCGAGTGCGTCTACAGGTTTGAACAAGCCGCGCAGGATCATCCTGCCCGGGTTGCGCTGGAAAGACGTCAGTCCGAACAGGCAATGAAATCTGGTTTAGCGCGCGATGCCGTCGATGAACGCGTCAATGCTGGACAGGTAACCGGGCTTGCCGAACAAATCGTCGTGCCCCCCCAGTTCGATCGGCACCAGTGTGGTTTCGCTTCCCGCCTCATCCAGCGCCGCTGCCACGCGCTCCCCATGGCTGAAGGGGATCAGACTGTCCTCCGTGCCGTGGATCACCAGCGAAGGGGCCATGACCCTGCGCGCGTCATCCAGGCTTTGCCACTTCTGCACGCCAGGCATCACGCAGGCTGGCAGAAATGAGCGCGCCGACATCAGTTCGCACAGCCGCGCATAGGGCGCCGCCAGGATCATCCCGTCTACCGGGCGCTCGGCCGCGGCATGCAGCGCGAGCCCGGTGCCCAGGGAATAGCCGTGCACGATCACCGGGCCGTCTTTACCGACGAGCTCTGGCAGCGCGTCGAACACAGCCAGGGCATCCGCCTTCAGCCGGTCTTCGGACGGCGTTCCCGGGACGCCACCGCCGCCGCGATACCCCATCGCGACAACGCTGCGCCCGGCCTCCGCATGATGACGCAGCATTGGGGCAAAGGCGCGCAAGGCCCCCACGTTGCCCATGAAGTAGATCACAACCGGCGCGCCGGCCGCCCCCACGTGCTTGTAGACCCGCAAAGGACCAGCGTCGGTGGACACGTCCTGCGGGTCAAAGCCGTATTCTGAAAATTCGACCTGACTGTGAAACGGATAGACCAGCCTCGTGTGCACCGACACAGCCGCCACGCCATAGGCCACGTAGGCCAGCACGCCGAAGATCAAGACCAGCAGGAGTGCGCGGCGCGCTTTCAATCGAAGCGTGCCTCGAGCGCGTCCCGCACTGGCGGCGTCACGAACTTCGAGACATCGCCGCCCAAACGAGCGATTTCTTTCACCAGTTTCGATGCAATCGCCTGGTGCCGGGCCTCCGCCATCAGAAACACTGTCTCGACCGAATCGTCGAGCGTACGATTCATGCCGACCATCTGGTATTCGTATTCGAAATCTGCCACGGCGCGCAGACCGCGCACGATGACCGAGGCACCCACATCGCGGGCGCAGTCGATCAGCAGGTTCTCGAATGGGTGCACGAGGATTTCGCACCCCGTCTCCCGGGCGATGTCGATGCACTCTGCCTCGACCATGGCCACACGCTCTTCCAGCGTGAACAGCGGCCCCTTGTCCCGGTTGATCGCGACACCGATCACCAGCCGGTCGACCAAGGTCGCGCCGCGGCGGATAATGTCGATATGTCCCAGAGTTATGGGATCGAAGGTGCCTGGATAAAGACCGGTGCGCATTGTGAGGCTCCCCCGTTATTCTCGCCGCGCGCAAACGCAACAATATTGCGCCAGCGAATGCAAGGGGCAAACCTCAGAACCACGGACCTTGCGTCAGGTTCGCACATCGTGGCGAGCCGCCGAATGCTACAGTTCGGCAGTCGGCGCCTGTCACAGGAGGCGCGGCAGGCGCACGACGTTTTTCGCTGTGAGTTCAGTGCCCCATGATCATGCCCTCGAGGGCGGTCTTCTCCATCGCCAATTCGCTGAGGCGGGCCTTGACCACGTCACCCAACGTGATGAGCCCGACCATCTTGCCGTCTTCGACCACGGGCATGTGACGGAAGCGGCCCTCCGTCATCGTGGCGAGGATCGCGTCGGCGTTGTCGCCGCGCGCGCAGGTCACAAGTTTCTTGGTCATGTAGTCATCCACTGCGTCCGAAAGGCAACCCGCGCCGTTCGAAGCCAGCACCCGCACGATGTCACGTTCGGACAGGATGCCCTCTGCAACCACGCCGTCCGAAGAAATCACCACTGTCCCGATCCGCTTCTCCGCAAGGATCTTCGCCGCGTCCGCGACTTTGGTGCCCGGTTTGACCGTATACACGCTGTCGATACCCTTACTCTTCAGAATCTGCTGGACCTGCATGGCGATGCTCCTCGTCTGCGATAGCTTTCACCCAGCGTCACCGAGGTGCGACAACCTGTCAAGTCAGCCAATGGGTTGAAAACACGGATCGGGCACCGACTAAAGGTGTATTTACGAGGCCGCCTGTGCTTCGAGCCGGGCCAGCTCGGCGCGCATTCCGGCGACGAGCGCCTCGGCAAACCGGTTCATACGCTCCAGCCGCCGGTCGTCGGCGTGGCGGACAAGGTAAAATGAGCGGACAAGCTCCATCTCTTCCACCAGCAGGCGCTTGACACCTTCGGCCTGTGGCAGGGCAAAATCGTGAACGATCCCGAGCCCTGCCCCGCCCTTGATCCACTGGAACTGCACAGCGACGGAGTTGGACGCGAGCTCCACCCCGTTCATGCCGAGATCGGCGAGATAATCCAGCTCCTTGTCGAAGATCATGTCGGGAATGTAGCCGACGATCCGGTGTCCGCGCAGGTCTTCGAGCGTCTCGATCGGGGCTCTTGAGGCAAGATAAGCGTCGCTTGCCGAAAGATGCAGCCGGTAGTCGGCAATCTTCTGAACGACGAGCCGCCCGGCCGTCGGAGGAGAGACCGCGATAGCCATGTCGGCTTCACGCCGGGACAGGTTCACGACGCGCGGCAGGGCGACGATCTGCACCTCCAACTCCGGGTTCTGATCGGCAATCGTCGCACAGACCTGCGGCAGGAGGTAATTGGCGCAGCCGTCCGGTGCACCGATCCGCACCTGCCCCGACAACCCCTCCGAGCGGCCCTTTACAGCCTCTGTCGCGAGCAGTGCCGCCTGCTCTGCCGATTCCGCATGATCGACCAACCGCGCGCCGGCTTCGGTCAGCGCGTAACCCTGTGGCGATTTCGCGAAGAGCGGAGCGCCCAGCCCCTGCTCAAGCCGTGCCACGCGTCGTCCGACAGTCGCCGGGTCCATGCGCAGCACCCGCCCCGCCGCAGACAAGCTTTCGCCCCGCGCCACAGCGAGGAACACGCGCAGATCGTCCCAGTCCATTTTGCACTCCTGCAAAGCCCCTTTGCCAAACTGCCCCTTCCTTGCGCAAAATTGCAAGAGTAGGGTCCCCGCAACACTGAAACTCTGGAGGACTGCAATGACCGAACTCACCAACTGGATCAACGGCCAGCACGTCAAATCGACGTCGGGCCGCACCTCGGACGTCTACAACCCAGCCACCGGCGAAGTGCAGGCGAAAACTCCGCTGTCCACCGTGGAAGAGCTGAATGACGCCGTGGCCAAAGCCGTGGAAGCTCAGAAGAAATGGGGCGCCACCAACCCGCAGCGCCGCGCCCGCGTCATGATGAAGTTCGGCCAGCTCATCAACGCGCACATGGACGAGCTGGCTGAGCTGGTGTCCCGCGAGCACGGCAAGACCCTCCCCGACGCCCGCGGCGACGTACAGCGCGGTCTTGAGGTGGTCGAGGTCTGCATGGGCGCGCCCAACATGCTGAAGGGCGAGTTCACCGATGACGGCGGCCCGGGCATCGACCTCTACTCCATGCGCCAGCCCCTGGGTGTCGTGGCCGGCATCACGCCGTTCAACTTCCCCGCCATGATCCCGCTGTGGAAGATGGCGCCGGCGCTGGCCTGCGGCAACGCCATGATCCTCAAGCCGTCCGAGCGCGTGCCCTCCACCGCCCTGCGCCTTGCCGAACTCATCAAGGAAGCCGGCCTGCCCGACGGCGTCCTGCAGGTGGTCAACGGCGACAAACAGGTCGTCGACGCGATCCTCGACAACGAGGACATCGCAGCCGTGGGCTTTGTCGGCTCCACGCCGATCGCGCAGTACATCTATGGCCGCGCAGCATCCAACGGCAAGCGCGCACAGTGCTTCGGCGGCGCGAAGAACCACATGATCATCATGCCCGACGCCGACATCGAAAAGGCGGCGGACGCGCTGGTGGGTGCGGGCTACGGCGCGGCCGGCGAACGCTGCATGGCGATCTCCGTCGCCGTTCCGGTGGGTCAGGAGACTGCCGACAAGCTGATCGACGCCCTCGTGCCGCGTGTCGAGAAACTGCGCGTCGGCCCCTACACCTCCGATCAGGAGATGGACTACGGTCCCGTCATCACCGCGCAGGCCAAACAACGCATCGAGGGCCTCATCGACAGCGGTGTGGAGCAAGGCGCGAAACTCGTCATCGACGGGCGCGGCATGGAGCTTCAGGGCTACGAGAATGGCTTCTTCTGCGGCCCGTCGCTGTTCGACAATGTCACGCCTGACATGGACATCTACAAGGAAGAGATCTTTGGCCCGGTCCTTTCCACCGTCCGCACCGACACCTATGAGGACGCGCTCAACCTCGTGATCGACAACCCCTACGGCAACGGCACGGCGATCTACACGGCCGACGGCGACACCGCCCGCGACTTTGCCCACCGGGTGAACGTCGGCATGGTCGGCATCAACTTCCCGATCCCCGTACCGCTGTCCTACCACACCTTCGGCGGCTGGAAGAAATCGGCCTTCGGCGACCTCAACCAGTACGGCCCTGATGCCTTCCGCTTCTACACGAAGACGAAGACGGTCACTGCGCGCTGGTTCTCGGGCATCAAAGAAGGCGGCGAGTTCAACTTCAAGGCCATGGACTGAACCAGAACCGCATTCTGTTCCCATGCAGACAAGGAGTGTCCCACCGGGCACTCCTTTTTCATTCCCGGGCCCCTTCCGAGAAAAAAGAACACCCGACAGCACCAAACCCACTCCGGCAACAGCCGCTCCGCGCGTGCCGCATCATGTCAGACCATGCTTCCATCAATTTTAGGGAATTTGGGAATTTGTTCCAAAGGCCCAAGCACTCCACCTGGTATCGAGTGTTGATAGCCAATGGAATTTGCGCCAGATGGAACGCTGTTCCAAAAGGAGGCCCGCCATGTACGAATCTCTCGGCTTCGAAAACCTCACCGCACCGCAGGCTGCGGTTTATCTTGCGTTGGGCCTCGGTCTCCTGTTCGGTGCGCTCGCCGAACGTACCAGGTTCTGTTTTCGCCGCGCGCTTGTCGGCGAAGACCGCCGCGCCGCATCGGGCGTCTGGTTCATGGCACTGGCGACCGCGCTGATTGGCACGCAGGCAGCCGTTGCGGCGGGCTGGATCTCCTTCGCGGAACATCGGTTCATGGCCCCCGATCTGCCCTGGCTGGCCATCGTCGCCGGCGGTCTGGCCTTCGGCGCCGGCATGGTGCTGACGCGTGGCTGCGTCTCCCGCCTGACCGTGCTGAGCGCCACCGGCAACCTGCGCGCGCTCACCGTTCTGGCGATCTTCGCCATAACCGCCCATGCACTGCTCAAAGGTGTCGCCTCCCCGATCCGCACCGCGCTCGGCAGCGTGACTGTCGATCTCGGCGCGACCGCCGGCTTCGCCAGCCTGCCCGGTGGCGCATGGCTGTGGACCGCGGCCCTTACCGGCCTCGCGCTGCTGGTCGTGGCCCGGTCCAAGGCCAGCCCGTCGATGCTGGTCGGCGCAGCGCTTCTGGGGCTTCTCGTCCCCGCAGCCTGGATCGGCACGGGCTTCATCCTCTACGACGATTTCGACCCGGTGGTCATGCAAAGCCTCGCCTTCACCTCGACCTGGTCCGAGACACTGTTCTGGGTCATCGCGTCCACCGCGGTCCCGGCCGGCTTCGGCGTAGGTCTGATCATCGGTGTGCTCGCGGGCAGTTTTCTCTCGGCTGCCGCCACGCGTCGCCTGCAGTGGCAAAGCTTCTCCAGCCCGCGCGAAACCGGCCGCTACCTGACCGGCGCCGTCCTGATGGGCTTCGGCGGCGTGCTGGCCGGTGGCTGCACGGTCGGCGCGGGTCTCTCCGGCGTACCTACCCTGTCGTTCGCGGCCATGCTCGCCCTCGGCAGCATCGCCGCGGGCGGGCTCGTTACGAATGCACTGCTCAAGGCCACCCCGCGCAGCACCCACGCCCTCGCGCCGGCAGAGTGACGCCAACCTTCATCTTGGAAGAAAAACCTCGGGGGAGCCGAAGGCGGGGGCAGAGCCCCCTGCGGCCCGGGCATCGCCCGGGCTATTCCTGTCTGCGCGCATGCGCAGGCCGCATGACACCCGCCTCAAGCGCCCCGCTCAAAGATCGGGGCCCGCGCGCTCCACGTGATGGCGGATGCGCCGGATCATCAGCCAGACCACCAGCACCACCGGCACCACCGCCGCCGCGGTCATCGTGCCCTTTGACAGCCCCAGCGCCTCGGCCACCGGATACAGCAGGTAAGACACGAGCGAGACCGCGTAATAGCTGATCGCCACCACCGAAAGCCCCTCGACCGTGTGCTGCAGACGGAGCTGCAGTTCCGCCCGCCGGTCCATGCTCTCCAGCAACTGCTGGTTCTGGGCCGAGCGACCGACCTCGACCCGCGTCCGCAGCAGGTCCGCCGCGCGCGTGGCCCTGGCCGTCATGCTTTCCAGCCGCTTCGCCGAGGACTTCACCGTCCGCATTGCCGGATCGTAGCGGCGCATCATGAACTCCGAAAACGTCTGCCGCCCCTGGAACCGCTCTTCGCGCAGCACCGCGATACGCTGTCCGACAATGGCCTCGTAGGCCTCCGTCGCGCCCAGCCGGAACGACACCTGCGCCGAGATCTTCTCAAGCTCAGCCGTAACCGACAGAAGGGTCTTCAGTGTCGCCTCCTCATGCCCTTCGCCTTCCGTCATGACCTGCATCAGCCGCGTCAATTCCCGGTCGATCTCACCCATGCGCGGAGAAATCTCTTTCATGCGGGTGAACCCCAGCATCGACATGCTCTTGTAGGTCTCGATCTCGCACAATCTTTGCACGATCCGCCCGGCCCGCCTGTGGCCTACGCTGGACTTGGTGAAGACCGCAAAGCGCTGATGGCCGCCGGGATCGATACGGAAGTCTCCCGCGATCACCGCCTCGCGGTCGATCACTTCGCTGACCGCGATGCTCTCCGGCACCAGCCAGTCCTCCAGTCGGGCGCGGATGTCATCGTCGTCCATCCGCCGTTCCACGCGGATCATGGCCGACGTCACGCGGACGCCCGGCGCCTTGTCCAGCCAGTCCTGCGGGAAAACGGAGAAGTCCGCCGGGTCGAAAGGCCGCTCGCCCAGCCCGGGCAGAAAGACGGTGTAGGTCACGAATTCCGTGTGCTGTTCCCACTTCACCGTGTTCTGTCCGATCCGCGCACTGAAGTGCGTGGCCCCCGGCGACGGATGCGCCGTGCCGTGGCGGTCCAGCAGGTCGATCAGATGCGCGAAATCCTCGTCTCGGTCGCGGGACGCCGCGTCCTTTGGTCGTTTCACAGCGAGATAAACAGCCCGGCACGGCGTCGTCAGCGAGGGAAACGGTCGTGCGTGAAGTTCGTTGGCAAGCTTGTACCGCAACGGGTGATCGGTGATCGGCGGCATGTCAGGTCTCCATGGCTTGGCCGCGCTGATGCCGCGCCGCAGCATCAATGTAAAGCCATTTTCCCAAACACTTCAACACGTTAGATGGATACAACGACATACAACGGCCAAGCTTTTCCCTCCAAACCGGAAAACCTCTGCAAAACATACCCTTACCCGGTGAATGGGGCATAGCGGCTTGTCATCACGTAGTCCTTGCGTGGCCCCCTGACCTGCCAGCGCGCCGTCCACTCCGGCCAGCAGGTGAAATCGTAGGCAACATCGTACTGGTCCGGATCGCACCAATGCGCAGCATCCCCGCCCTCCGGCGGCACCGCGTGAAAGAAACGACCATCTTCGAAATAGACGTCCAGCCCGGGGCCCCAGCGATATGTGCGTTCCGCCTGGAAGCTGCCTGCGCCCACTTGCAGCACGCCGCGCTCCACGTAGTCCGCGCCCGCCTCGCCCGGGACCCATTCCGCCGTCCCGATGAACCGTCCGCGCGACCCATCGCCGTGGGCAATGTCCCGGTCCACCCGCCAGCGGCCCAAGAAGTCCGCCAAACTCAATGTCATGGTCGCCTCCATCCGCTATGATCCTCATCTTTACCACGGACCTAAGGTCCTGTCCCATTCGGCCGCCACCAAGACGCGCGAAAAACGTCAACTCCCGCCGCCATTCGTCGCGGGGCCGTTCCCCCTCTTGAGACCGGCGTCCACCGCCCCTAAACCGCCTGCGTCCGACATCCGCAGGAGGCCCAGATGATTCCCCGTTATTCCCGCCCCGACATGGTCGCCATCTGGTCGCCCGAAACCAAGTTCCGCATCTGGTACGAAATCGAGGCCCACGCCTGCGATGCCATGGCCGATCTGGGCGTCATCCCACGTGAAAACGCCGAAGCGGTGTGGAAGGCGAAGGACGTGGAATTCGACATCGACCGCATCGACGAGATCGAGCGCGAAACCAAGCACGACGTCATCGCCTTCCTCACCCACCTGGCAGAGCACGTGGGTTCCGAAGAAGCGCGTTTCGTCCACCAGGGCATGACGTCCTCCGACGTGCTCGACACCTGCTTCAACGTGCAGCTCGTCCGCGCGTCCGACATACTGATCGCCGACCTGAAGGCGCTGCTCGCCGCGCTGAAAAAGCGCGCCTACGAACACAAGGAAACCGTCCGCATCGGCCGTAGCCACGGCATCCATGCGGAGCCCACCACGATGGGCCTCACCTTCGCGCGCTTCTACGCCGAAATGGACCGCAACCTCAGCCGGATGCGCGACGCGCGGGCAGAGATCGCCACCGGCGCGATTTCCGGCGCGGTCGGCACCTTCGCCAACATCGAACCGGCCGTCGAGGAACACGTCTGCGACAAGATGGGTCTCGTGCCCGAGCCGATCTCGACCCAGGTGATCCCGCGCGACCGCCACGCCGCATTCTTCGCGACCCTCGGCGTCATCGCCTCGTCGATCGAGAACATCGCAATCGAGATCCGGCACATGCAACGCACCGAAGTGCTGGAAGCGGCGGAGTTCTTCTCGATGGGGCAGAAAGGCTCCTCGGCGATGCCGCACAAGAAGAACCCGGTGCTGACCGAGAACCTGACCGGCCTCGCACGCCTTGTCCGGATGGCGGTGATCCCGGCGATGGAAAACGTGGCCCTCTGGCACGAGCGCGACATCTCGCATTCGTCGGTCGAACGTAACATCGGCCCCGACACCACGATCACGCTGGACTTCGCCCTGCACCGCCTGACCGGCGTCATCGACAAGCTGTTGGTCTACCCGCAGAACATGCTCGACAACATGAACAAGTTCCCCGGTCTGGTCATGTCGCAACGCGTCTTGCTGGCGCTCACGCAGGCCGGTGTCAGCCGCGAGGCTGCCTATCGCCTCGTGCAGCGCAACGCAATGAAAGTTTGGGACAACCGAACCGACTTCCGCGAGGAATTGCTGGCCGACGCCGAAGTGCGCGCCGCCCTGTCCGAAGAAGAGATCAACGAGAAGTTCGACCTCGGCTACCACACGAAGCACGTCGACACGATCTTTGCCCGGGTGTTCAACGAGGACTAGACCTCCATTCACGCCCTGACGCCCCGCGCGGTTTCACCGAAACCCACAGGAAACCGAAACCCGGGGGTATTCCATACCTCCGGTTTTTCCCCTCTCGAAATGGGTCCCGCCCATGCTAATCTTAGCTGCATGATGCAATCGACAGGGACTAACGCCATGCGCTGCCTCGCCCTACTGACGACCCTTCTGCCCGTTGCCGCTTTCGCCGCGGGCACCGACAGCTCCACGCCGCCCAAGTCCGCCTGCAAGGCCGGCTACGTGTACGACGTGATGTCGGACAAGTGCGTCAAGCCCCAAAGCGGGCACGTCGACGACATGATGAGGCTGGACGCGGTGCGCGGCTACGCCTACGAGGGAAATCTCGCGGATGCGCTGATGGTACTGGACGCCATGGACGACCAGCAGGCGGACGGCGTCCTGACCTACCGCGGTTTCATCGCCCGGATGTCCGGCGACATGAATGAAGCGAAACGTTGGTACGATGCCGCGCTGACGCAGAACCCGGACAACCTTCTGGCCCGCAGTTACATGGGTCAGGGCCTTGTGCTCGAAGGTGACTGGGTTGGTGCCAAGCGCCAATACGATGAGATCATCGCACGCGGCGGTCGCGGGACCTGGGCCGAAGCCTCCCTGCGCGATGCCATCACGACCGGCACGACCTACACATACTGAGGTCACACACCGCGACTGTCGGCACCGGAGCTGTGTCGCGGGTCTTGCGCGGCAATTTTGCGTGGCCCATCGCGGGTCACAGCCGTTCGTCTGCGCAGTTACCCCGGATCGAGGTGCGACCGTGCTTTCTCGAGTCCCATGCTATCGCGGGCTGCCGCCATTGGGCAGCTCATTCACGGAATGGTGAGGTACACTCCAGCACGGCTACGTTTTGAGAAGTGACATTTGCGTGTTATCTTTCTCCTTATTCCAACAGGAGGACGACCCGATGAAGATCACGACGATTCTCACTGCCGCCGCGCTCGCCCTTGTCCCCGCGCTTGGCTCTGCCTGCCAGTGGCATGAAAAACAGGCCATGACCTGCGCCGAGGGATCTGCCTACGACTCCGACTCGCACAGCTGCAAGGTCGTCACGGGCTGACACCTTTGCAGTAGCGCGACAGCACTGCGGCTTTTTCCCTACGCCCTAGCGTCGCGCACTAAGGACTTGCCGTTCAATGCATGCGTTGCCGCACGTCGGACAGCGCCAGGATCATGCTTTCCAGCTGGTCCAGATCGTTCATGGCCGCGCGCGGGATTGTCCGACGTGCCCCGCCTTTGGCGCGACGCAATGTACGCAGCATCCGCGCCACGGCGGCATCCAGACTGTCGCTCACATGCGCGCCGAAGTCCGCGACAAGGGCACCGTCAGCGGACGCCCGCGAAAGCCGTCGCCGTGCCAGGAACTCTTCCACCATGCGCGTCAGGCCGACGCGGCTTAGCGCGTCTTTTGGCAAGGTGGCAACACCGGGGTCCAGAAGACTGGGGTCGACGCTGCTGACCACGCAGATCAGAACGTCTGCGAACGCACCGTCCGACATCAATTCCAAGGCGAATTCGGTGCCTTGGCCGTCCGGCAATCGGTGATCGACAAGCACGATATCGGGCCTGACGCGGTGCAGATGGGCGCGCGCGGCCGCGATGGAATCGGCCTCCAGCACCTCTACGTCCGTCACGCCTTTGCCGATGCAGCGTCCCAGCATCGCCCGATCGAAAACGTCGTCATCGACGACGAGACACCGGGTTCGCGGCATCGCGACAGACTGCGGTTCAGGGAAGTCCATTTTTCGGGCGGTCCGTTGCATCTGAAATCCTATGTCGCTTTGTCTGGCGGAACTTGGGTCCAGAACCTCGATGCATGATGAGCGCGGCCTCCCTAACGCCGTGTTAAACGGCACCTGCCGCGCCACATGCCTTTATCTCGAAATCGTCGAAGATGCTGGGAAAGCGGCCTTGTGGCACTTCGCTTTTAACGGGCCGGAAACCTTGAGCCGCTAGCAGTTGTTCCGGACGTAAATCCCGGAGATCGCGAATGACCAACATGCATGCGCTCGCCGCCCTGCCCAGCCCGTCCTTTGGCGGCGGCAGGCTGCCCCTGTCGCGGAAGGCAAAGGCGGCGATCATCGTGCAATTCCTGCTGAACGAGGAAAGCGACGTGCCGCTCGCCTCGTTGCCCGACGACCTGCAGGAGGAACTGACCATGCTCCTCGGGAACATGCGCTACATCGACCGCGAGACGCTGAACCAGGTGGTGACGGAATTCTCCGACGAACTGGAATCGGTGGGCCTTTCGTTTCCCGGCGACATGGCGGGTGCGCTGACCGCGCTGGACGGCCGGATCAATCCGCGCACCGCGACCCGCCTGAGGAAAGAGGCGGGCGTGCGCCAGACCGGCGATCCCTGGGACCGCATCAACGATCTGGCCGTCGAACGGCTGGAGGCGCTGGTCCTCTCCGAAAGCACGGAGGTTGCGGCGGTCATGATGTCGAAGATCGACGTGGGCAAGGCCGCGCAAGTTCTGGCGAAACTGCCGGGCGACAAGGCGCGGCGGATTTCTTACGCGGTGTCCATGACAACGGGGGTCACGCCGGATGCGGTCGACCGGATCGGACTATCGCTGGCCGCCCAGATCGATGCGGAGCCGGAGAAGGCCTTCGCAAAACGCCCCGACGAACGGCTGGGCGCGATCCTCAACTATTCCAATAGCGCCGTCCGGGAGGAACTGCTTCAGCAGCTCGAACAGGAAGACGCGGAATTTGCAGAGGCCGTGCGAAAGGCGATCTTCACCTTCGCCAACATACCCGAGCGGTTGAATGCCATCGATGTCCCGAAAATCACCCGCGACGTGCAGCCCGATACGCTCGCTGTGGCGCTCGCCGCCGCCACGGCGGAGGATGACCAACGCACCGCAGATTTCTTGTTGTCCAACATGTCGAAACGCATGGCAGAGAGCCTGCGGGAAGAGGCGGCCAACAAGGGCAACGTAAAGCCGAAGGTCGGGGAAAAGGCCATGGCCGCCGTGGTCTCGGCCATCCGGGACCTGGTTTCGGTCGGCGAGATCGAGCTGCTCGATCCGGACGCCGAGGAATAGAGGAAAATGGTATCGGGGCGACACGTTGCGGTACATGTGCGTGAACAACATCGCGGTTTACCGCCCGGCTTTTCGAATGCGGACGTGACGGCCTGTCAAAGAACCACCGCACGTGCCGCCTGCAATCACTTCCTCTCTCCGTCGCCCTTTGCCTACCTCCAACGCCGCGGGCCAGCCCATCCCGACCGGAAGTTTGCCCGCTCGCGGACCACCTCGTGACAGGCGGTTGAACCCGCCCCCTTGCCGCTGCCGGGCGCCGGACCTAAAACACCGCCAAACGCGGGAAGGCAGACTTTGGCGACGGGCGAAGACAAATCGAAGGACGCGCCGGAAGGCCGGTTCAGCCAGCGGCTTGCCGACATGGCCTTCAACGCCTTCATCGGCACGATCCGGCTGCTCCCTGCCCGCCAGAGGCTTGGGCTGGCGGGATGGGCGACGCGCAAATGCCTTGCGCCACCGCTGGGGTGGTACAAGCGCGTCTATGCCAACCTCGACCTTGTCTGGCCGGACACGCCGACAGAACGCAAACACGAGATCGCCGAACAGGCCATCGACAACCTCGCCCGCGCGCTGATCGAGAACTACGACCCCAAGGAAATGCTGGCGCGCGGCAGCCGATATCCGCTGACCGGCCCCGGTCTGCCTGCGCTGGAAGAGGCGCGCGCTGCCGGTCGTCCGGTCCTGCTGATCTCCGGCCATTACGGCAGCCCCGTCCTGCCCCGCGCGGCGCTGCTGGCGCGCGGCTACCAGACGGCGGGTTTTCTGAGGGCGATGTCCAACCCCTACATGAACAACAGGTACGTCCAGAACTATCGCGACGTCGGCGGAGAGATGTTCGTGCAGGGCCGGCGCGGTACGCTTGGGCTGATGAAGTACCTGCGCGGGGGCGGCATGGCGGCGATGCTCTTCGACGTCTTCGAATCCTCGGGCGAGCTGATCGACTTTCTTGGACAGCCCGCGCCCACCGCAACCTCACCGGCAGAGATCGCGCTGAGGACAAATGCCTTGTTGCTGCCCTACTTCGGTATCCGGCGCGCAGACCGCTACGGCTTTGACGCGGTGTTCGAGGAACCTGTGCCGCACACCGATCCGGTGACCATGATGGCGGAAGTCACAGCCCGGCTGGAGGCGCGTATCGAAGAGGATCCCGGCCAATGGATGTGGACGCATCGCCGCTGGAAACCCAAGCGCGTGGCCAAGCACCGCCCGGCTGAGGCCACAACTTCCGACTGATGCGAATGCCTCAGCGCAGCCTTTGCGCCGCGAGGATCGCGCCGTTCTTAGGCTCCTGCAGAATGACGACGACCGGCGTGCCCGCGGGCACGGGGACCGCGCCTTCGAATGTACCCAGACCGTCCCAGCGCGCCGCAACGTCCCAGTCGCGCACGATGTGGGTGTAAGTGATGGTCTTGCCAGCATTCTCGCCGCGCCTGATCGCCACTTCTTCGGAGGGCAGGTAGCGCACGACGTGGATGTCACAGGGGCGCGCGGTTCCGTCGCCGGTCGCCCGGATGACGACACGGTCGCCCATCCGCTTCAGCGAAAGGTCCACGTGACTGACGTCGCCGCGATGTTCCTCGATCAGAGCGGCGACCTGTCCGGGACGCGACCCGACCACGTCCTCGCGCCCGTTCACGATGATCTGCGGGGTGTAGATCATCTTCCAGCCGTTGGCGCGCGCGTAACCTTTCTGACGCTTCGTCGCCTTGGGCGTTCCGAACACATCTTTCCAACCGATGTAGTCCCAGTAATCGACGTGCAGCGCCAGCGGGATCACGTCGTCGCGGTCCCCAAGCTCGGCCAGAAGGGCGTCGGCAGGCGGACAGGAGGAACACCCCTGAGACGTGAACAACTCCACGACGACGGGATGCGCTGTCTCTGCGCTGGCCACACCGCCGGCGAGCCCGATCCAGATCGCCATCGCAAATGAGAGATGCCTGCGCATGAGTTTGCCTGCTGTTGTTGTCGGACCAATTCGATGTAACGGCAGCCTGCCTCAAACGCCAATCAAGGATTGGCGAGGAAAGTGACATATGTCGCCCCGACGCATCAGCCCACCAGTTCCGGGGATCGGCCGGCACGCGGGTGTTGGCGTCCACCGGAGCGTTCGGGTGAAGGCAGAGCGGGCCCTTTCGGTGCGGGCGCCGGTCTTCCCGTTGGCGCAATCCCTACCCCTGTCGGCACCGATCATGACCCGCCTCCCAGTCGGGGCGCGGGCCGTGAAGCAGTCGCCGCCTGCCACTTGCCCATGACGCGCGGCATCTTCCACTGCGTCGCGGCGACCCGTGTCTGTTCCGTGGCGCGTGGGACCGGCAGAGCGCACGTCCGGGGCAAGATGGCGCGGGCATGCACCGCTTTGGTGGACGAAACCTCCACGATCGCCCTGGCCTGCATCCTGTCCGCCGGGCCGGATGCAGGCCAGGGCCGGATGTCTAACGGAATTCGGACGGGCCCATGTCATATCCAGCCGCGTCCGGGTCGTCTCTTTCCCGCTCGAACTGAGCCATCTCCGTAAAGGGCGGCAACCAGCTCTCACGGCGCGAAGTCCAGAGCTCGTACTCGGGCTGCAACCGGTCGGGCGCATCCAACGCGCCCAGGTGCAGTTCGATCACGTCGTCACTTTCCGCAAAGACCGAGCCGCCGCAGGTCGGACAAAAATACCTGCCCCTGAAGTTGCGGGACGGTCCGGTCACGGTGACCTGTCCGGGTTCGAACTGCGCCGCCGCATAGAACACCGCGCCATGGTGCTTTCGGCAGTCCAGGCAATGGCAGATGCCGACGCGCAGCGGCGCGCCACGCGCCGAGACCCGCAGAGCACCACAAAGGCAGCCGGCATCGTAGATCTCTTCCTGCATGGGGTTCTCCTTTTGGCCTGACCCAAACCGCACCCGCCCCGTGCGTCAATACTTCGCGACCGGTTCTTTAGTATGTCCAGCTTTACCACTGAACTTCGCCACCGTCCTGCGGAACCTTGGCGCGATGCCGTTCGGTGACCGAGTTGGTCACATGCGTGTCGGACTGGGAAGCGGCGCGGCATGGGGGCTCTGCCCCCGTCCTCTGCGAGGACTCCCCCGAGGTATTTTCGTCCAGGTGAAGACCTGAGCCTGCGCTTTTGGCCTGGTCGTACCAAGGGGTCTTGGCGGTCTTCACACCGATCCTCAACATCCGGTCGGTGCGTCTAACGCGGCGCGTCGGGTATCCCGTGATACAGGCCGGAACACCCGCGATCCGAACCCAAGACGCCGTTGCGACATTTTTCTGTGTACAATGGCATACAAAACACCAAGGACCCCTTGAGTTGTTTGCGGCGTTGCGGCATGACACGGCTATCACATTCCGTCACCCATCGGAGGTTCCCATGACCATTCAAGTCGGCCAAGACAGCGCGAAAACGCGCAAGACGCTCGAAGCGGGCGGCCAGACCGTCGCCTATTACTCCATCCCGGCAGCCGAAGCCGCCGGGCTCGGCGACTTTTCCAAGCTGCCCGCGGCCCTGAAAGTCGTGCTGGAGAACATGCTGCGCTTCGAGGACGGCAAGACCGTCACCCTGGACGACATCAAGGCGTTCTCCGACTGGGCGAAGAGCGGTGGCAAGGGCGACCGCGAGCTGGCCTACCGCCCGGCACGCGTTCTGATGCAGGACTTCACCGGCGTTCCGGCGGTCGTCGACCTGGCCGCGATGCGCGACGGCATCAAGGCTCTGGGCGGCGACGCTCAGAAGATCAACCCGCTCAACCCGGTCGATCTGGTCATCGACCACTCCGTCATGATCGACGAATTCGGCAACCCGCGCGCGTTCCAGATGAACGTCGACCGCGAGTACGAACGCAACCTCGAACGCTACGCCTTTCTCAAGTGGGGCCAGACCGCGTTCAACAACTTCCGCGTCGTGCCCCCGGGCACCGGCATCTGCCACCAGGTGAACCTGGAGTACCTCGCCCAGACCGTCTGGACCGACGTGGACCAGAACGGTGAGCAAGTGGCCTACCCCGACACGCTCGTCGGCACCGACAGCCACACCACCATGGTCAACGGCGCAGCCGTCCTGGGCTGGGGCGTCGGCGGGATCGAGGCCGAGGCCGCCATGCTGGGCCAGCCGATCTCGATGCTGATCCCCGAGGTCGTGGGCTTCAAGCTGACCGGTTCCATGGTCGAAGGCACCACCGGCACCGACCTCGTGCTGAAGGTCGTCGAGATGCTGCGCGCCCATGGCGTGGTGTCCAAGTTCGTCGAATTCTACGGCGACGGGCTGGACAACCTGCCGCTGGCGCAGCGCGCCACCATCGCCAACATGGCCCCCGAATACGGCGCCACCTGCGGTTTCTTCCCGATCGACGGCGAGACCCTGCGTTACATGCGCGTCTCTGGCCGGGACGAGGACCGCATCGCGCTGGTCGAGGCCTACGCCAAGGAAAACGGCATGTGGCGCGACGCCGGTTACGACCCGGTCTACTCCTCGACGCTGGAACTCGACATGGGCACCATCGTGCCCGCGATCTCGGGCCCCAAGCGTCCGCAGGACTACATCGCGCTGGACAAGGCCGCCCCTGCCTTTGCCGAATACATCAAGGGCGTTCGCAACGGTCAGGACGTCCCGGCCAAGGACGAGGTCCGTTGGGAAGGCGAAGGCGGCAAGCCCGAACCCCGCGACATCCCCGGCGACACCGGCAGCCACAAGCGCGGCTTCGTCGCGACCGACGACGGCAACTACCAGCTGCACGACGGCTCCATCGTGATCGCCTCGATCACGTCCTGCACCAACACCTCGAACCCCTACGTCATGATCGGCGCGGGTCTCGTGGCCAAGAAGGCGCATGAGCTGGGCCTGAACCGCAAGCCCTGGGTGAAGACCTCGCTGGCCCCGGGGTCGCAGGTCGTGTCCGAGTACCTCGAGGCCGCCGGCCTTCAGGAACACCTCGACGCCATCGGCTTCAACCTCGTGGGCTATGGCTGCACTACTTGCATCGGCAACTCCGGTCCGCTGGACGCGCCGATCTCCAGGGCGATCAACGAGTACGATCTGGTCGCGACCTCGGTGCTGTCGGGCAACCGCAACTTCGAAGGCCGCATTAGCCCGGACGTCCGCGCCAACTACCTCGCTTCACCGCCGCTGGTGGTGGCCTATGCGCTGGTGGGTGACATGAACGTCAACATCGCCACCGACGTGCTGGGACAGGACAAGGACGGCAACGACGTCTATCTCAAGGACATCTGGCCGTCGGACGCCGAGATCGCGGACCTGGTCGAAAAGACCGTCACCCGTGAAAGCTTCCAGGCCAAGTATGCCGACGTCTTCAAGGGCGACGAGAAGTGGCAGGGCGTCGAAGTCAACGGCGGCGAGACCTACGACTGGCCGGCGACCTCGACCTACGTCCAGAACCCGCCCTACTTCCAGGGCATGGGCAAGGAGCCGGGCACCATCTCGAACATCGAGGGCGCGCGCGTTCTGGCCATCCTGGGCGACATGATCACCACCGACCACATCTCTCCGGCAGGCTCCTTCAAGGAATCGACCCCCGCAGGTCAGTATCTGGTCGAGCGTCAGGTGCCGGTACGCGAGTTCAACTCTTACGGTAGCCGTCGCGGCAACCACGAGGTCATGATGCGCGGCACCTTCGCCAACATCCGCATCAAGAACGAGATGCTGGACGGCGTCGAAGGCGGCTACACCAAGGGCCCCGACGGCGAGCAGACCTCGATCTACGACGCGGCCATGGCCTATCAGGATCAGGACACGCCCCTCGTGATCTTCGGCGGCGAACAGTACGGCGCGGGTTCTTCGCGCGACTGGGCGGCCAAGGGCACGGCGCTTCTGGGCGTCAAGGCGGTCGTGGCCGAATCGTTCGAACGCATCCACCGTTCGAACCTCGTCGGCATGGGCGTCATCCCGTTCGAGTTCACTGGCGGCGACACCCGCAAATCGCTGGGTCTGAAGGGCGACGAGACTGTCGACATCAAGGGTCTTGACGATGTGAAGCCGGGTCAGGAAACGCCCTGCACCATCACCTTCGCGGACGGCTCCACCAAGGAGATCACGCTGAAGTGCCGGATCGATACCGCCATCGAGGTGGAATACATCGAACACGGCGGTGTGCTGCAATACGTGCTGCGCAACCTGGCATTCGGCGACGCCGTGGCCGCCGAGTGAGCCGACGGCCCGAAGCCACCACCATGTGAAATCGAAAGCGCCCCCCCCCAAAGGGGCGCTTTCTGCCTTCAGGCGGGGCGGCGCGCAGCCCCGCCCTACCCTGTGCCGCGCCCGTCAACGCTGGTCGAGCTGGGCCCGAACGGCCGCCAGCCCCGCGCGTGTGACGCGGTAGGCCGCGCCACCCCGCGACCGGATCAGCCGCCGTTTCTTCAACCGCTCCACCACCGCCAGCGTGCAGTCGTTCAGCACGTGGCCGTCGCGCGTGACGCACGTCACGTCCTGCAGTTTGCCATTGTCGCCGCGCTTGAAGGAAATCGCGCCGCCCTGAGCCAGCACGTGCAACACGCGCTGTTCGTATTTCGAGATATTCATTGAGAGTCATGTCCGGATCAGACGTGCAACTTTGACCCTCCGGCCAGCGCGCGGAAGGTCAGGTCTCGTCGGGACCGGCGTTCATCCTGTGAGCCCGGCCCTCAGCGGCCCGCCACATTCTCCAACATGAAAACTCCATCGGCCCGGGATCGGGCGCATCCGGAATCGATAGCAACAGACGCGCCAGCCGACAAGCCCCGGGTCAGGCTTTCCTGACCTCCAGAGTTCCTTGAACAAACGCTAAGACTGGCAGGCCCGCCGCTCCCGCTTCGGCAGGAGCTTGCCGAAATTCGCGGCCACCGGCAGGCCACCGCGCAGATTTTCAACCCCCGCAAAGCGCCCCTGTCTTTGCCGGCCCCCCCCTTTAATTCCCCGCCGACGGGACCATTTCCAAGTCACGGCCCACGCAAGAGACCGAAAAGAGAGGCGCCCAGAGATGAAAGTCATTACCCTTCTGCAGGCAGGTGCATTGCTCCTGCTCGCCGTGATCGGCGCTTACGCAGGCACACAGGACAACAAGGCCCCGTGCGACACCCATCAGCAGGCCACCGTCTGCGAACTCTGACGGCGCTGCCCTTCATCTTGGCAAAAAATACCTCCGCCGGAGGCATCCGACCTGCACGCGCGCACCTGCGCCGGGCAATTGTCAGTCGGCCAACGCCTTCTCCAGCTCCGGCACGAACCGCTGCTCGTAGTCCGATCCGACCAGAGGCCCCACGAACTTGAACAAGACCGTGCCGTCGCCGTCGACGATGAAGGTCTCCGGCGGTGCGGTCACCCCCCAGTCGATCGCCGTGCGGCCGTTCGGGTCGAAGGCGACCGCTTCGAACGGGCTGCCCTCGTCCTCCAGATAAGACACCGCATTCTTGGCCTGATCCTTGAAATTCACGCCAAGGATCGGCAAGCCATCAGCCTGCAGCGCCAGAAGCTGCGGATGCTCGGCGCGGCACGGCGGGCACCAGGAGGCCCAGAAGTTCACCAGCACGACCTCGCCCCGGGCCAGCATCTCCGGCGTGATACCCGGATGGCCCTCCAGCGCAACATCCGTCATTGCCGGGACCGGCTTGCCCTCGAAGACCGATTCCAGGCGGTGCGTTTCGTCGCTGTTCTTCAGCCCGAGGTAGGCCATCACCCCGAAGGCGGCGAAGATCACCGGCGGCAGGATCATCAGCGGCGACACCTTAGACATCCTTGCGGTCCTCCACCTGTTCCAGTTCGCGCTTCACGCGCCGCGACCGCCGGACGGACGCGACGATCAGCAGCGCCAGCAATGCAAGCGACACCCCGTAAGAGGCCAGCACCGGCCCCGCGAACTTACCCAGTTCCGGGATCATGCCACCCTCTCCCGCGCCATGAGCGCCCTTGTCCGCCGGGCCCGGATCTCTGTCTGGGTGCGCAGGAAGACCAGTGCGATGAACAGAAGGACGAACCCCGCCATGCAGACGAACAGCGGCACGGCATAGACGTTGGAGACGCGTTCTTCCGTGTCGCCGGCCAACGCACCTGCCCGCATGACCGACGCGCCCTGATGCAGGCCCTGGTTCCAGAAGTTGACTGCGTAGCGGCTGAGGATCGCAAAGACCGACCCCACGAGGCACAGGATCGACGTCAGGTCCGCCGCCGAGTCATCGTTCTCGATCGCTTCCCAAAGAGCCATGTACCCGAGATAGAAGAGGAACAGGATCAGGAAGGACGTCAGACGCGGATCCCACGCCCACCAAGTCCCCCACATCGGCTGCCCCCAGATCGCGCCGGTGGCCAGTGCGATCACCGTCATCACCGCCCCGACCGGCGCCGCCGCCCGGGCCGCCAGCGCGCTCACGTGGTGGCGGCGTACGATCCAGATCAGCGAGGCGACCAGCATCATGAGCCAGGCATTGATCGCGATCAGAGCGGCGGGAACGTGCAGGTAGATGATCTTGACCGTCGCTCCTTGGCGGTAGTCGTCGGGCGTCAGGAAGAAGCCCCAGAAGAGCCCGACCACCAACGCGATGACAGCCGCCGCCGACAGCCACGGCAACACCCGGTCCGTGGTCCGGATGAACTTGACCGGATTGGCATATTCCCAGATCGACGCCATGGCTCTCCCTACCTTCGCCCCCGAATTCCATACACCCCAAATATCGGCCCGAGGCAATATGTCCCCGGGCGCCCAGCCCCTTGCCTCACCTGAGGTTGATCCGCAGCACGGCGGCGCTGGCAAACGGCAATAGCGCGACGACACCGAAGCTGATCCCGGCCAGCATCGCCAGCGGCGTCGCCACCGGCAGGCCCTCGGCGCCGCGCCGCGCCACTTCTGCGCCGAAGATCAGCGTCGGCACGTACAGCGGCAGAACCAGCAGCGACATCAGCAGCCCGCCCCGCTTCAGCCCGACGGTCAGAGACGCGCCGAATGTCCCGATGACCGACAGCGCCGGCGTCCCCAGCGCGAGGCTGACAAAGACCCACAGATAGCCCCCGGCAGGCAGGCTCAGCAGCACGCCCAGCACGGGCGCAGCAACCACCAGCGGCAAGCCTGTGGTGATCCAGTGCGCCAGCGCTTTCACGCTGACGATGCCCTCCATCGGCAAGGGGGCCGTGGCCAGCAGGTCGAGCGATCCGTCCTCCCAGTCGAGCGCGAGGATGCGGTCCAGCGACAGGAGGCAGGCCAGAAGCGCGCCGATCCAAAGGACACCCGGCGCGATTTTCGACAGGAGGCCCGTCTCCGGCCCCACGCCAAAGGGCACCAGCACCGTGACGATCAGGAAAAACGCGAGGCCGAGGCCAAACCCCCCACCTGCCCGCACCGCCAGCCGCAGGTCCCTGACCAAAAGCGCAATCACAGGAAGGCCTCGTCTTCGGCGGCGACACGCGGCTTCGCCTTGAAGGGCGTCACGTCCAGAACGTCTGTTTTCAGCCCGAGGTCGATATGCGTGGCCATCAGTGCCGAGCCACCGCCCGCGAGGTGCGCGCGCACCGCATCGGCAAACAGCGCGACGGAGGCGGCGTCCAGCGACACCGTCGGCTCGTCCAGCACCCAGACCGGCCGCCCCGTCACCATCAACCGCGCCAGCCCAAGACGGCGTTTTTGCCCGGCGCTCAGACTGCCAGCCAGCCGGTCCCGCAAGGGGATCAGGTCGAAAGCGTTGATCGCGCGGGAAATGTCTTCGGTGCCAAAAACTTGCGCCCAGAACCTCAGGTTCTCGGTGACCGTCAACATGGACTTCAGACCGTCGGAATGGGCGGCGTAAGCGATGCGTTCACCGGCGCCCGCGATCTCCCCCTCCAGCGGCGGCTGCAAACCGGCGATGGTGCGTAGCAACGTCGTCTTGCCGGAGCCGTTCGGGCCGCGCAGGACGAGCGCCTTGCCGGGGCCGACCTCGAAGGTCAGCCCTTCGAGCACCGGTACGCCGCCACGTGCGACCCCCAGCCCGGATACCCGCAACGCCGTCACCGAAGGCCCTGAATTATCATGAGAAAGCGCCCTCCGCCTCAGACCGGCAGCACCGCCAGCGCGACGCGGCGCCCTTCGCTGATCAGCACGTTGTAGGTCCGGCAGGCCGAAGGTGAACTCATCACCTCGACCCCCAGCCCCTCGGCCTCCAACCGTTCGCGCAGCTCTTTCGGCAGGAAGGAGATCTCCGCCCCGGTGCCGACGAGGATCACATCCACCAGATCGACGAAGCTCAGCAGGCTGCCGTCATCCTCGAAACCGCCCCAACCGGCCTTTCCCTTGTCCCACAGCAGCAGCGCACCTTCATGCACCTCGCCGCCGACACGGAAGAAGCCCGGTCCATAACCGTCCACGGGCCGGGCGTCGGTATAGATGATCTCGTTCAGGCGCATATGGCCTCCGTCGTTCAGGCGTCGATGTCACCGAACTGCGTGCCCGGCGTGTCCGCGGGTTTCGACCAGTCGCGCTTCACCCCGAGCCGCAGCAGGAAGGCCGAGGCGACGAAGATCGACGAATAGGTGCCGACGATCACGCCCCACGTCATGGCGAAGACGAAGCCACGGATCACGTCGCCGCCCAGCACCAGAAGCGCGATCAGCGCCAGAAGCGTGGTCAGCGAGGTCATGATCGTACGGCTCATGGTCTCGTTGATGGACATGTTCAGGACCTCCTTGAGGTCCTTGGACTTGTACTTGATCAGGTTCTCGCGCACCCGGTCGAAAACCACGACCGTGTCGTTCAGCGAATAGCCGACGATGGTCAGCAACGCCGCGATGATCGCCAGGTCGAAGCGGATCTGCAATTCGCTGAAAATACCGATGGTCAGTGCCACGTCGTGGATCAGTGCGATCACCGCCCCCAGCGCGAATTGCCACTCGAACCTCAGCCAGATGTAGACCAGCACCGCCGCAATCGCGAGGCCCACCGCCAGAACGGCGGTTTGGATAAGCTCTTGCGAAACCTTCGGACCCACCGATTCAACCGAGGTAAAACGGATGTCCGGGGCGACCTCCTTCAGGGCGGCCTCGGCCGAATCGATGACCTCGGTGCTGACCGCTTCCTCGCCGTCCTGCGCGCCGATGCGCACCATCGCGACGTTCTGGTCGTCCCGGAAGTTCGGGTCGAACACCTCCGAGATCACAATGTCGCCCAGTCCGAGCGACGCGAGCGCATCACGGTAGGCGCCTACGTCGACCGGCTCCGCGCTTTCGGTCCGGATCGTCGTGCCGCCGCGGAAATCGATACCGTAGTTCAGCCCCTGGATGAAAAAGCTTGCCAGCGCGATGACCACCATCAACCCCGAGATGCCGAGCCACAGCTTGGATCTCGAGAAGAAGTCCCAGTTCAGATCGTCCTTGACCAGTCTCAGTCGCATGTAAGGCTCTCTCTCAAACTTCGATGGTCTTGGGGCGGCGGCGTTCGAACCACGTCACGATCAACAGCCGCGTCACGAAGATCGCGGTGAAGACCGAGGTAATGATCCCGAAGCCCAGCGTGACCGCGAAGCCCCGTACCGGGCCGGAGCCCATGACGTAGAGGATCACGGCGGTGATGAAGGTTGTGATGTTGGCGTCGACGATGGCGCTCAGCGCCTTTTCATAGCCCAGTTCGATCGCCCGCGCCGGACCGCGTGCCGTCTTCAGCTCTTCGCGTATGCGCTCGAAGATCAGCACGTTGGCGTCCACCGCCATGCCGACCGTCAGTACGATCCCGGCGATCCCGGGAAGCGTCAGCGTCGCCCCGATCAGGCTCAGCAGGCCGAACATCAGCGCGACGTTCAGGATCAGCGCGATATTGGCAAAGACGCCGAACAGCCCGTAGCTGGCCACCATGAAGCCCAGCACCGCGACAAAGGCCACACCGGTCGCCAGCTTGCCGGCCTCGATGCTGTCCTGCCCCAGTTCCGGCCCGATGGTCCGTTCCTCCAGGAACTCCAGTCCTGCCGGCAGAGCGCCCGCGCGCAGCAGCACGGCAAGGTTGGTCGATTCCTCGACCGTGAAGTTGCCCGTGATGATACCCGCGCCGCCGCCGATGTGGCTCTGGATCACGGGGGCGGAAATCACCTCGTCGTCCAGCACGATGGCGAAGGGCGAGCCGATGTTCGCGGCCGTGTAGTCGCCGAACTTGCGCGCCCCCGACGGGTTGAAGTTGAAGCTCACCGCCGGGCGCCCGTTCTGGTCGAAGGTCGGCTGCGCGTTCGTCAGCTCCTCGCCGGTCACGACCGGGGTCTGTTCCAACACGTAATAAAGGCCCTTCTCGTCCAGTGACGGAAGCAGCTCGTTCCCCGGTCCGGGCGCGTCGTTTTCGTTGGTGGTCCGGCCGACGACGGGCTGGAAAGTCAATTGCGCCGTGGTGCCGATGATCGCCTTCAGCTCTGCGGCCGAGCCGATGCCCGGCACCTGGATCAGGATGCGGTCCGCGCCCTGCCGCTGGATCGTCGGTTCGCGGGTGCCGACCTCGTCGATGCGGCGCCGGATGATTTCGAGCGATTGCTGCAGCGTGCGGTCGTCGGTCGCCTGCTTCTCTGCCTCCGACAGCGTCACGACAAGTTCGTCGCCCTCACCGCGCACCAAGATATCCGACGCGCCCGCGCCGGTCAGCGTGACCACCGGCTGCGCCAGCCCGCGCACCACCTCGATGGCGCGCTGCATGCCTTCGGGTTTCGAAAGCCTGACCCGCAGTTCGCCGCGGTCGACGGCTTCGGAATTCCAGCGGATCGTGCCCACCGTGTCGCGCTCGTCGCGCAGCAGGTCCCGCACTTCCGGCCAGAGCGACTCCATCCGGGCCTTGTAGACGTCCGCGGTCTGCACCCGCGCCAGCAGGTGCGCACCGCCGCGCAGATCGAGCCCGAGGTTCACCAGCCCGGACGGCAGGAAAGACGGCCACTCGGCCTCTGCCGCGCGGTTCTCCGACGTATCGTCACCTGCCTCGATGGCCTTGACCGCGTCGTTGTGGATCTCGACCCGTCCATAGAACAGGTTCGGCAAGGCAAGAAGCAGACCCACCACGACGGTGAGCCAGATCAGCCAACGCTTCCAGGCATCGATCTGCAGCATGTGGGTCTCAGGCCTCTGCGGGTTCGGTCTTGGATTTCACCGCCGCGATGGTGGACCGCATGATCCGCACCTTCACGCCATCGGCGATTTCCACTTCGAGCTCGGCATCGTCCTTCACCTTGACGACCTTGGCGATGATCCCGCCCTGGGTGACGATGATGTCGTTGCGGCGGACCGCCTCGATCATCGCCTTGTGCTCCTTCACCTTCTTCTGCTGCGGACGGATGAGGAGGAAATACATGATCGCGAAGATCAAACCCATCATCACGAAAGAGGAAAGGGCGTTCTGGTCCATTGGATGCTCCCTGCTGGATCTCTGTGTCGGATCGGCGGGGCATCCCCCGCGAAATTGGGCGTTACCTATGCGGACCTGCGCCCGGATGCAAGGTGCGCGGCAGGCTGGCAGATGGTCGCGCAGGCCCGTCACGCGCTATGCTGCGGCCATGTTACGGGTTTTGCTCCTGACTGTCGCCGCCGCCCTGCCACCTGCCACGGCCCTTGCCGAGAATGCGGTCGGTCGCCTGAACCTTGCCGGCTACCGTCACCGCGAGATGTGTACCGCGACGCTCGTGGCCCCCGATGTTGCGCTGACCGCCGCCCATTGCGTCACAACGCCCACCGACGGATATCTCAAGCGGGTCGGGGACATGACCTTCGTCGCGGGCTGGGACGGAAAGCACCACACGGGTGCCGCGCGAATCAAGGCCGTGACCGTGCATCCGAAAGCCTACAGCGAAGGCCGCTTCGACATCGCGCATGACATCGCGCTGGTGACGCTCGATTTGGCGCTGGACCCAAGCCCGCTGCCCGTGGGGCTTGGCGTGCCACCGGGGCCGCTGACCCTGATGGGATACCGCCGTTCGGCACCGCACCAGCTCACGATCACGCCATTGTGTTACGGTGAGGAGAAAGGCCCGCTCTGGCGCATCCGTTGCCGGGTGGAGCCGGGCCAGTCCGGCGGGCCGGTCTTACTCGGCGAAGGGCGCAGCCGACGGCTCGTCGCCGTCATCGCCGCAGTGGTCGAGGAAGAGGCCATCGTCGTTCCGGTGGACGCCTGGCTTCTCGGTCAGCTTGCACGACGCTGACCGCGCCGGGAGGGCGGTGTTCGCTGTGGGCGGGACGCCAGTTGGCCGGGGCCGTCAGGGCAACCGGTGGGGTTGCCGCTCACCCTGCGCAAGCTCTGCCCAAAGGAAAACCGGCCGGGCACCCGTGGCCCAGCCGGTTTCTGTCCTTTGGCTCATCCGTCTGCCTCAGACGCGACTGACCACGCGCACATGCCCGTTCAGGTCCCGTGCAAGCGCATCGGCAAAGACCGCCGCGTCGTGGCCGTTGACCGACAGGACCGCGCCCTCGTCGCTGTCGCGCAGGTCCGCCACCGGTGCGCTGCCGTCCGCCGGGATCAGGGACGGGTGATAAAGCAGCAGTTCCACCTGCTCGCCCCGCTGCCAGTCGCGGATCATCACCGGCTGATCCTCCGGCTCGTCGATGAGGTTGGAGAAGAAGTCCGTCCCCGCCCCGCCGATCATCGTGTCGCCGTCGTCGCCCACCAGCCAGTCGTCGCCGGCGGCGCCGAACAGACGGTCGGGCGCATGGGGCTGATCGGGGTGCAGGTCGATAGTGTTGATCCGGTCGTCCCCCGCCCCGCCGTTCACGTCGTCCTGCCCGCCGGTCGCGGTGATGATGTCGTCGCCCGTGCCGCCGAACAGCGTGTCGTCGCTCCAGTTCGGATTGACCGCGCCCGCGTCGGTCATCACCGCGTCCTCGTCCCAGCGCAGGTCCGAGATCGTGTCGTTCCCGCCCCCGCCGCGCACCAGATCGTTGCCGTCGTCGGGCAACAGCAGTTCGGAAGCGCCGTTTCCCATGATGATGTCGTCGTCGTCGCTGCCGACCACGGTATCGTCTTCGCGAATGACGTCCTCGCCCGGTTCCGGGACGTCTTCCATCACTCCTTGCAGGGCCATCAGCACCATTGCGCCGACGACCGCCATCAGGCCGAACCCCATGCGATTGCTCCGTGATTGCTCCTCGATCCCGGGCGCCTCTGTCCCGTGGTTTCCGGCATCATCACCCTCAAACGGAAAAATCCCGTTAAACGGCAAAGGACTATCCGCAAGCATTGAACAATGGCGATCCAGCGCCAGATGGACCCGCGTCAGGCTGGCCCCTACACTCCCTTCGAAACTTCGGGCATAAGCGCTGCGACTCGAACGCATTCTTCCGTGGAGACCCAAATGCACGACATCCGCGCCATCCGAGAGAACCCGGAAACTCTGGACGCGGCCCTTGGCCGCCGCGGGGCAGAGCCGATGTCGTCCGCCGTTCTCGCCCTCGACGCCGAGCGCCGCGCCGCGATCCTCGCGGCGGAGACCGCGCAGGCGGACCAGAACCGGGCGTCGAAGGAGGTGGGCAAGGCCAAGGCATCGGGCGACGAGGCAGAGTTCGAACGCCTCCGCGCCCTCGTGGCCGAAAAGAAGGCCGAGGTCGCCGAGATGCAGGAGAAGGCCAAGGTTCTGGACACGCAGTTGACCGACCTGCTGATGGGCCTGCCGAACCTGCCGCTGGCCGACGTGCCCGACGGTGCCGACGAAAACGACAACGTGGAAATCCGCCGCTGGGGCGAGCCGCGCAGCTTCGACTTCACTCCGAAGGAGCACTACGAACTCGAAGGCGTGAAGCCCGGCATGGATTTCGAAACCGCCGCCAAGCTCTCCGGCTCGCGCTTCGTGCTGCTGTCGGGCGGCGTCGCCCGCATCCACCGCGCGCTTGCCCAGTTCATGCTCGACACCCATGTCGAGGAACACGACCTGGCCGAGACCTGGACACCGGTCCTTGTACGCCCCGAGATGATGTACGGAACGGGCCAGCTTCCGAAGTTCGGCGAAGACAGCTACGAAACCACCAACGGCTGGTGGCTGATCCCCACGTCGGAGGTGACGCTGACCAACATCGTCAACGGGCTGACCGTGGACGAGGGCTACCTGCCCCGCCGGTATGCCGCCCATTCGCAGTGTTTCCGATCTGAGGCCGGCAGCGCGGGCCGCGACACCTCCGGCATGCTCCGCCAGCACCAGTTCGAGAAGGTGGAGATGGTGACTGTCTGCCATCCGGACAAATCGCTGGAAGAGCACGAGCGCATGACCCGTTGCGCGGAGGCCATCCTGGAAAAGCTGGGCCTGCCCTACCGTACCGTCGTGCTCTGCACCGGCGACATTGGCTTCGGCGCGCAGAAGACCCACGACATCGAGGTCTGGCTGCCCGGCCAGAACACCTACCGCGAGATCAGCTCCGTCTCCACCTGCGGCGATTTTCAGGCGCGGCGGATGAACGCCCGCTACAAGCCGACAGAGGGCGGCAAGCCCGGCTTCCTGCACACGCTGAACGGATCGGGACTTGCCGTGGGCCGGGCGCTGATCGCGGTGCTGGAGAACGGCCAGCAGGCGGACGGCTCCGTCGACCTCCCCGAGGCGCTGCATCCGTGGCTGCGTGGCAAGACTCGCCTCGACGCGTCCGGTAACTTAGTTTGAGACCGGGGGGCGCCATGATGCAACGTCTCTGGGCTTGGGCCTGTCTGCTTGCGACGCTGGCGTTCATCGCCTCCTACTTCGTCGTGCCCGACTTCAACGGTTTCACCGCCGACCAGTTTCCGAAGATCATCGAGGAGCCGCCGGTCCAGCCGTCCGGTTACGCCTTCTCGATCTGGGGGCTGATCTACGTCTGGTTGCTGGTCGCTGCGATCTTCGGCGCGATCCGCCGCTCCGACGACGAGGACTGGGGGCCGATGCGCCCCTGGCTGTCGCTCAGCCTCGCGCTCGGGTCGACGTGGCTGCCCGTGGCCAGCGTCTCGCCGCTGGCATCGACCGTTCTCATCTTCCTGATGCTGGCGGCGGCCCTGCGCGCCCTCTTCCGCGTCGGGGACACGGACCGCTGGCTGCAACAGGCGCCGGTGGCGATCTATTCCGGCTGGCTGACCGCCGCCGCCTTCGTGGCACTCGGCGTGGTCCTGGGCGGTTACGACGTGTTTTCGCCGACGATCTCCGCCCTCATCTCGCTCACGCTGGCGCTGGCGGTGTCCCTCATTGTCCAGTTCCGCCTGCACCGGGCGCCGGAATACGGCATAACGGTGATCTGGGCGCTGATCGGTGTCATCTTCCAGAACTCCCAGCCGTTCAACGCGGCTGTCGCGGGTCTGGCCCTTCTGGGCATCGTCGCGATCTTGTCTCTGCGCGCCACCGATACGGAATGACCTGACGGGCGGGCCGGGTGCCTGCCCGTATCTTGCCCATATCTTGCTGGTATCCTGCCTGTCCCAAAATCGTTCGCATTTTCAGGGAATCGGCCTAGTCTCTCGCCGATTGTTCCAGAGAAAGCCTTTCCGATGCGCCACTTTTCCACCTTTGCCGCCCTTGCCTTCGCGGCGTCGCCCCTCCTTGCCCAGTCCGGCGACATCGCCGGTACATACCGGGTGGAGGGCCTGAACCCCGACGGATCCGCCTATGCCGGCGCGTTGGTCCTGACACCCGAAGGCAGCGGCTATGCGGCCGCGTGGACCACGAAAGATGCCAGCTACAAGGGCACCGGCACGCTTGAGGGCCGCGTCCTCACCATCTCGTATGGCGACCCATTTCCGGCGGTCTACGTGGTCATGGAGGACGGCGAACTGCACGGCACCTGGAACGACGGCACGGCGCTGGAGCGGGCCGAACCCACCGACTGAGACGACGTCCGGGAAACGCAGGCCTCTCCGGCACGCCGGTCCCCCCTGCCTGCGCCAATCCTCAGTCCCCGCCGCGCCGCAGGCGCCTCCGAACCGCGCGCCGGAGGCGCGCGGCGAGGCAAACAGCATGGGCGCCCAACGGGCGCCCATTCATCCGGATCAGTCCTTTTTCTTCTGGAGCGACCCCAGGTGCTTCTTGAGCGCGCCTGCGTTCTTCGTCCGGCGCCCCTTGTAGGGGTTCTTGTCGCCCTGCCCCCGCATATGCAGGCGGATGGGCGTGCCGGGCATGTCGAAGTCCTCCCGCAGCCCGTTGACCAGATAGCGCGAATAGCTTTCCGGCAGCTTGTCAGGATGCGAGCACATCACCACGAAACCCGGCGGCCGCGTCTTCGCCTGCGTCATGTAGCGCAGCTTGATCCGGCGGCCCTGCGGTGCCGGGGGCGGATGGCGCGCGATCATGGCCTCCAACCAGCGGTTGAGCTGCCCTGTGGACACGCGGCGGTTCCAGACCGTGTAGGCCTTCATCACCGCCTCCTGCAGCTTGTCCAGCCCCTTGCCGGTCCGGGCCGAAACCGTCACCAACGGCGCACCGCGCAGCTGCGGCAGGACATGCTCGAACTGCTCGCGCAGCCACTTCAGCTTTTCCTGCTTCTCGCCCTCGATGTCCCACTTGTTGACCGCCACCACCACGGCGCGCCCTTCGCGTTCGGCCAGGTCGGCGATCTTGAGGTCCTGTGTCTCGAAAGGAATGGCCGCGTCCAGCAGCACCACGACCACCTCGGCGAATTTGACCGCCCGGATGCCGTCCGAGACCGACAGCTTCTCCAGCTTTTCCTGAACTTTCGACCGGCGGCGCATGCCCGCGGTGTCGAAGATCCGCATCGGCACACCGCCCCATTCGTGGGTCAGAGAGATCGCGTCGCGCGTGATCCCCGCCTCAGGCCCGGTCAGCAGACGGTCCTCGCCGATGATATGGTTGATAAGCGTCGACTTGCCCGCGTTCGGGCGGCCCACCACTGCGATCTGCAGCGGCCGCGCCAGCGTCGGCATCGGCACGCTGTCGTCGTCCTCATCCTCGTCGGAGACGGCGACATCCGTCTCTGGCGTGTCGCCCGCGCGCGCCGCGTCGAACCCCTCCGCCAGCGGAAGGAGGACCGAGTAGAGATCCGGCATCCCCTCGCCATGCTCGGCCGACAGGCGCAACGGTTCGCCCAGACCCAGTTCGAAAGCCTCGAAGACACCGGCGTCGGCCGCAGAGCCTTCGGCCTTGTTGGCGGCAATGATCACGTGTTTGGCGCGCTTGCGCAGGATCTCGGCAAAGACATGGTCGTCGGGCAGCAGCCCCGCTCGTGCGTCGATGAGGAACAGGCAGACGTCCGCCATGTCCACCGCCCTCTCCGTCAGGCGCCGCATCCGCGCGGGAAGAGAATCGTCGTTGGCGTTCTCAAGTCCCGCCGTGTCGATCACGGTGAACCGCAGGTCGCCCAGCTTCGCCTCGCCCTCCCGCAGGTCGCGGGTCACGCCGGGCTGGTCGTCGACCAGCGCCAGCCTTTTGCCGACGAGACGGTTGAACAGTGTCGACTTGCCCACATTGGGGCGCCCGACGATGGCGAGAGAGAAGGACATGGAACGGCTCCGCGGATCAGATCGCGCATGTAACGCATTTTCCGCACGCGCGAAAGGCCCCGCGGACCGCACCGTCCGGCACAGATCGGCTGCCCCCGGCAGGCCTCTTCGGAATCACCCCCGAAGCAGGCCCCGGGACATCAGCGGTAGGCGTGCAGCACGCCCTTCTTCGAGACGACATAGAGTGTGCCGCCGGCCACCACGGGCCGCGTCGTCGCACCGCCCGGCACGTCGATGGTCTGGACCAGCGTGCCATCCGCAGGGTTGAACGCCCGCAACTGCCCGTCCGACCCGGCCACGATCAGCCGTCCGCCCGCCATGATCGGCCCCATGTTCGCATAGGCGCTGTCGCGCCGCTTGTTCGGCTTGCGGCGCTGCACGTAGCCCGGCAGATCCGCCGTCCAGATTTCCTGCCCCGTCGCCGCGTCCAGACGGACAAGCTGGTTCAGGTCCGACACGAAGAACACCGAATCCCCGGCTGGCCACATCGGACCCTCCGCGCCATAGGGCGCTTCCCAGATCCGCTCGCCGGTGTAGACCGACATCGCCGCCACGCGGCCCGAATGGTTGCCCGCAAAGACCGTGTCGCCCGAGATCACCGGATCGCCGGTCACGTCATCGAAGCCCGCAAGAGTCACGCCCGGTCGCCGCCCCAGCAGCTCGGAACTCCAGAGCCGCAGGCCCCCTTGCCGGAACGCGCCCTGCACCGTGCCCGATCCGTAAGAGAAGATCACATGCTGGTCGCCGATGGCGGGGGCCGGACCGCCCGCAACGTTGCCCACGTCGCCCTGCCCGTCTAGCTGCCAGCGGACTTTGCCGTCCGCCGCCTCCACCGCCCAGCCGGTGGTGTCGCCGGAAACCGCGTAGACCAGCCCGTCGGCGTAGCTCGGGGCGCCCGTCGAGGTGTTGCCGAACTCCTGCGTCCAGAGCTTCGCGCCCGTCGCCGGGTCCAGCGCAACCAGCTCACCGTAGGCAGACGTCACGTACAGGCGGCCACCGCCCACGGCCAGACCGCCGCCCTCGCCAAGCGAGGTCTTCTCGCGCGGAGGGGTCAGGTCGGTGGACCACAGCGCCTCGCCGTTCAGGCCGGTGGCCTTGACCACGCTGCGCGCATCCATCGTGAAGATACGTCCATCGGCCACCACCGGCTCCGCGTCCAGCCGCAGGCGGCGGCTGTCACCGGCTCCGATCGGCGCCGAGAACAACGGCTGCGGCGCGCTCGACAGCGCGGCGTTCGTGGTGCGCACCGAGGGTGAGACCGCGCTTTGCGTCCAGTTGGCGTTGTTGACCATCTGCGGGGCCGAGAACGCGCGGCTCACCGTCTGGGCTTCGCCCTCCGCCGGAGCGCGCGTTTCCAGAACGTCGCGGACGTTGAGGCGTTCACCGGTCAGCACCGGATCCTTCTCCTCGCAGCCAGCCAAAGCCAGCACACCCAGCGTGGTCAGAAGAATAGCCTTGCGCCGCATCGTCTCGTCCTCATTCTGCCCGCCGGACCCGCGTGGCCTTCGAAGTGCCACGGCCCCGGGCCTGTCTTCCCGTCCCAAGTCCGCCGCCGTATCGGTCCGATCCGGCGGCGCGGGCGCATCAGCTCTCCGGCATCTCGCCGCCCAGAGCCACAATCAACTGACTTGCCCTGCGACGCAAGCCCGCGGTGATCTCGGAATCGTCCAGCATCGCCTGAAGCCGCGTGAGGGCGGCTTCCCGCTCACCTACCTCGATCTCGACCAGCGCCAGTTGCTCCTCCGCGAGCAGCCGCAGCGGCTGTCCGGGCACCGCCAGCGCCTCCAGACCTGCGCGACGCTCCTCCACCGGCAGCACGTCGAAGCCCAGCATCATCGCCTTGTAGCTGGCGATCTGCCGGTAGATGTTCGGCACCGCGGTGTCCGCAGCCACGCCTTGCAGCCGTGCGACCGCCGCCGGCGTCTCGCCGCTGGACTGCTCCGCATCGGCGGTCAGCATCTCCAGAACCGCACGAGCCGACGGTGTGTCCGACGACAGATCTTCCAGCGCCGCCGCCTTCGCGGCTGCGTCGTTGACATCCATGGCGTCGAGCACGCTGTCGCCGAACGCCTGCGCCGCCGTTTCCCGGCTCGAAATCTGGTATTCGCGCCACGCGGTGCCGCCGACCAGCAGCAGCACGATGAGCACGGCAATCCAGCCATAGCGCTTCATCATCGCGAACAGCCGGTCGCGTTTGACCTCTTCGGTCACCTCGTCGATGAAACTGTCGGTGTCGCTCACCTGCGTCCCCCCAAATTGCCCCGGGCGCCCCGGGCGACGCCCGGCGCAAAGCCGCGCGCGGACATGATTTCGGCCCCTCTTACAGGCTGCCCCCGCCCTTGCCAACACCCCCCGCCACCGCGTCTTCGACGAGAGAACGACGGAAATGCAGCGCAAAAACGTGTCACTCTTGCCATTGGCTGGCAGGAAATCGTGAATAATGCGCCCATACAGGGGTTGCGGCACGCACTTCATCTTGAAGACGCCGCTGCGGCACCCTAGAAAACTGAACCAAACGGTTCACCATTTGCCCTGGCGAGTGGTCCGCCCCGCGACGGCAGCCGTAACACTGTGACACCGCCGGGATTGCGGCGCCTAGGGACGACGGGAAACGAGCCATGCGAATTGTGTCAATCATCACGGCGATCCTAGTCGCGGCAATCCTGTACGGGGTCGTGCTTCAGCGCGATGCGCTGCTGGAATGGACCGCGCGGCTGTCGCCCTCTGCAGAGGAACGGGCCGAAGCCGCATCCGAACCGGCCCCCGCCCCCGAAGCGCCCGCCGTCGAAAGCGCTGCCGAAACGCAGGACACGCCGGAAAACGCCGTCCGCGTGATGGCCAACCGCTCCGTCGCGCAGGAAGTCGACAGCACCGTGCAGCTGCGGGGCGAGACGCAGGCGCTGCGCGAGGTCGAAGTGCGCGCCGAAACCGCGGGCAAGGTAATCTCTGCCCCGTTGCGCAAAGGCGCCCTCGTCGAAGCGGGGCAGCTTCTCTGCGAACTCGATCCCGGCACCCGCGAGGTCACGCTTTTGGAGGCCCGCGCCCGGCTGGCCGAAGCGAAGGCCATGGTGCCCGAGGCCCGCGCACGTCTGGCGGAGGCCCAGGCCCAGCTTCCCGCCGCCCGCGCCCGCATCACGGAGGCGGAGGCCGCCGTGCCCGCCGCAGAGGCCGCACTGCTCGAAGCGCGCGCCGGCATCCCCGCCTCCCAAGCCTCGCTGAAGGAGGCGGAGGCCCGCGTGCCGGAGGTCGAGGCCCGTCTCGAAGAGGCCAAGGCGCGCGTGCCCGAAGCCGAATCCCGGCTGGCGGAAGCCGAAGCTGCCGTGCCCGCCGCCGAGGCCCGCCTGAAGGAGGCCGAAGCCGCCGTCCCCGCCGCGGAAGCCGCACTGGAAGAGGCCGAATCCCGTGTCCCCGAAGCCGAGGCCCGCGTCCGGCAGGCGGAGGCGCAGGTCCGCGAGGCGGAGATCAACCTGACTGCTGCCAGCTCGCTCGCCAAGGACGGGTTCGCCGCCCAGACACGCCTCGCCTCCGCCGAAGCCGCCTTCGAGACCGCCAAGGCCTCTGTCCAGACCGCGCAGGCCGGGCTGAAGGCCGCCGCCTCCGGCATCCAGGCTGCCCGCTCCGGCCTCGAAGGCGCCCGCGCCGGGGTAGAGACCGCGCGCAGCAACATCGAGGCCGCCCGCGCCTCCGTGCAGGCCGCCCGCTCCGGCATCCGCAACGCCGAGGCCGGGGTGATCGCTGCCCGGACCCAGATCGAGAACGCAAAGGCCGGTGTCCAGACCGCACAGAGCCAGGTCGAGGGCGCCCGCGCCCGTGTCTCCACCGCGCTATCGAACGTCGAGGGCGCGAAGGCCGCCGTGATCTCCGCCAACTCCCAGCTCGAAGGCGCGCAGGCCGGCGTGCAATCCGCCAAGACCGGCGAGGAAAGCGCGCTGTCCGCCATCCAGTCCGCCGAAGCGGCCGTTGCCGCCGCGCAGAAAGACATCGACCGGCTGTCGATCACCGCCCCCTTCGCGGGCCTGCTGGAAACCGACACCGCCGAACTGGGCGCGCTGATGCAGCCCGCATCGGCCTGCGCGACGGTGATCCAGCTCGACCCGGTCAAGATCGTGGCCTACGTGCCCGAAACATCCGTCTCGCGCATCGACCTCGGCGCGCAGGCCGGAGCACGCCTGGCCGACGGACGCGAGATCGCGGGCGACGTTTCCTTCGTCTCCCGCTCTGCCGATCCGGCCACCCGCACCTTCCGCGTCGAACTCGAGGTCCCCAACCCCGAGCTGACCATCCGCGACGGCCAGACGGCCGACATCCTGATCGAGGCCGAGGGCGCGAAAGGCCACCTTGTCGCGCAGTCGACCCTGACCCTCAACGACGAGGGCGCGCTCGGCGTCCGCATCGTGACCGAGGATGAAACGGCGAAATTCGTCCCCGTGACAATCCTGCGTGACACCCGCGAAGGGGTCTGGGTCACCGGCCTGCCCGACACCGTGGACGTGATCGTCCTCGGACAGGAATACGTCACCGACGGCGTCCCCGTGGTGCCCAGCTTCGAGGAAGTGATCCAATGACCGGAATCATCGACTGGGCCGCCGCGCGCGCCCGGATGGTCATCGCCTTCATCGTCCTGTCGCTGGCCGTGGGCGGATACGCCTACGTCAACCTGCCGAAGGAAGGTGAACCGGATATCGAGATCCCGGCGCTTTTCGTCTCCGTCCCCTTCCCCGGCATCTCCGCCTCCGACAGCGAAAAGCTGCTGGTCAAGCCGATGGAGACGGAGCTGTCCGACCTCGACGGGCTGAAGACCATGACCGGCACCGCCTCCGAAGGCTATGCCGGTGTGGCGCTGGAATTCGAATTCGGCTGGGACAAGACCAAGACCCTGGCCGATGTCCGGGACGCCATGAACAACGCCGAAGGCCAGTTCCCCGACGGGGCCGAGGACTACTCGATCAACGAGATCAACTTTTCCGAATTCCCGATCCTCATCGTCAACCTGACCGGCCCGGTGCCGGAACGCACGCTGACTAAGGTCGCCAAGGACCTGCAGGACCGCGTCGAGGGGCTGGACTCCGTGCTTGAGGCCGGCATCGCCGGCAAACGCGACGAGATGGTCGAGGTGGTGATCGACCCGCTCCAGCTCGAAAGTTACAACATCACGGCCGGTGAACTGATCGCGACGGTCCAGAACAACAACCAGCTGATCGCCGCGGGCGAGGTGGAAACCGACCAGGGCACCTTTGCCGTCAAGATCCCCGCCTCCTTCGAGGAAAGCCAGGACATCTTCAATCTGCCGGTCAAGACCAACGGCCAGCGCACCGTGACGCTGGGCGAGCTGACCGATATCCGCCTGACCTTCGAAGACAGGATCGGCACCGCCCGTTTCAACGGCGAGACGACGGTCGCTCTGCAGGTGGTCAAGCGCAAGGGCTTCAACATCATCGACACCGCCAACGAAGTGCGCGCGGTGATCGACGAGGCGCAGAAGGCATGGCCGCCGGAGCTTCAGGCGATCCTCGACATCGGCGCATCGAACGACCAGTCCCGGCAGGTGGCCTCCATGGTCAGCCAGCTTGAAGGGTCCGTCCTGACCGCCATCGCGCTGGTGATGATCGTGGTGCTGGCCTCGCTGGGCCTGCGCCCCGCGCTGCTGGTGGGTTTCGCGATCCCGACCTCCTTCCTCTTGTGCTTCCTACTGCTGGCCCTGATGGGCGTGTCGATCTCCAACATCGTGATGTTCGGCCTGATCCTCGCCGTGGGGATGCTGGTGGACGGGGCCATCGTGGTCGTCGAATACGCCGACAAGCGGATCGAGGAAGGCTCAGGCCCGATGCACGCCTACGTGGAGGCCGCACACCGCATGTTCTGGCCGGTCGTCTCGTCGACCGCGACAACGCTCTGCGCCTTCCTGCCGATGCTGTTCTGGCCCGGCGTCGCGGGCGAGTTCATGGGGATGCTGCCCGTGACGCTGATCTTCGTGCTGTCGGCCTCGCTGGTGGTCGCGCTGGTCTACCTGCCTGTGATGGGCGGCGTTTCGGGCCGCTGGTCGCGCCAGGTTGGCCGCATGGGCACGGCGTTGCGCGGTGCAGCACCCTGGTGGCTGCGCGCGGCGCTGGTGCCGCTGGCGCTCTTCGGGTTGTTCGTCGGCGCGATGCTGGTGCTGAACCCCGACTACCTCGGCCCGACAGACGCGACGGGCTTTGCCGCCCGCCTGCCCGGTGTCGTGATCTTCATGATCTTCTCGGTCATCTCCTCCGTTGTGATGGACGCCGCCGCGCCACACCGCAAACCGAAGCGCGTGGATGGCCGCTACCGCCGGACGCCCTTCGGCCACTTCATCAACTTCATCTCCGGCAATCCGATCATGCCCATCGTCACCGTCGGCGCGGTCGTGGGCTTCGTGATGTTCACCTTCAGCTACTTCGGCACCCACAACAACGGGGTCGAATTCTTCGTCGAGAGCGAGCCCGAGCAGGCCATCGTCTATGTCCGCGCGCGCGGCAACCTCAGCCTCGCCGAGAAGGACGCCATCGTGAAGCGGGCCGAGGACATCGTGCTGAGCCATCCCGGCATCAAGAGCGCCTTCGCCTTCGCCGGGGACGGCGGACTGAACAACAACACCGGCGGCGCCGAGGCCCCCAAGGACACCATCGGGCAGGTCCAGCTTGAAACCATCCCGTGGGAGGACCGCCCCGCCTATGCCGCCGCCCATCCCGAGGACATCACGCTCGATCAACTCGACGGCGACGTCATCATCGAAGAGTTGACCGCCAAGCTGGAACAGATCCCCGGCACGGAGATCGAGATCCTGGCCCAGGCCCGCGGTCCCGCCTCCGGCAAGCCGCTGCACCTGCGGCTCAAGGGCGACAACTGGGACGACCTGCTGGCGGCCGTCGCCACCGCCCGCGCCCGGTTCGAGGACACGCCCGGCCTGACCCTGATCGAGGACACGCGCCCCCTGCCCGGCATCGACTGGCAGATCGACGTCGACGTCGAGAAGGCCGGCCTTTACGGCGCAGACGTCGCCACCGTGGGCGCGATGGTCCAGCTCGTCACGCGCGGTATCCTGCTGGACACCATGCGGGTCGACAGCTCCGACGAAGAGATCGACATCCGCGTGCGCCTGCCCGAGGAATACCGCGTCCTGTCGACCCTCGACACGCTGAAGGTGCGCACCGCCGACGGCCTTGTGCCCCTGTCGAACTTCATCACCCGCACGCCCGTCGAGAAACTGGCCGAGATCAACCGCATCGACCAGAAGCGCTACTTCGACCTGAAGGCCGACGTGACGCCCGGGCTGGTGAATTTCACCGACGCCGACGGTGCGCGCCTTGCGGTCGGCAGCACGGAAAAGGCGGGCGACCAGGTGCCCTTCGACCTCGGCGACAAGACCTACGGCGTTTCCCCCGCCGACCTTGAAACGCTGGAGAGTGCAGGCAAGGTGACGGCCCTGCCGATCACAGCCAACGAGCGCATCGCCCTGATGACCGAGTGGCTCGACACCCGCCCCTTCGGACCCGGCATCGACTGGGAATGGACCGGCGACCAGGAGGATCAGGCCGAGAGCCAGGCCTTCCTGCAGTCTGCCTTTGCCGGCGCGCTGGGGCTGATGTTCATCATCCTGCTCGCCCAGTTCAACAGCTTCTACAACTCCGTTCTGGTGCTGCTGGCCGTCATCATGTCGGTGGCGGGCGTGCTCTGGGGCATGATCGTCATGGGGCAGTACTTCTCCATCATCATGACCGGCACCGGGATCGTGGCACTCGCCGGGATCGTGGTGAACAACAACATCGTGCTGATCGACACCTATCAGGAATACGCGCGCTACATGCCGCGGCTGGAGGCGATCACCCGAACCGCCGAGGACCGCATCCGCCCGGTGCTGCTGACCACGATCACCACCATGGCGGGCCTCGCGCCGATGATGTTCGGTCTCAGCCTCGACTTCTTCGCGGGCGGCTATTCCATCGACAGCCCCACCGCACTCTGGTGGAAGAACCTCGCCACGGCGGTTGTCTTCGGCCTGGGCATCGCGACCGTCCTGACGCTGGTCTTCACCCCCTCGATGCTGGCGATCCGCATCTGGTTCACGACCTACGTGAAATGGTTCGCCCGCCTGCTCGCACGCCTGTCCTTCGGACGCGGCAGCCGCATCGCCCGCGACTGGGCCCTCGCCCGCGAGGCAAAGCGCATAAAGGCCCCCGAGATCCTGTGGGAAGAGATCGACCGCCCTGCCCCGTCCCGGGATCCGGCAACCGACGACCCACAACTCGACTTGCCCCTGCGCGCGGCAGAGTGACCGGACGCACGAAGGGTCACGAACGCGTCGGGACGCGGGCCAAATGGCTGGCGTCCCGACATTCCGACGACACCCGCCGCGCGCGGGGACCTCATATGACGGTGTTCAAAGCACCCGCACAGGCAGGCCCTGAGAAACCTGAATGAAGTGGTTCCGCTGAACGGGGTTTGGCGCAGGACAAACCGCATGGCGACAAGGCAGGCTCAAACCGTCCTCTGCCGCCTGCACCGCTCCGAGCAGTAGCGGACATCGTCCCAGACCTTCGCCCACTTCTTCCGCCACACGAAAGGCAGCCCGCAAGTGGCGCATGTCTTCACCGGCAGATCGCGTTTCTTCACGGCCTTCGCCATCGCTCCCACATACGAAAAATATTCCCGCAAACGAAAAACGCGCCCGGACACCGGACGCGTTCTCCAAACCAAAGCCGAAGGATCAGTCTGCGGCCGGTCCCGGCACTTCCTCGGCACCGACGCCGGGCACGACCTCGATCTGGGTTTCTGCGCCTTGCGGCTCCTGGCCCTGCATGACGACCCAGCCGACCCAAACCACCAGCATGATGCCGACAAGAACCAGAAGGATCTTCATGCCCGCAAGCGGGCCGGCGTGACGTTTCTCTTGCTTGTGAATGTTCGTCTCTGGGGCGGACATATGAACCTCTTTCGTTTTCCCTGCGCGGCGCGGTTGCCGCTCGTCTGTTACCGGAATAACACTCGGACAGCCGCCCGGGTTCCATCGGGCAGGACCAGAAGGAGCACCGCGATGCAGGCCGAGGCCCCCCAGACCATCTATCTCAAGGATTACACGCCGTTCGGCTGGCATGTCGAAAGCGTGCACCTCACCTTCCGCCTGGCGCCGCACAGCACCCGCGTGCTGTCCAAGATCCGCTTTGCCCCCAACCCCGACGCCCCCGCGCAGACCTTCTTCCTGCACGGCGAGATGCTGAAACTGATCGCGGCGAAGATCGACGGCGCGCCTGTCACTCCGGACGTGACCGACGAAGGCCTGACCGTCGCCGTCCCCTCCGGTGCCTTCCTCTGGGAAGCGGAGGTGGAGATCGACCCGAAGGGCAACACCGCGCTCGAAGGGCTGTACATGTCGAACGGCATGTACTGCACCCAATGCGAGGCCGAGGGCTTTCGCAAGATCACCTATTATCCCGACCGCCCCGACGTGATGTCGACCTTCACCGTCCGCATCGAGGGCGACGAGAAGGTGAAGCTGTCGAACGGCAACCCGCAGGCCGAAGGCGATGGCTTTGCCGAATGGCACGATCCCTGGCCGAAGCCCGCCTACCTCTTTGCGCTGGTGGCCGGCGATCTGGTGAATCACCCCGGCGCCTTCACCACCATGTCCGGCAAGGACGTTGAGCTGAACATCTGGGTCCGCCCCGGCGACGAGGACAAATGCGCCTTCGGGATGGAGGCGCTGAAGAAGTCGATGAAGTGGGACGAGGAGGTTTACGGACGTGAATACGACCTTGATATCTTCAACATCGTCGCCGTCGACGACTTCAACATGGGCGCGATGGAGAACAAGGGCCTGAACGTCTTCAACTCTTCTTGCGTGTTGGCCTCGCCCGAGACGTCGACGGATGCCAACTTCGAGCGGGTCGAGGCGATCATCGCGCATGAGTATTTCCACAACTGGACCGGCAACCGCATCACCTGCCGCGACTGGTTCCAGCTTTGCCTGAAGGAGGGCCTGACCGTCTTCCGCGACTCGCAGTTCACCTCCGACATGCGGTCCGCACCGGTCAAGCGGATCTCCGACGTGATCGACCTGCGCGGCCGCCAGTTCCCGGAGGATCAGGGCCCGCTGTCGCACCCCGTGCGCCCGGAAAGCTTTCAGGAGATCAACAACTTCTACACCGCGACGGTCTACGAGAAGGGCGCCGAGGTGATCGGGATGCTCAAGCGTCTCGTCGGGGACGAGGCCTATGCCAAGGCGCTCGATCTCTACTTCGACCGCCACGACGGGCAGGCCTGCACCATCGAGGACTGGCTGAAGGTCTTCGAGGATGCCACGGGCCGCGACCTTTCGCAGTTCAAACGCTGGTACAGTCAGGCGGGAACGCCGCGTGTGTCCGTGTCGGAGTCCTTCGCAGACGGCACCTATTCGCTGACCTTCCGGCAGGAGACGACGCCGACCCCGGGCCAGCCCGAGAAGGCCCCTCAGGTGATCCCCCTGGCCGTTGGTCTTCTGAACCCGAACGGCGACGAGGTGCTCCCGACCACGCTCCTTGAGTTTAACCAGTCTGAACAAACATTTAATTTCAATGGTTTCGCGGCGAAACCTGTCCCCTCCCTGCTGCGCGGCTTCTCCGCCCCGGTTGTGCTTGACCGGGACGCGGGCCGCGAGGAACAGGCGTTCCTCCTGGCGCACGACACCGACACCTTCACCCGCTGGGACGCCGGCCGACAGCTCGCCCGGGAAACGCTGGTGGATATGATCCTGACCGGCGCGACCCCCGACATGGCCTATATCGACGGGCTGGAGGCGGTGCTTCGCGACGAAACCCTCGACCCCGCCTACCGGGCGCTGATGATGGGCACGCCCTCGCAATCGGAGCTGGCGCAGGTGCTGGCGGATCGCGGGCATGTCCCGGACCCCGACGCCATCTGGCAGGCGGCCGAGACGCTGGCGCAGGTCAAGGCGGAGCGCTGGACCGACCTCCTGCCCCGCCTCGCCGCGGAGGCGGAGGTGACCGGCACATACAGTCCCGACGCCGAACAGTCGGCCCGGCGGGCGCTTGGCGCGGCGGTGCTATCGCTTCAGACCCGGCTCGACGGCGGTGCCGCGGCGGAGGCCCAGTTCGCCCGCGCGGACAACATGACGCTGCAACTGTCGGCCCTGTCGAACCTGATCCGCGCGGGCCGGGACGAGGCGGCGCTGAAGGCCTTCGAGGACCAGTGGCGCGGCGACCGGCTGGTGATGGACAAGTGGTTCGGCCTGCAGATCGCGGCCACCACCCCGGAGAAGGTGGTGCCCCGGACCGAGGCCCTGACCGCGCATCCGGCCTTCGACTGGAAGAACCCCAACCGCTTCCGCGCCGTCATGGGAGCGATGATGACGCATCACGCCGGTTTCCACTCAGCCGACGGAGCGGGGTATCGCCTGCTGGCGGACTGGCTGATCCGGCTCGACGACGTGAACCCCCAGACCACGGCGCGCATGTGTCAGGCCTTCCAGACCTGGCGGCGCTACGATGCCGGCCGGCAGGAGACGATCCGGACGGAGCTGGAACGCATCCGTTCGAAGCAGAAGCTGAGCCGAGACGTGGACGAGATGGTGAGCCGTATCCTTGGCACCTGAGCAACTGGCCGCGCCGTTGGGCCGGCTTATGGGGCAGATCGCGGCCTGCGGCAGCGATCCGGTGGGGGCCTTGCCCCCACACCCCCAAGGTATTTCGGCCAAGATGAAGAGCATCGGTCCAGGAACCGGGCAAGGGTCGGTTTTGCCGGGGCGTCTTGCCGCGGATGGTTTTCAGGGGCTGGCCTTGTGCGCCGGCCGAACAGGAGGATGAAGACGATGAAAAGGTGGGACGAAAGCCGGGCGTTCAGGCCGGGGCGTGCCGCGTGAGCGGGGTGCTGATCGTCACCGGCGCATCGGCCGGGATCGGGGCCGCCACGGCGCGCAACGCGGCCTTCAACGGCTGGCCGCGCATCGTCGTGCATTACGGGCAGGACAAGGCAGGCGCCGAGGAGACGGCCGCCGTGGTCGAGAGCATGGGAGCGCAGGCATACCTTTTGCAGGCCGATGTCTCGAAACCCAAGGCGGTGCTGAAGATGTTCGACACCATCGCGGGTCTGAAGCCTGGACGGGTCGGGCTGGTGAACAATGCGGGGATCGTGGCGCAGACCGGAACGATCGCGGACCTGACGCCCGAGCGGGTGGAGAAGGTCTTTGCCGTCAACGTGCTGGGCGCTATTGAGGTGGCGCGGCAGGCCGTGGGCCTTATGCGGGCCTGGGGCAAGGGTGGCGGAATCGTCAACATATCGTCCGCCGCGGCACGTATGGGGTCTGCCAACCAGTACATCGACTACGCCGCGAGCAAGGGCGCCATCGACACCTTCACGCTTGGCCTTGCGGATGAACTGGCGCCCGAGGGCATCCGGGTCAACGCGATCCGGCCCGGGCTGATCGAGACCGGCATCCACGCCAAGGGCGGTGTGCCCGACCGGCTGGAGAAACTGGGAAAGACGCCGCCCATGGGCCGGCCCGGGACGGCTGACGAGGTGGCGGAGGCGATCCTCTGGCTGTTGTCGGAACGGGCGTCCTATGTCACGCGTACGATCCTCGACGTGGCCGGTGGACGGTGAGCGGCCCGCCGTTTGTCCTGAAACACCGCGCCTCGAACCGGACGCTGCAGGCGGCGCTTGTGCCGAGCCTCGTCTGGCTGGCGCCGCTGACGGTCTGACTGACGCTCGACGCCGCCGGGTGGATCCCGGCGCTGTTGACACTGGCAACCCTGACCTTGGCCCGCGACCTGGCACGGGACCGCCGTGCTCGCCCGGGGATGGAGAACCGGAGGTCGGTGTGGCGGTCGGGAGGCGGCACGGGCGGGATCGCACTGGGGCGCATACCTATCGCGCGTTTCTAGACCCGGCTGCACCTGTCTGTGCGCGCCCGTATCGTCACGGACGACGGGCGCCGCATCTCCTGCCTTCCCCGACCTGCCGCACTGGAGGAGGCGCTGACGCAACGCAACGTCACGACCGGGCGCCCCCCTTTCGGTCTGCACCGGGACAGCTGACCGCCCTTTCCCTTTGCGTCCGCTGCGTTATGTATAGAAGGCCGCGTGTCGGAGCGCCGCCCGGACTGCCCCCGGATCGCCCCATTGGCTGCAATTGACGGCCATGACACAGCGGCGCACTGTCGTCTGGACAGCTGCGCCCCTGTCTGTCATGGAAACTTTAACAACTTGTGATCATGGCAGACGAATGAAAGACCGTATCGACCCCCTGATCGAGGAACGCGCGCCATGGTTCTCGCGGAAGAATGCTTTCGTTGCCGCAGCGCGGGCCGTTCTCGAACGGCTTTTGACCTATGACCACACGCTGGAGGTGGCCGGGCAGCTCGACCACATGACCTCGCAGGACGGGTTCCGCCTGCTGGGCAGCCTGATTGCCAAGGACGTGGAGATCTCGGGACTCGACAACATCCCGCGCCACGGACCGGCGCTGATCGTGTCGAACCATCCGACCGGGTTGGCCGACGGGGTGATCCTTTACAACGCCTTGGGGACGATCCGGCCCGACACGTACTTCTTTGCCAACAAGGATGTGGTGCGCGTTCTGCCGCAGCTCGACAACATCGTCTGCCCGGTGGAGTGGCGGCAGGAGAAGCGGTCGCATGCCAAGACGCGCGAGACCATGGCCTATTGCCGCCGCGCGGTCGAGGAAGGCCGTCTCGGGGTGATCTTCCCCTCCGGCCGGCTGGCCAAGCGGCGCGGCCTGTCGCTGCACGAGCGGCCCTGGATGGCCAGCGCCGCGATGATCGCGCGCAAGCTGGACCTGCCGGTGATCCCGGTGAACATCCGCGCGCGCAACTCTGTCATGTTCTACCTGTTCGACGTGCTGCATCCGACGCTGCGCGACATTTCGCTGTTTCACGAGACGCTGAACAAGGCACGCCAGCCGTTCCGCATCACCGTCGGCGAACCGATCTCTCCCTCTGCGCTGCCGGCGAAGAGCGAGGAAGGCATCGAGATCCTGCGCCGGGCGACGCTGTCGCTGGGCGGGCCGAAGGCGCCGGCCGTCAGCCTTGTCGACGCGACCCGGCGGCCGAGCTGGCTGAAGGCCTGAAAGGTTTTTCGCGCCGGACATGAGCCAGACCGGACATGAAAAAGGCCCGCCAATGCGCGGGCCTTATGTCGTTTTGCGGCATGGCGGCGGGTGTCAGCCCTCGGACTGGGTGCTGATGAGCATCCGGACCGGGTTGTCCATCGCCTCCCGCAGGGTTTCCACCGGTGGCAACGCATCTTTCAGGGCGCGTGCGAAGATGGAAATCGGGCGCGCCTCCGGCCGGACGCTCTCGAACGAGGCGAGCAGGGTTCTCATGCGCTCGTTCTCCCACTTATCCTGAAGATCCTCGGGACGGGCGACGGGGCGTAGCGATCGGGCGATGCCCTGACAGTAGCTTTGGCTGCGGGTCCAGTCCATGATGTCGCGGCGCTTGCGCGAGGAGTGGAACGGCCCCCAATCGGCAGCGACCCCGCGCATGCCTGCGCTGACAACCTTGTCGCGATTGACCGTGAAGGCCATGATTCGCAGCGCGCAGGAGAGGTTGTCCTCCGGGTTCTTGAGGGCGGAACCGCTTTGGGCCTTGCAGTGATAGTTGCGCGCGGTGGCGGGCAGGATCTGCGTCAATCCGTACCAGCGTCCGCCGCCGCCGACCGCGGTGGGGCGATGTGTGCTTTCATGCCACGCCAGCGAGGAAATCAGACCTACCCAGAAGGCTTCACGCTGTTCGCGGCTTGCGGTCGGATAGGCCGGGCAGTACGAGGCGATATCCCTCGGCACAATATCGGGGAGTGCATGGGCGTGGCTCCGCAATCCCTTGAGGACTGCGAGTGTCCAGCTCTTGCGGCCGGGTTTTGTGTCCCATCTAGCATCCGGGACGGCGAGGCGACGCTGTTTCGGGCGCACCGAGGCCATGACCGTCTGCGCGTGGGCAGTTACGGTTGGCACGGGCCCGACCTGCGACAGCAACGGATTGGCATCCGCAGCGGTCCAGACCGACGATGTCCCGATGAGCGTGATAAGGGCAGCAGCACGCAACATGACGGCGGCACCCTGCCGGAAAAGGTCCGGATTCGCAAGGCCGCCGGTCGGCATGGTTCCGCGCAGGTCTGTTGCCCCCGGAACGGGTGGCCGAAGATCGCGTAACATTGCGCCGGGATCTGGCGCGAGGCCGAGGACCGTTAGGGACCCGGTAACCGATGTGTCCGACACATGCGGTCTTTCCGAAAATGGTCTGATATAGGTCGACACGGTTCCGCGAAGCCGCCGTCTTTTGGCCCACATGCGCCCGCAGACTGACGTTCTGCTGCTGCCCAATCGGACCCTTCCAACACCATGCGCCCGAACCGCCATGCCGACCAGAGAGCCCTGCGGGTCCGCCGCGTGACGGCCACCGTGCCGCCGCTGCGGCCAAGGGTCGAGATCGCGGTGCGCACGCCCGGACCCGATGCGGCACAGCGGGCGGAGCATTTCGCCAGGGGCCTCCACCTTGCCCGGCAGGAGGCCTGGGAAGAACTGGCCGACCTGATGGTTGCCGCCGACCGCGAAAAGCATCTGACAGAAGGACTGTTCCCGGTGGCGATTATTCTGTCCCGGGGTGCGCGATCGGACGCGGTGCAGGCCGCCCGCGACGCGGTACGCCGCGGGGAACCGAAGACCGCCTGCGCGATCCTCGCCACGTTCCGGGCCGCGCTGGAGGATGAGCAGGAGCGCCCGGCGTTCGATGGCCTGGCTGCGATGGCGCATGTGGACGTGGCGCTTGCCTGGCGCGGCGCTTCCGCCCCGGCGCAGCTTTCGGCACAGCGCCGGATGGCCTATGGCTGGCACATGGCCGAGGCGCGCAAGCTGGTCGATCACTACAATGCCTTCGAGTCGGGCTTGTCCAGCTGGGCGGCCCTGCGCTGCGCCGTGCTGGAGGCCGACCCGGCCCCCACCGCACGCGTCGCGGACGACTACGAGGACCTCATCGAACTGGCGCCGGAGACGCCGGTTCACATGATGGCCATGGGCCAGGATCTGCGCCCGCGCCGTTTCGGGAGCTGGGAAATGCTCGACCGCCAGGCCCGCCGCGTGATCGGACAGACGAGCGACATCTGGGGCATGGCGGGCTACGCCTGGGTCTACATCGGCGCGCTGGAACAGGACGCGGGCGCGCTGCGCAGGGTCGACGCCGAACTGTTCACCGAAGGGCTGCATGACATTCTGGAGCGCCACCCGACCCAGGACATGGCCAACCGGCTTGCCGCCTTCACCGGGCTGACGCTGGGCGGCCCCTCGGAACCGGGCACCGCGCGACGCCGCATTGCCGATGCTTTCGGCTGGATCACACAGGACTATCTGCGTGAACTCCACCCCGAGATCTGGGCCACTGCCCCCTCACCCGGCCGCCCCCTGCCAAAGGAAGACCTGCAGGACACCATCCGCCGTGGCCGCATGCGGGCGATTTCCACCATGGCCGAGTACTACGCACCGGCGCTGGACGTGGGCCGGCGCCTGGTGTTCACACCAGACGGCGTGCGGATGCTGAAGGGCGACTGAGGGTCTTTCTCATCGGAGAGCGTGCCCCTTTCCGGCTGCGGGCCGCGACAGGGCCGCGATCAGACAGCGCACCTGCACAGGATACACCGGTTTCTGTACACATGCGGTTTCTATGCACATACGGCCGGTCGCGCCGCGATCTGGCCGGTTCCGGCTGGCGCAGCGCGCGGCCCCGCGCCATGATGCGCGGGCGGTCCGGCGCCGGGCCTTGCTCCGCCCCGCCCGGTGTTCTAGACCGCAACCCATTCTTGAGCATCGCGAGGCCCCGACATGCTGGATCTGACCTACGAGACCCCGAAACCCAAGGTGATCGCCGGAGCGAAGCACGACTGGGAACTGGTCATCGGGATGGAAGTGCACGCGCAGGTCGCGTCCAAGGCCAAGCTGTTCTCCGGTGCCTCCACCCAGTTCGGGGCCGAGCCGAACTCCAACGTGTCCTTCGTGGACGCCGCGATGCCGGGGATGCTGCCGGTCATCAACGAATACTGCATCGAGCAGGCGGTGCGCACGGGCCTTGGCCTGAAGGCGCAGATCAACCTTGTCTCCGCCTTCGACCGCAAGAATTACTTCTACCCCGACCTGCCGCAGGGCTACCAGATCAGCCAGCTTTACCACCCGCTGGTGGGCGAAGGCGAAATCCTTGTGGACATGGAACCCGGTATCGCCCGCCTCGTCCGGATCGAGCGCATCCACGTCGAACAGGACGCGGGCAAGTCGATCCACGACATGGACCCGAACATGTCCTTCGTCGACCTCAACCGCACGGGCGTCGCGCTGATGGAGATCGTCTCCCGCCCCGATATCCGCGGGCCGGAGGAAGCGGCGGCCTATGTCGCCAAGATGCGCCAGATCCTGCGCTACCTCGGCACCTGCGACGGCAACATGCAGAACGGCAACCTGCGGGCGGACGTGAACGTGTCGATCTGCCGTCCCGGCCAGTACGAAAAGTATCAGGAAACGCAGGACTTCAGCCATCTGGGCACGCGCTGCGAGATCAAGAACATGAACTCCATGCGGTTCATCCAGATGGCCATCGACGTCGAGGCGCGGCGCCAGATCGCCATTGTCGAGGGCGGCGGCACCGTCGATCAGGAAACGCGGCTGTACGATCCCGACAAGAACGAGACGCGCTCCATGCGGTCGAAGGAAGAGGCGCACGATTACCGCTACTTCCCCTGCCCCGACCTGCTGCCGCTGGAGATCGAGCAGGGCTGGGTCGACGACATCGCCGCCTCTTTGCCGGAACTGCCGGACGAGAAGAAAGCCCGCTTCATGGGCGATTTCGGCCTGACGGAGTACGACGCGAACGTGCTGACCGCCGAGACGGTCAACGCCGCCTACTTCGAACAGGTGGTGACGGAGGCGGGCGACGGCAAACTGTCCGCCAACTGGGTCATCAACGAGCTGTTCGGCCGCCTGAAGAAGGACGACCGCGACATCACCGACAGCCCGGTGACACCGGGGCAACTGGCGTCCATCATCAAGCTGATCAAGTCGGATGCGATTTCCGGCAAGATCGCAAAGGACCTGTTCGAGATCGTCTATACCGAAGGCGGCGACCCGGAGAAGATCGTCGAAGAGCGCGGCATGAAGCAGGTCACCGATACCGGCGCCATCGAAACGGCGGTGGACGAGATCATCGCGGCCAACCCCGCACAGGTGGAAAAGGCCAAGGCCAATCCGAAGCTCGCGGGGTGGTTCGTGGGCCAGGTGATGAAGGCGACGGGCGGCAAGGCCAACCCCAAGGCGGTCAACGAGATCGTCGCCCGCAAACTGGCGCAGTGACACGGCTCCGGTGATCCTGTCCGGCGGAGAGGTCCTTGGATGAAACGGCTGCGCGACGAGCTTCTGGTCTACAACGAACGGATCAAGCTTGTCGCGACGTCGCTGAATGCCATTGCGCTGGGTCTGCTGGGGTTCGCCGTACTGCGCCCCGCGACCGACGCGGCGGTGTCGATGGAACTGTCCTCGCTGTGGTGGACAGTCATTGCACTGGCATTTCACGCGCTTTCGCACTATATGTTGGGAAGACTGCACAAGGAGTCTGCCGATGACAGCCTATGAATTCTGGATGCCGCTGGTACTTCTGGGCGTGTGCTCTCTCGGTGTCCTGTGGATGCGGCACGAGGGCAAGGTGCTGGAGCGCCGCCTTGAAGAAGCCCGGGCCGAAAAACGCCCGACGAAGTGATCGCAGCGCCGCACGGCGCCGCACAGTCGGTGTTTGACCGACCGTCCGTCTTTCCTCACACCACGCATCTGATCGCCGCCCGCTCCCGCAGTGAGGCTCAATGAGGCCGTTTTCGCAGTGTCTGGGCCCGGTACTGGGCCCTGTACTGGTAGAGATCATTGCGCGCAGGCGCCCTCCCTCGCATTCAAATTCCGCTACGTAAGGATTCCCTGACTGACGCATACGGCGTGCTCAGGGTATCTTGCCTACACCCAAGGGGAGCGCCCCCAAGGCAGCCTCAGGATTGATCGGGGCGACACGCAAAAGATTGGCAGCGGGGGATTTGATCCGTTTGTTCAGAGCTGACGGGGTCCGGTCGCAAGACCGGCCCCTTTTTCCTTTTGAGCTCCCTTTGACGCACTTCACGGGCGACCACGGCTGCGGCTGGGGGCATGTCCGGCGCCCATACGGGGCAGGAAGGGGCCGGTTTTTTGCTTCACTCGCCCTGTCGTGCTGATACTCTGCCCGCCATGAGGTACGAATACCGGATCGTCCCCGCCCCCGAGAAGGGCGAGAAACTGAAGGGTGCCAGTGCGGAGGCGCGCTTTGCCGCCGCTGTGGAGCGAGTTCTGAACGACATGGGTGCGCGCGGCTGGGAGTATCAGCGCACCGACACTCTACCGGCGACGGAGCGCGCGGGCCTGACCGGTGCGGAGACCGTCTGGCGCAACCTCCTGGTCTTCCGCAGGCCACACGCGGCGGATGCGAGCGTCTTTCAGCCGCGTCTGCTGGAGCCGCCGCAAACCGAAAGTCCGCCGTCCCCCGCCCCGCAGGCTCAGCAGACAGGGGACACATCGCCGGAGACTGCACCCGAGACGGAGGCCCCTGCCCCGCCCGCGCGCCCCCCGCGCACGCCGGTCGGCCCGCGCGATGCGGCGGACGTGGCGCTGCGTGCGGCGCTGACCGGTCCGATCGACGGTGGCCCCTCTGCCGACGGGTCCGTCTGACCTGCGGTTCAGCACTGCAATGCGATTGCGCAGACCCTTCCGGACATGCCGGAGAGAATGGCAAAGGGCACGGGCGGCATCCCGCGAGGCCCGACTTTTTTTGCCGCTGCCCCCTGTTCTCCGGGCGACAAATGTCTAAAATCTGGCGTCCGAGTCGAGATGAGGTGAGAGATGAGCAGACCCGATCCCTTCGGTTTCGACATGTCCGTCAGGTCCGCGAAGAAGAAGAACCCGCGCGGCCGGAAGGGCATGACCGGCGAATCCGAGACGTCGCAGCGTGTCTGCGATCATGACGGCTGCGAGGAACCGGGCAAGTTCCGCGCGCCGAAAGCCCCCGATGTGCTGGACGACTTCTTCTGGTTCTGCAAGGACCACGTCCGCGAATACAACGCCCAATGGTCCTTCTTCGAGGGCAAGACCGAAGCCGAGATGAACGCGCAGGAGTCGTCGGACAAGGTGTGGGAGCGCAAGACGAAGGACTGGCGCGATCCGGAGGCGAAGGCCTGGGCCCGTCTGGGCATCGAGGACCCGCATCAGGTGCTGGGCGACAAGGCGACGCGCAACCCCGGCCGCCAGAAGGCCGGAGGCGGACGCAAGCTGCCGCCGACCGAACGCCGCGCGCTGGAGATCCTGGAGGCCGGCGACACGCTGTCCAAGGCGGAAATCCGCAAGGTCTACAAGAAGCTGATCAAGGTGCTGCACCCGGACATGAACGGCGGCGACCGCTCGCAGGAGGAGCAGTTGCAGGAAGTCGTCTGGGCGTGGGACCAGATCAAGGAATCGCGCAACTTCAAGTAAGGGCGCAGTTTCCCGAAGACGGAAAAGGCCCGGGTCGGTTCACGTATTGAACGTGACATGACCCGGGCCTTTTGCGTTCGGTTGATCGTGGCGCGTCAGGCCGGCTGGAACGTCAGCGACACGCCGTTGATGCAGTGCCGTTTGCCGGTCGGCGGCGGTCCATCGTCGAAGATGTGCCCCAGATGAGAGCCGCACCGGCGGCAGTGGCACTCGGTCCGCACCATGAAGAGCGCGCGGTCGGGCTTTGTCTCCACGGCGTTCGGCATGGCCTCGTAGAAGGATGGCCAGCCGGTGCCGCTGTCGAACTTTGTCGTCGAGGAATAGAGCGGCAGGTCGCAGCCCTTGCACAGGAAGCTCCCGGCGCGCTTCTCGTCGTTCAGCGGCGAGGTGTACGCCCGTTCCGTGCCTTCGCGGCGCATGACCTTGTATTCGATGTCGCTGAGCATGGCGCGCCATTCGGCCTCGCTCCGCGTCACTTCGAAGTTAGCCGCCTCGGCGGCGCGGGTGCCGAAACCGAGCGCTGCGGCGGCGGCGATGAAGGTTCTGCGGTTCATTGGATGCCTCCTCCTGTCTGGTGTCTGTCGGCGTTGGAAAGATCGTCACGGGCAGGATGCGCAACATACCTTTTTCGGGCAAGGTCAGGGCGCGCACGTCTGCGCGAGGCGGGAGCGAAGCCCAGGGTTTGGTGGCCCCGCGCCTGGTGCGCGCCCTTTCCACGGGGCGGGAGGACCCCCACCCCATCCGGCGACGGCTTACTGCTTCGGCAGCAGCACGCGGTCGATCACGTGGATGACGCCGTTGGACTGGCGGACATCGGCAAGGGTCACGGTGGCGTCACGGCCATTCTCGTCGGTCAGGACGATCGTCTTGCCGCTCATCTTCGCCTGGAGCGTGCAGCCCCCCACGGTCGGCACCGGGTGCATGCCGCCGTCGTCCGCGATCATGCCCATGATGGCATCGGACATGGCGTTGGCGGCGACCACGTGACAGCCGAGGATCTGTCCGAGCTGTTCCTTGTGCTCCGGCATCATCAGTTCTTGCAGGCTCTCTTCCGAGACCATGCCGAACGCCTTGTCGGTCGGTGCGAACACGGTGAAGGGCCCTTCGGAGTTCAGCGTGTCGACCAGCCCCGCCTGCTTCACCGCCGCCACCAGCGTGGTGTGGATCGGCGAATTGACAGCGTTTTCGACGATGGTCTTGTCCGGGTACATCGGAGCGCCTCCGACCGTCGGCACATCGGCGGCGAGGGCCGGCGTGGTCATGAGGGCGAGGAGTGCTGTGGTTGCAAAGGTTTTCATCTGTGGTCTCCCTGTGTCTTGCGGCGGCACCGCGTCGTGCCGCGCTCACATCGAGTCACGTTGGTGCGGCGGCGCAGTTTCACACGCAGGGATCACGGATCATCACGGCAGCGTGAGGTGGCACACCGCTTTTCTGGCGCCGGATGACGTTTTTCAGGCGGGCGACCCCGGCCCGGCAGGTTAGGTAGGGCGCATGAGTTACGTGCTGCACCATGCCCCCGACAATGCCTCGCTGATCGTCAGGTTGGCGCTGGAAGAGCTTGGCGTGCCCTACGAAACCCGGCTGGTCGATCGCGCCACGCGCGCGCAGGAAAGCGCGGCCTACAGACGGGTGAACCCGGCGGGCCTGATCCCCGCGCTCGAAACTTCTGATGGCGTGCTGTTCGAGACGGCGGCCATCCTGCTGTGGCTGGCGGACCGGCACGGGCGTCTGGCACCGGCGCCCTGCGATGCCGGGCGCGGCGATGTCCTGAAATGGCTGGTCTTTGTGTCGAACACCGTGCACACCGGGCTGCGGATGACCTTCTACCCGGAGAAATACGTGGGGCCGGATCCGCAAGCGCAGGCCGCGCTTCTTTCCACCCTGCGCGGTCCGGGTGAGACGGCCATGACCCTGCCCCGCGCTCTGGCTCTGCTCGACGGTTTTGTCGCCACACGTGACCCGGACCGCGCACCCGATGTGCTCGACCTCTACGTCACGGTACTGCTGCGCTGGTGCGCGCTTTATCCGCAAGGCGACACCGGCTGGTTCCGGCTCGGGGCTTTGCCCGCGCTCGAAGCCATGGCGCAAAGGCTGGAAACCCGGCCGTCGCTACGGAAGGCCGCATTGGCCGAGGGGTTGGGACCGACCCCGTTCAGCAATCCGCGTCCCGCACAGCCACCGGAAGGGAGTGCGCTCTGATGTTCCTGTCAGTCTTCGACATGTTCAAGGTGGGGGTCGGACCGTCCTCATCGCATACCATGGGGCCGATGGTGGCCGGAGCGCGTTTCCTCGACCGGCTGCGGCGGGCACCGTTCAGTGCACACGGTCTGAAAGCGCACCTCTATGGCTCTCTCGCCTTCACCGGCGTGGGCCACGCCACCGACCGGGCGACGGTTCTGGGGCTCGCCGGCTTTGCGCCGCAGACCTATGACCACGAGGCCGCCGAAGCCGCGCTGGCCCGCATCCGCGACACCGGGACGGTGACCCCCAAGGGATTGCCGGAAATGCGCTTCGACATGACAAGCGACCTGCGGTTCGATTTCGGCCCTGCCCTGCCGGGCCACGCCAATGGCATGGTGCTGGAGGCGCTGGACGCCCAGGGCGACGTGATCCTGCAAGAAACCTACTACTCGGTGGGCGGCGGGTTCGTATTGACCGCCGACGAACTGGCGGCGGGCAAGGACACCGACAAGGGCCCTCCGGTGCCTTACCCCTTCAAGTCGGCCGCCGAGATGCTGGAGATGGCGGACCGCTCGGGCAAGTCCATCGCCGAAATGAAGCGCGCCAACGAGGTGTCGCGCGGCGGGGCGGACAACCTCGACCGCGGCCTCGCCCGGATCTGGGAAGTCATGAACCGCTGCATCGACCTTGGGATGGAGGGCGAAGGCATCCTGCCCGGAGGCTTGGGTGTCAAGCGGCGCGCACGGCGCATCCACGAGCAGCTGGTGGCCGAACGCGGCGTGAACCAGGCCGCGCCACACGTCTGCAACGACTGGATGAGCGTTTACGCCATGGCGGTCAACGAACAGAACGCCGCCGGCGGACAGGTGGTAACGGCGCCGACGAATGGCGCGGCGGGCGTCGTGCCCGCGGTGATCCGCTACTGGCTGGACCACGTGCCGGGCGCGACCTGGGCCCGCATCCCGGACTTCCTGCTGACCGCCGCCGCCATCGGCGGGCTGGTCAAGTACAACGCCTCGATCTCAGGCGCCGAAGCGGGCTGCCAGGCAGAGGTCGGCAGCGCCGCCGCCATGGCCGCCGCGGGCCTCGCCGCCGTGATGGGCGGCACGCCCGCGCAGATCGAGAACGCCGCCGAAATCGCGCTTGAACATCACCTCGGCATGACCTGCGACCCGGTCAAGGGACTTGTGCAGGTGCCCTGCATCGAACGTAATGGACTTGGCGCCATCAAGGCCGTCTCGGCGGCATCCCTTGCCATCCGCGGAGACGGAACACACCTCGTTCCATTGGACGCGGTCATAGAAACCATGCGCCAGACCGGTCAGGACATGCACGAAAAGTACAAGGAAACCTCGCTTGGCGGTCTCGCAGTCAACGTGCCGAACTGCTGAAACGTTTCGCCTTGCTGACGCAAGTCGATCCGCCGGGGAGGCTCTACCTCCCCGGACCCCACCGAGGTATTTTCGCCAAGATGAAGGGAACGAACGGCCTTGCTTCATCTTGGTCCAAATACTCTCGGGGGAGTCTCCCTAAGGGAGACGGGGGCAGAGCCCCCCGTACGCGGGCGCAGCCCGCGCGGATCGGCTTGCGCCAGCAAGCCGAAACCGTTTAGCCGCTGATCCGGCACATCATGAATTTCGCACCCTGGCCTTTGGCGGTGACGAAACGCGTCTCGCCATGCTCCCGGTAACGTAACGTGTCGCCCGGGGCAAGATAGTGAGCTTCGCCGTCGACCACCGCGTGCATGTATCCGGTGAGCATGACGAGGTGGTGTTCCTGGCCCGGGACTTCGGGAGCTTCCTGCACCCAGTGGGTGCCGGGAGTGATCTTGCATTCGATCACCTCGCCTGCGAGCGCGGGTGCTGCGGGCGATACGATCCGGCGGGAGAGACCCGTCTCGCCGTCGCGCCACAGCGCCTGGTCGTCGCGGCGAACCTGTGCAGCAAAGCCATCCTCCATCAGCGACATCAGGCGAGAAAGCGTCATCTCGTGGGCGGCGGAGAGCCGGTAGAGTACGTCGGCGGAGGGGCTGACCTCGGCGTTCTCGAGGCGGGAGAGCGCCGCGCGCGAAACGCCGCTGGCCGCCGCCAACTGGTCAAGTGTCCAGCCGCGCGCCGCGCGCAGGGCAGACAAACGCGCAGCGAGGCGAACTGTCAGTTCGCTCTTCATTCCTATCCCCCCGGGAATCTATCCCGCTTCTGAGACTAGGCAGGATTCGTCCACAAAGGCAACCGTGGCAGGTGTCCGGACACCGTTTCCGAATCCGAAACACTCGTGCCGCAAATTGCGGCGCGGATGCGATGTTTGGATCCGAAGGGCTGCGTTTGGACGCGCAGCACTGCCACACCCAAATTCCATCATAGGGTGAAACGACCGAATTTTCAGAAGCTTGGCGCGACCTGCTCAAGCCGGATCCATGTAAAGATTTGACAGGTCAGACTCGCGGCGATGTCAATAATGAGAGTTTCCAGTGAACGCCGGTGAACGCGACGACACCGGCTAGTATTTTCAGAACGCCGCTTTTCGTACCGATGAGGGACATCATGACGTATTTTCGTCCCGGCCTTGGGAACGGCAACGTGTTCGGCTTTTTTTCAAGAGGATCAACGGCACTTGGGACGACGACACGATCGACATTTCCGATGCGTCTTCGGGCCGGAAGGTCAACGCCAAGAGCAGCGATGACAGCGTCATTGGATCAGACCATAACGATACAATCGACGGCGGCAAGGGCTATGGCACGATCCTCGCGGGGATGGGCGACGACGACGTCAGAGGCGGGTCGGGCGACGACGGCATCGACGCCGGGGCCGGCGACAAAGACGTCCGCGCGGCAACGGGCGACAACACCGTGGTGTCGGGCGACGGCAACGACGAAGTGCGAAGCGGCTGGGGCGACGACAGCATCTCGACAGGGGATGGTGACGACGCGATCCGGTCGGGCGACGGCGGTGCCGGTGACGATTTCATCGAGGTGGGGCATGGCGACAACCCGATCCGGGGCGGCGCGGGCGACGACACCATCGTGGGCAGCACCGGATTCGACACGGCGGTCTACGACGGCTCGGTGCTCGACTTCGACATCTAACTGACGGGCAGCCATCTGGGTGGCGGAGACCGTCACAGGAACGACACGGGCAAGGTACACGACTCGCATGGCAACGGCCACGGCTATGGCCATTTTGCCGGATGGTTCGGCTGTGGCTGGGGGCAGTCTCTGACGGTCACCGACCTGACTGGCACCGAGAGCTCCGACACCCTGCGTATCGGGGATGCTCTGCAGTTCGCGGACTATACGCTTTAACTCTATGGGCGCGACAACGCGCCGGTGATCTCGGCATCGGACCAGGCGGTGTCCGAGAGCGGGACGTTCGCCGTCCCGATCGAGATCGTGGATTTCGACGGCGACGGGATCGCCATCGATTCCGTCTCGGCCACGGGCGGTTTGATCGACGCGACGCTGGTGGAAGGCGCCACGCGCCACTGTGCCACCGGGGTCCTGTATGACCTGACGTTCGACACCGGCGGAGCATTCGAAGGGCTGGCCCTTGGCGAGGATGCCGTGGTGGTGGTGACGGTTTTCGTGGACGATGGCCGTGGTGGCCTGATCGCCCGCGAGGTGAAGATCACGCTCACCGGAGAGAACGACACCCCCACGCTGGACCCGGTGGCCATCGCGGCGGAGGAGACAGGCGGACGGGTGAGCGTCGACCTGGCCGATTACGCAGACGACATCGACAGCGACGACGACGGCACCACTCTGAGCTATGCCATCACCCTGGCCCCCGCCGAAGGCGTCGCCTCGGTCTCGGGAACGGAGGTGACGGCGACCGACCGGCACGGCGCATCGGCGGTGAACACGGTGACCGTGACGGTCACGGGCACCAACGACGCGCCGAGCGCCAAGGCGCTGTCGGGGGCCGTGGACGAAAGCCGACCCGCAGGTGCCGGGCAGCAGCGACCAGATCACCGTCACTGCGGCCTTCACGGATGTGGACGCGCTCGACAGCCATACGTTCAGCGTGGACACCACCGGGCACGCTTGGCCTTGTGACCGACAACCTGGACGGCATGTTCACCTATTCCGCCAACGGTGCGTTCGAGCATCTGGCGATTGGCCAGCAGGCAACCGACACCTTCACCTATGCGGTGGATGACGGCAGTGGCGGCGTCGATACGGAGGTGGTGACAATCACCGTCGAAGGCGCCAACGATGCGCCCCGGAATCTGACCACGCCCGATACCGATGCCGAGACGCTGGCAGAGACCGGCGTGCCGCTGACGGTGTCCTCTTCCCTCACCTTCTCGGACGTGGACATCAGCGACTCCGTAACGGCTGCGGTGACCGGGTTCACCGCTTCCGGCGCGACGGCGGTGCTGGCGGGGATTCCGTCTGGCGACCTCCTCGGGATGCTCACGCTGGACACCCCGAACGTGCTGAGTGGCGTCGAGAACCTCGCGCGGCGCAGATGGACCTTCGACAGCGGCACCACGATTTTCACCGGGCTGTCGCTGGGCGAAAGCCTTGTGCTGACCTATACGGTCACGGCGACGGATGTACGTGGCGCGGAGGCGACGCACGACATCGACATCACCATCGAAGGCCGTAACAACGTGCCGACGATCAGCATAGACCCCGCCCTGCCCTTCCTGGAGCAATCTGACGCCGCCGCGCAGGTGCTGTCACAGTCCGGCACGCTGACCTTCGACAATGTGGATCTGGGCGACACCATAGACGTCACCTACTCGATCAACGGTGCCCCGATCTGGTCCGGGGACACCCTGACCGCCGCGCAGGCAACGGCGCTGGCAGAGGGCTTTTCGACCGGCGCGACCGGGGCCACCACGCCCGGCACGATCCCGTGGACCTACGACGCGACGCTCGACCTCGACTTCCTCGGTGCGGGAGAGACGATCACCTTCTCGTACCGGATCGTGGTGGACGACTTCGGTGGGTCGTTGGCCTCGGACATCGTCACCTTTACCATAACGGGCACGAACGACGCGCCGGTGCTGGTGGCGGACCGGAACGGCAACGATCTGGTGACGGAGGCCGGGACCCTCAACCCCGGCGACCCGAGCGCCACGGGCAAGCTGCTTATCAACGACAGCGACGCGGACGCCCACGACACACTGCCCCTGTCTTCGGTGGATGGATCGGCGGCCAACATCGGCACGGCGGTTGCCGGCACATACGGCAGCCTGCTTGTCGATGCGGCGGGCAACTGGACGTACACACTGGACGACGCCGACGCCGATACGGAGGCGCTGGCCGATCCGTTTGGCGCACCCGGGCAGACGATGACCGTCGCCGGGACCAACGGCGGCGTCTTTACCGTCAGGACCGACGGCGCCTACAGCTTCGACACGAACGGCGCATTCGACGCCCTCGCCGTCGGAGAATTCGTCAACACCAGCATCACCTACACGGTGACGGACAGCAACGGCGGCACCGACACGGCGGAGATCAACGTGGCGGTGCGCGGTAGGAACGATCAGCCGGTGACCGCGGCTGACGAAAATGGCGGCGATGCTGTGGTCGAGGCGGGCGTAGCGACGACAGGCTATGCTTTGGCCAACGGCAACGTGCTGGCCAACGACACCGATCCGGACACCTCGCACGTGCTGCGCGTCCTTCCGGTGAACGCAGACGACACCAACGTCGGCGCGGCGGTCGCGGGGCTGTATGGCTCCGTGGTGATCGAGGCGAACGGCGACTGGACCTACACGCTGGACGACCTCAACCCGGCGACAAACGCGTTGGCCGAGGGTCAGGTCGTCACGGAGACCTTCAACTACGTCGTGAACGACGGTCTGTTCGCTGCCGATATCGGCACGCTGACGAACACCATCACCGGGTCGAACGACGCGCCTGTTGCGGCGGACAGCATCCAGCTTGGCACCGAAGACGGCAGTGTCGTCGACAGGCTGTTGTCTTCGGACCCGGATTCGGCGGGACCTCTGACCCATGTTGTGGAGAGCGGACCGTCTCACGGCAGCGTTTCGATGAATGCGGACGGGAGCTACACCTACACCCCGGATGCGAACTGGTCCGGCACCGGCAGCTTCCAGTACCGGGCGACGGACGGCCTTGGCGCCTTCGATGTCGGAACCGAGATCGTCCAGATCGAGGCGGTCGCAGACGTGCCGACCGTCTCCCTGGCGCCGCCGGGGACGGCCACCTACGGCTTTGCGGGCAGCGGGACCGACCAGCCGGTGTCCACCGCGGCGACCGATGGCGACACGGCAGAGGCGGTGGCGGCACTGGAAGGCGGCGGCTATGTCGTCGCCTGGCAGAGCTTCGGCCAGGACGGCAGCCGGCACCAGCCTGCACGCACAAGGATACGATCTGACAGGCGCACGCGTCGGCGGTGAATTCCAGATCAACACATACAGTTTCGGCGCCCAGTCCTCGCCCACCGTGGTCGGCCTGCCAGACGGCGACTTTGCGATGGGCTGGTCGTCGTTCCTTGAGGACGGCTCCGGCTACGGCATCTTCGAGCAGCGCTACAACGCGGACGGCAGCTCCTTTGGCATCGAAACGCGCGTCAACAACATCACCGCGGGGAAGCAGTATTCGTACCCCTTCGGCAGCGGTGGCCAGATGGCGCTGCTCGACAACGGAGAGCTGGTCAACGTCTGGAGCACGGAGCTTGGCGCGGGCGAGATAGTCTCGACCCTCACGTCCCTGCCCGAAGCCTTAACCTCCGAGGACCAGCCGTTGCCGGTGAACTTGGCCGCCGAGCTGACCGACACGGAAGGGTCGGAGACGCTGACGATCACGCTGTCGGGCTTTCCGGCGGGCGCGACCTTCAGCCTCGGCGCGGCGTCGGGCAGCGACTGGGTGATCGCACATCCCGAAGGGCTCGACCTGTCGACGCTCCAGATGACGCCGCCCGCCGACTGGAACGGCAGCTACACGCTGACCGCCTCGGCGACGGCGGCCGAGGCCTCCAACGGCGACACCGCCTCCACGACCACCTCCGCGACATACCGGATCCTGCCGGTCGAGGACGGGCCGCGCGCCGAAGACCAGGTGATCGAGGTACCGATCATCGACGGGCTGTCGCCCTATGCGCCGGTCGCCGGTGCTCTGGTCGCGGTGGATCTGAACACGGCACCTTCGGACGGCAACCCGGCCGGGGCGATTTCCATCGACCTCACGTCCTACGACGCGCCCAGCGTGAACCTCGTGTTCGCCATGGACGCATCGGGCAGACTCGGAAGCACCGCATGGCTGCAGCAGATCGACGCGGTGTCCAATGCGCTCGAAGACATCGCCACGCGGTTCGACGGGACGGGCATCGACATCGACGTGGAGGTCTTCAGCTACAGCGGCGCGACGGCGCACAACAACCTGCGCATCCAGTTTGTCGACGGCAATCCCTCGACGTCGGCGCAGATCATGTCGGCCCCACGGCTGATCGCGCCGTCCGTCGACCTCGACCTGACGACGCTGGCCGCGCTCTAGGACGACATCGCCAACATGGCTTATGCCGCCGGGTACACGCCATGGGACCCCGCGTTCCGGCAGGCTGAATACTACTTCGACACGCAATACACGGTGGATGGCCCGGATGCGCTGAAACTGATGCTCTTCATCACCGACGGCAACCCGGCGACCACGCAGCAATGGGCGCAACCGCTGGCCAGCCTGCTGAACGACACCTTCACCACGACCATCGAGACTTCGGGCACAACGGCGGGGACATACTGCCCGCAACCGGCCTTTACCCTGCCCCACGCGGTCGACCTGCAGGCGTTCGGCATCGGCAGCAACCTGAACCTCCAACTGTTGAGCCAGACCGACAGCGACGGCGTCGCGACGCAGGTCACCGACTTCGCCGACCTCAGTGCCGCGCTGTCCGGGGCGGGACTGTTCCCGGCGACACTGATCGCGCTCGACGTGACGCTGGGGGCGGACGGCGTCGATCTGGGCACCATCGCGAACGAGACCAACCCGGCGGTGGTCGCAGACACGCTGGAGGTCGATCTGGCGCTGGCCGACGTGGCGGGGATCGAGACCCGGCTGGGCGACCGGAACGAATTCGCGGTGACCGCGTCCTTCGACCTGGACGGCGACACCGGCACGACCTTTGACCAAATCACGCTGTCGTCGTTCGAGCTGATCGGACTGGCGGACGACAGCGTGACGCGGACCGGGACCTCGGGCAACGACCTGCAGATGGGCAGCGCCGGCGACGATTCCATCGACGGGGACGGCGGCCACGACCTGATCCTGACGCGTGCCGGCGCCGACACGGTGATCGGCAGCACCGGCGACGACCGGCTGAGCGGCACCGCGGACGGCGACAGTTTCGTCTTCCGGGCGGGAGACGGTCAGGACACGATCCTCGACTACGACGCTACGGAAGACGAGATCGTCTTTGACGGCCTTGTGTTCGGCGATTTGACCGTCGCGGATATCGGCACGGGTGACGTGACCATCACCTACACAGGCGGTGTCCTCACGGTGGAGAGCGCCTCGGCCACGGACTTCATCGAACCGGAGTGCGTCTTCGTCTGACGGGTGCGCCCAGCCGGAACGGGGCGGCGGCGCAAAGCCCCGCCCTACCCGGTGGCGCGCCCGGTCCGGGCGCGAGTCAAATACCCCTGTCCGCCGGCCCCCGATCCCGCACACGCAGCACGCGCGCCCCGGTGTAGGTAAGCATGCCCGTCAGCGGCACCCACACCAGCGACTTGCATTCATACGAGCAAGGCCCGGCTGTCGGCTTTCACAAGGGAGCGCAGGTCGCAATGCGGATGCGCGGGTCTGTCCGCGTTGGCCGGGATCTTTTGGATGCCGGTGCCAGAAACCTCGCGCAACGGCGCCGACGCCCTCAGGCTTCACGCTGGCGTCTGGACTAAAGCGACCAGATCTCCGCCAAGGCGAAGACGGCCGCGATATCCATGGACGGCATTTAGCGCATCCCCCGTCCCACGACCGCCAGGAGGCCCGCCACTGCCGCAGGAAACCTCACCCGCATTGCAACGTCTCTCACCTTGCCGTGACGCGCGTAGCGCGCCGGTTGCGTCTCTCCCGGCACACCTCCATCCTTAAAGGACCAGAAGTCAGGAACGACCATGCCCAGCGACCGCGTCACCTTCCCCGGCCATTCCGGCCAGCGGCTTGCCGCCCGCCTGGACAGACCCGACGGTCCGCACCTGGCCACGGCGCTCTTCGCCCATTGCTTTACCTGCGGCAAGGACATCCACGCCGCACGCCGCATCTCGCAACGCCTGGCGGCCATGGGCATCGCCGTGCTGCGCTTCGACTTCACCGGCCTCGGCCACAGCCAGGGCGAGTTCGCCAACACCACCTTCTGCACCAACGTCGCCGACCTCCGCTGCGCCGCCGACTGGCTGGCAGGACGCGGCATGGCCCCATCGCTGCTGATCGGCCACTCGCTCGGCGGATCGGCCGTGCTGCGCGCCGCCGCCGACATCGCCCCGGCCAAGGCCATCGTAACCATCGGAGCGCCCTTCGACCCGGCGCATGTGACGGAAACCTTCGCGCATGCCCTCGACCGGATCGAGGCGCAGGGCGCGGCACAGGTCAACCTGGGCGGCAGGCCGTTCACCATAGGGCAGGACTTCGTGAACGACGTCGGCGCGCAGGACCTCGAACCGGCCATCGCGCATCTCAGAAAGGCGCTTCTGGTGCTGCACGCGCCGCGCGATGCGGTGGTCGATATCTCCAATGCCACGCGCATCTTCACGGCGGCGAAACACCCGAAAAGCTTTGTCACGCTGGACGACGCGGACCACCTCGTCTCCGACGCCGACGATGCGGAATACACCGCCGGGGTGATCGCGGCGTGGGCGCGGCGCTACCTCGACCTCGCCCCGCCCGCCCCGCCGCCCGGCGCCCCCGAAGGCGTCACCCGCGTGACAGAGGCCGACCCGAGGGGATTCCTGCAGGACATCCAGAACGGCCCGCACCACCATGCACTCGCGGACGAGCCGCAGGCCTACGGCGGCACCGATCGGGGCATGTCGCCCTACGGCTTCCTGTCGGCCGGGCTCGGTGCCTGCACGTCCATGACAATCCGAATGTACGCCCGCCGCAAGGGCTGGCCGCTGGCCCGGGTCTCTGTCGACGTGACCCACGACAAGGTCCACGCGCAAGACGCCGGCACGCAGGCGGACACCCGGATCGACCGTTTCACCCGCGCCATCACGCTCGAAGGCGACCTGTCGCCGGACCAGCGCAGCCGCCTGCTGGAAATCGCGGACCGCTGCCCCGTGCACCGCTCCCTCGAAGCTGGTGCCAAGATCGAAACCCGGCTCACCTGACCTGCACCTTCATCTTGGCGCAAGTACCTTGGGGGCCGCAGGCGGGGGCAGAGCCCCCTGCTTTGCCGTTGTTTGCTGTTTTCGCTGGGAACTGTTCGGTATGTGCACGCTGGCCCCGTTGGGTCAGTGTTGCAAGGGTTTCAGCAGATGAGGTGCGCGGGTGGGATGCCATCGACCTCAGGTGCGACGCGCGCGGCGAAGTCGGTTTCCAGCTTGACCGAGAGGCCGTGTTCGGCGCCGGCCTCGGGAAAAAAGTACGATGCGCCGGATGATCTGCCGCAGGAACTGTCTGGCCTGGTCGACGAGGTCGGGATCACCAACCGGTTGCTCCATCCGCGCAATCGCGCCCTCGAAGAGAGCGGTCGGGTCCGGCATCGCGCTGGCTGCGTGGGCTTGTTGCACATATCAGTGATGAGGATTCACTGTAGGAATCCAGTGCGTTGGATCGGTGTCATGCCGAGGCCCTCTCCCTCCCGCTATCGCACGACGAACCGGTCCGAATATGACGCTGTGCTGCGCCGGCGGGGTTCGCTCTCGGTCTGGTTCGATGTCGACACGGGCCGGCACGCCGGAAAGACCGGTAAACGGGGGCGGCCCGGGACGTTCCCGGATGCCGCGATCCAAACCTGCCTGACGCTGAAGGGTGAGGGGCGTCTCGGAAACGATCCGGCGGATCGTTTCCGCCCTGAACGGGCGGAGCCCCGGTCGGCCTTCCGCTGCGGCAGACGGTCGGGCCGGTCGGGAGCCCGATCCGGATGGCTGGGCTCGACTGGCCGGCTCCGGACTATTCGACGCCGTGCCGACGGCAAGCGCGGATCGGGGTGCAGATCCCCTATCGCCGCTCGGGCAAGCCCTTGAACCTGCCGATCCCCTCTCGTGACATCACTGCGCGATGCACTGCCGGGCAGCGGACAGCACGGGGGTGACGTTCGGTGGCGATGGCGCATGGCTGGCCCGGAAGCATCGCTCCTCCCGCCGGAGGCAATGGCGCAAGGTTCACATCGCCATGGGCACGGAAACCGGCGACAGACGCGCGGTCGAGTTCACCTCGAGCCGCCAGGGCGACAGCCCGCTGCTGCCAGACCAAGGCGACAGCCCCCTGCTGCCAGACCTGCTGTCGCACATTCCCGAGGGCGAGGAGATCGCCACCGTCACGGCCCCTCTCGGGATCATGCGACGCATGACCCTGCCGGGCAACGGACGGCACGCCGATGCCACACCGCCATCGTCGAGCACGGCGCCGATGCTGTCATACCGATCCGCCGGAGGCCGCGCCTGGAAAGAAGACTGCCCCGCAGCATTGGCGCGAAACGAGATCCTGCGCGCGACGCGACACCTCGGCAGGGCGCTCTGGAAGAAGCGGGCCCGCTACCATGTCCGAAGTCGGGTCGAAGCTCAGCCTCTCGGGACATTGCCGACGCAATGCCCTGTCGGCCAAGGGATGAATTGCCTGAAGCTCTTCGGCGAGCGGATCGTGTCCGTTCGCCATTGTCGCCCGGACCGATGGCGCGTCGATGACTCACCCCCGACCGCCAGACCGCCGAAATCCAGATCCGCATCGTCATCGTGAACCGCTTCCCGGCCCCCGGCAGAGCCGAGATCGAGGCCATCGCCTGAAGCACAACGGGAAAAGGGACCTTCAGCCCGAACCCCGATTTGCCCAACAACGCCTCGCATCTGAGAAAACCCGTGATAGTCTGCCTCAAAAATCACACCATAACGGGCTTTGCTGATGACCCCTGACCAGATCATTGCCGCCATCGCGCTCCTCCTCGCGGAGCCTGTCCCGGCCTTCGACACCTTGCGCAGCGGCGGCTTCGACGACCGCTACCCGGTGACGGTCGAGGCCTGTCCGGAGACGACGGGCGCGCTCGACATCGAGGGTCAGACAGTGATCTGCGGCACCGTCAGCGTGCCCGAGGACTACGAGGACTCCGACGGCCGCCGCGTGCCGCTGGAATTCGCGGTCGGTCTGGCAAGGTCGAGCAACCCGTTCGACGATCCGATCATTTACCTCCATGGCGGCCCGGCGAGCGGCGCACTCGACTCCATCGCGGCGGCGACGGAGGTGATCCTGGGCGACCACCGCCAATTCCGCGACGTGGTGACCTTCGACCAGCGCGCGGCGATGCTGTCGTCCACGACTGTCCGCTGTACCGACACGCTGGCCGAGAACGTGGTCGACCTCGTGTTGGAGTCGGCCGGCGCCGCCCCTGTGCAAGAGGAGGCGGAGGAGCCGATCTTCGCGCCCTGCGTGCGCGAACTCTACGAGAGCGAGGCCGACCTGTCGGACTACAACACCGCCAACAACGCGCGCGATGTCCGGGCGCTGATGTCGGCGCTCGGGTATCCCGAATACAATATCCTCGGCATCTCCTACGGCACACGGTTGGCGCTGGAGGTCCTGCGGACCGCGCCCGAGGGCGTGCGCGCGGTCATCATCGACGGCGTCGCGCCGAGCGACATGCTGCTCTATGACGACTTTTTCGGTCCCCATGGCGACGCGATGGACGCGCTCTTTGCGCAATGCGCGGGGCAACAGGCCTGCGCGGAGGCCTATCCTGACCTGCGCCAGACCTTCGTCGAACTCGGCACGACCCTCGCGGAAAACCCGATCCCGGCGGCCCGCGGCATGCCGGAGATCACGGCGGACATGTTCTACGGCCTCGTCTCGCAGCGCACGAAATTCAGCGCGACGTGGGTGCGCGACCTCACCGCCTACCTGCCGCGCATGATCACCGAACTGGCCGCGGGCGACGCCACGACCTTCGACTGGTATCTGACGACCTATGCGGACGGCGGCAACCTGCCCGGCACGGCGGCGGGTCTGCTCGGGCCGGGCGCCGCGACCCTCGGCAACGACGAACGCGCGCTGGCGCTGTCGGTGCTGGAGGCCGCGCAGGCGATGACCGACCTCCGCGAAGGGGTCACGACGGCGATGGCGCAGCTCAAGCACGATATCGTGGCCGCGCCCGCCGCGCTGTCGGTGGCCGAGGCGTTCGACCTGCGCGCGACCGAGGCTCTGGGGACGCTGACGCAGGAGGAGATCGTCCCGGCCGTGCAAGACTACGCACGGCTGCGCACGGGGCCGGAGACCCGCCAGGCGATCACGGGCTGGGTCGTGGCGCATTTCTCGGGTCCCGACGCCGAGGCGCTGCAGGCGCTCGTTGCCGCCATGTCCGACGACGACGTCGCGCGCACCTTCGAGATCGCCGCGACCGACCTCGCGCCCTTCGAGGCTGCCGTCGAGAGCAACATGGGCCTCATGATCTACGCCTGCCAGGAGGACGTGCCGTATAACTCGCCCGAGGGCTTCCAGACGCTGCTGGAAAAGTTCCCCTATGACGTCATCGCGACACCCGCGCAGGTCCAAGGGATCGAAAACCTTTACGCCATGTGCGCCCTGTTCGAACCCGCACCGAGGGAGGGGTTTCACGAGTCTGTCGTCTCGGACGTGCCCGTCCTGGCGCTCGGCGGGACGAACGACACGCAGACCTCCTGGCGGTGGTCGGCGCACGCGGCCGAGACGCTGTCCAACGCGCGGGTGATCATCTACCCGAATTCAGGCCACGGCGCGTCGCTCTATTCCCGCTGCGGCCTCGACATCAACGCGAAGTTCATCCTCGATCCAGAGGCCCCGCTCGACCTGTCCTGCGTCGACCAGCTCGTTCCGAAGTTCGTCCTCCCAGACGCGCCACTCCCCTAGGATTCCCTCAAGGGACAGTACGGGTCGCCGCCGCGACCGTCCGTCCAAGACGGCAGCTTCGCCGATGACGACGTCAGTCTGCGGTCGCAGTGTCGGCAGGCTGCGGGCGACACTGGACGCTCGGCCCAGACCACGCAGGCAATTGCCGGTCGACCATGCGATCCAGGTGAGCTTTCGCGGCAGACGCTCCGATGGGTTTCATGGCCATGTGGAGGTGAACTCCTTGACGCATGACGCCATACTACCCACTGCAGAGGCCGTCGGCGATCTCGGCCGCCCGGGCGTTGTCGATGCCACGGATTTCCAGGATCCCTCCGTGTGCGGGCCCCCGGAGCACGGACTTCAGCACGAGCCGACCCTCGTTTTCGATCGCCAACGTCTCGCCGACCCGCTCGGTCGTGATTTGCCCGACAATGCGTGCACTCCGCGCGTCGAATGTCAGGGACACGCCCCCGCGGTCGGTTTCGAAGTCCGGCAGGGCCACGACCGAGGTGATCGTCACGGGCCAGCTGGTCTCGTCGATGACAAGGGCCAACGCGGTTTCGGCGCAATCCGCCCAGGTCGGGGCGGGCAGCAGAGTCGCGGTGAGACTGGCCAAGAAAAGTTCTCGCAATCGGATGGTCACTTTCATTCCTCGCGGGTTCGGGGCGGGTTCGGGTTTCTGTTTCTGTCAGAATACCGGCCCTGCATGGGCTGTCGCTGAGGGTAACCCCTCAATCCGCGTCATCCGGCCTCAGAGAAACTGGTCCCCCTCCAGCAGCCCCGACTTGAGGGCATAGGCGACGAGCTGCGCCACGGAATGAACCTGCAACTTGGCCATCAGCCGCGTGCGGTGATTGTCCACTGTCTTGACGCTGATCGACAGGCGCTCGGCAATCGCGGCGTTCGAACAGCCTTCGGCAATCAGATAGAGAACCTGCCGTTCCCGCATTGTCAGCGCCTCGCGCCCGTCGTTGTCTGCGGCTTCGAGGATATCCAGGACGGCGCGCGCCACGTAGGTGTCTCCGGCGAGGATCATGGTCAAGCCGCGCAGCATTTCCTCGGGCGGCGAACTTTTCAGGAACAGCCCGTCGATTCCGACCGCGATCCAGTCGGCCAGCACCTGAGGCGACGTCATCCCGGTGATGACGGCGCAGCGTGTCTCGGGAGACCAGCGGCGCGCCTCGCCAAAGACCTCCATCCCGCGTGCGAGGGGCATTGCGCTGTCCAATAGGAGAAGGTCGGGGCGCATTGTCTTGACCATCGCCAGCGCCTCGATTCCGTTGTCGGCCTCGCCCACGACCGATACGTGGTCGATCTGCGCCAATACCGCTTTGAGACCATCGCGAACGACGGCATGATCGTCGGCAATCACGATTTTCCGAAGGTCCGGGTTTGCCGACGCATCCATTTTTATCCCTCCGCAGGTGGTATCTGTACATAGCATTGACCGCGTTCGCGGTCACGGTCGTGATGTTTGCCCCGTCGGTGATTTCCGCGGCCAAGTTGAATGTCCCGGCCAACCGACTCGTTCCGGCGCTGCCCGCGTCCATAGACGTCACCGATGACCGGAAGATCGAAAACCTGATGGCCCACATGGTGCAGCTCAAAGACCTCTACGATGACGATTGCCCGATCAAGGGGGGGACGCCGTTCCTGGAAGCGGTTGATGGGTCGGGCTACGACCATGCCCTCTTTGGCTGTGTTCAGCTGACAAGCACTGACGATTACCCGGTCGCGTGGCGCGTCGATCTTGGACTGGAACAGACGGCGTCGGTCAAGATCTGGCAAAAACTGGATGACGGCCTGTTCGAGATCCTTGCAAACGACGAAAGCATGACGCTGGACGGCCGACAGGCGGATTATCCACGCCTGTCGTCCTGGCCTATCGCGTTCGGTCCGCTGGAAACCGTCGAACTGCGGGTCCAGTTCAATAAGAGTTTTCTCGCAAGTACGGATTTTGCCGTCACGCTCTTGGCAGAGGTCGACTACGACAAGGTCATCCGCGCGCGCACGCATCTGTTCGGCGGCCTCATTGCCTCGAGCTTGCTGCTGATCGGGTTCTTCCTGACCTTTGCGAGCCTGCTGCGGTCCCGGCCCGCGCGGCGATACGCGGTCTACTTCTCTTGCGTGGCCCTGTCGATCTGGAGCGACCAGTACTACCCGCTGACGCTGTTTCCAACGACCATGCCAGTGGTCACGATCGATCTCCTGACGCATGCACTGCAGGTACTGATGCTGATTGCCCACATTTGGTTTACACAGGCCTTCGTCGCCGAAGCGCAACCTGACCATCCTCTTGCCAGTGCGGGCCGCACGATTTTCTGGGTCGCCGTGGCCGTGACCCTGTTCAGGGTGGTGATGGTCGCTTCCGGCGGGTCCGTGGCGTGGGGACTTAGGAACATGGACGCAGTGCCCAGCCTGTCCGATACGGTGCAGCTGATCCTGATGGTCATCTCCATGTACACTGGCCTGCTGTTGCTGCCCGCCATGGCGGCAACCTATGCCGCTGCGGTTTCGGTCATGCTGGTGGCGCGCCGGATCGATGGCGGCTGGCTGTTCGCGCTGGGGGCACTGGTGCTGTTTTCTGCCGTTCTCTTGACGCTTTGGATGAGGCAGATATCTGGACTGCCGGGCGAAGTTCAGCGGGATACCGTCTGGTACGCAGTGCTCTACGTTATCGACGGGCTGATCTTTGCCGCCGCCATAGCGCGGCAGACCTTTGGCCTGAGGCGCCAAAGGGACATCGCGCTGGAGGCGGAACTGGACGCCTCGCGGGAACAGACGCGCCTGGCGCAAAGCCTGCTGTCGGCGCGCGACGACCTCGACCGGGCGCGTGACCTGGCCGAACGGCACCGGTCGCGGCTGGCCCTGACAAGCCACGACCTGCGGCAACCGCTGCTGTCCCTGCGCCTGTCGTTGCAGGAGGCGGAGCGCGAGGCGCCGTCCCTTGCGGATGCGCTTCGGCCCAGCCTCGACTATCTCGGTGCGGTACTGGAGGAGAGCCTGGAGGATGCGCGTCCGGATGCGCCGCCTCTGGAGACCCACCGCAATACCGCCGAGGTGGTGCCCCTCGACGTGATCCTCGGCAATGCCGTGCGCATGTTCGCAGAGGAGGCGGCGGCAAAGGGTCTTCGGCTGCGCCATGTCCCGTGTTCGCTGTCGGTGCTGGCAGACCCCGTACCGCTGATCCGCATCGTCTCGAACCTGCTGTCGAACGCGATCAAGTACACGGCAGCGGGCTCGGTGCTGATCGGAGTCCGGCGGCGCGGCGACACGGTGGCGCTGGAGATCCACGACACCGGTCCCGGCCTGACCGACGCGGAGATAGCCGAGGTGCGGCAGGCCTACCGACGCGGCAACCAGTCCGACACCGTCGATGGCGAAGGCATAGGGTTGGTCAGCGCCGAGTTGCTGGCAGCGCGGCACGACCTCGCGATCACGATCCGGAGCGCCAAGGGGCACGGCTCCTGTTTCGCCATCGAGGGCCTGCGTCCGTCTCATGCCGAAACGGGTTCGCCGTCGAACCGATCCGCTTGCCAGGAAGGGCCGGGCCTGCTGAGAAAGTCCGGCGGGGCCGAATGAGGGATCGCCCTCATGGGGCCGTGAGGCGCCATGCCGTAATTCTGTGTTCACGGGGCAGGAAATGGTTCCAATGCCCAGCACAGAGGAAAACGACAATGATTTCGAGAACTACAAAATTTGCCCGCACCGCCTTCTTCGCCGTTCTCGCCGTCGCCACCCTGGCCGGTACAGGCTCTGCCCAGGCTCAACAGGCCCGCGAGTACTGCTGGACCAACAGCGACAAGGTCAACGTACTGGCCGGCGACTTCTCGAATGGCTTCTACGCATACCCCCTCGGACGCAGCGGCAACTCGCTCTATTACGAGCGCGTCGGCAACACCAACCGCTATGTCGGCACCACCGGCGCGATCTATACGTTGTTCTCCGACGGCCGCGCCACCTGGAGCGACGGGAGCCAGATGATCAAACTCTACTACTGCCGCTGATACGGGCTGAAACAGGAGTTCATCACCACGCACTGCCCGCGCGCCAAACGGCATGGTCGAGCGCTTCATCGGGACGCTCAAAGGGCAGTGCGCGCATCGCAACCGCTTCGAAAGCAACCAGCACGCGATGCACGTCATCGGTGACCGGATTGCCTTCCACGACAACCGCCAACTTCATTGAGTCCTTGGCAAGCACACGCCTGTCGAGACTGTCAGGCCAGCGGCTTGACCTGAGCGGTTTCCGCTGGATCGATACACTTCCGGCCTATTTCGGACATTCAACGGCTGTCTAGGTAATTGGTCCCGCGCTTTGATGCTGCGATCCATTCGTTGGAATGTGACCTGCCCCCTGCTGGTCCCTCATTCATAGCGAGGCTCGAGAGGTTGGATTGGGGCACTGCAAACAGCGGCAAGTCCGCGCGCCCTTTTCCCGTCCCGCTCGAAGCGCCGTCAGGTTCGCGCGGCAGTGCCGCAAAAGCAAAGGCCAGGCGAGATGCCCGGCCTTCTCAGTTCCAAGTCCGATGTAGGGCGGGGCTTCGCGCCGCCTCCGTCCGCTCAGCCGCGCGCGCGGCCGACCAGCTTCCACGCCGCGGGCAGCAGCAGCGCGGCCAGCGCCAGCTTGATGAAGTCGCCCAGCAGGAAGGGTGTCAGACCCCAAGCAAGGATCGGCTTGTCGAAGCCATACAGCATGCCCAGCCAGATCAGGCCCGGCACGTACAGGATCACGTTGCCCAGCAGCATTGCCGCCGCCATCTTCGGCGCGGACCGGTCCCAGCCGCGACGCGCCAGCACGCCCATGGCGCCGACCGCGATGACATATCCCAGCAGGTAGCCGCCGGTGCCACCCATCATGTACTCGATGCCGTTCAGATCCGCAGTGGAGCTCTGGAAGATGTCGAAGCCCAGCATGCCGATCATCATGTAGCCCATGATCGTCGCGAGCCCGAGGCGCGCGCCGTAGGCGGCGCCGATCGTCAGCACGGCAAAGGTGCCCATACCCATCGCCACCGGCGAGCCCGGCACGGGCACCTTGATCTTGGCCATCACTGCAAGGAAAGCGATCCCCGCGACGACAAGCATCACCTGCTTGGCTCGCAGAGCCAGTCCTTCGTTCGCGCCAAAGGCTTCTGCCAGCACGCTCCGGTCAAACGTCAGGTTCATGAGGTCCCCCTTTATCCTGTCGAAACCACTCCGACCGTATTGCCCGAACCCTTACGGCCAAGCAAGTATATTGCGTGGATGCACATGCAGAAAATATGCAAATCATAGGTTTGCATATGCAAAGTTCGCGCCCCCACATCAGCGCTCCGCCGACCTCGAATTGTCAGAGTCGCGCGTCCAGCCAGACCTGCGCCTGCGTCAGCGCAAAATGCACGCGCGCGGCGGCACCGGCTTTCAGGCGGGAGCGCAGCAGAAACTGGTAGCGCCCGAGATCGACCTCCGACAACGCCTGCAACAGCGCCAGGAGCCAACGTTCGTCGAAGGTCCGCGTCCCGTCTCCCGGTGCGCACAGATCGAGCGGCCGGTCGAATGCCCCCTCCACCGTGGCAAGGAACCGCTCCAGCGGATGGCCATTCCCGACATCCATGCCCCTTACAGAGCGGATCACGTCCAGCCGCGGATCGGCCTCCCGCAGTTGCGGAAACTGGTGGGACCAATGCCCTGCGGCTTCGGCTTTCATGCTCGGTCTGACTGTCATCGCATTGCACCCCTTATTTCTTACTGATTTAATCAGTTAATAGTGCGACGCGCAACTGCCATCTCAACTCCCTACCCTTTCGGCGCCTCCAAATGCTGCAAGACCACGCGGTCGGGCCCTGTCATCGCTGGATGCAGGATACGAAAAAGGGCGACCCCAGCGGGCCGCCCTTCCTGTTCCCAACGCCTCGGGACGATCAGCTGATGCGGTTCAGCAGTTCGCCCACGGAGTGTTTGGCATCGCCGTAGTACATGCGGGTGTTTTCCTTGTAGAACAGCGGGTTCTCGATGCCCGAGTAACCGGTGCCCTGGCCGCGCTTCGACACGAAGACCTGCTTGGCCTTCCACACTTCGAGGACCGGCATCCCCGCGATGGGGGAGTTCGGGTCGTCCTGCGCGGCCGGGTTCACGATGTCGTTCGAGCCGATGACGATGACCACGTCGGTCGAGGAGAAGTCCTCGTTGATCTCTTCCATCTCCAGCACGATATCGTAAGGCACCTTCGCCTCGGCCAGCAGCACGTTCATGTGACCGGGCAGACGGCCCGCCACCGGGTGGATGGCAAAGCGCACGTCCTTGCCCTTTGCACGCAGCTTGCGGGTCAGTTCGGCCACGTTCTGCTGCGCCTGTGCCACGGCCATGCCGTAACCCGGCACGATGATGACGCTGTCGGCCTCGTCGAGTGCGGAGGCCACGCCGTCCGCGTCGATGGCGATCTGCTCGCCCTCGACTTCCATCGCCGGGCCGGACGCCCCACCGAAGCCGCCAAGGATCACCGACACGAAGGACCGGTTCATCGCCTTGCACATGATGTACGACAGGATCGCACCGGACGAGCCGACCAGAGCGCCGACCACGATCAGCAGGTCGTTGCCGAGGCTGAAGCCGATGGCCGCCGCCGCCCAGCCCGAGTACGAGTTGAGCATCGAGACCACGACCGGCATGTCGGCGCCGCCGATGCCCATGATCAGGTGGTAGCCGATGAAGAAGGCCAGCAGCGACATCACCAGAAGCGTCCAGCCACCGCCCGTCGACATGTAGATGACCAGCAGGATCAGCGAGAGGATGGCCGCGCCGGCGTTCAGAATGTGGCCGCCCGGCAGCTTCTTCGCCACGGAGGTCACCTTGCCCGCCAGTTTGCCGTAGGCGATGACAGAGCCGGTGAAGGTCACCGCGCCGATGAACACGCCCAGGAACACCTCGATCTTGAGGATGTTGATCTCGGCCGGGGTCTTGTGCGCCACGGTGGAGGCAAAGCCATTCAACGCCGCCAGCCCGGCTTCGTCACCCGCAGACTGCAACGCGCCCACGGTGTTCATCACCAGTTCGGCGTTGTAGCCCACGAAGACGGCCGCGAGGCCGACCAGCGCGTGCATCCCCGCCACCAGCTCCGGCATCTGGGTCATCTCGACCCGGCTGGCCAGAAGGTAGCCGATGACGCCGCCGCCCACGATCAGGATGATCGACAGGATCCAGAGGCCGGAGCCCGGTCCGATGAGCGTGGCGAAGACCGCCAGCGCCATGCCGACGATGCCGTACCACACCGCCCGTTTCGCGCTTTCCTGCCCCGAAAGGCCGCCCAGCGACAGGATGAAGAGAACGGCTGCGACCACGTAGGCCGCTGTCGTGAATCCGAAGTCCATGTGTAATGTCCCCCCTTACGACTTCTGGAACATGGCGAGCATGCGCCGTGTCACGAGGAAGCCGCCGAAGATGTTGATACCGGCGAAGAAGACCGAGATGGCCGCGAGGATGACAACCAGCCAGTTGCCCGCACCGATCTGCATCAGCGCGCCGAGAATGATGATCGACGAGATCGCGTTGGTGACCGCCATCAGTGGCGTGTGCAGCGAGTGCGACACGTTCCAGATCACCTGGAAGCCGATGAAGACCGACAGCACGAAGACGATGAAGTGCTGCAGGAAACTGGCCGGAGCCACGAGACCCACGAGCAGCATCAGGGCACCGCCCACGGCGAGCAGCGTGACCTGGCTTTTGGTCTGCGCCTTGAAGGCGGCCACTTCGTTGGCGCGCTTCTCTTCGGCGGTCAGCTCCTTCGGCTTCTCCCTCTTCTGCGCGGCAATGGCCTGAACCTTCGGCGGCGGCGGCGGGAAGGTGATCTCGCCCTTGTGGGTGACGGTCGCGCCGCGGATCACGTCGTCGTCCATGTTGTGATTGACCTTGCCGTCCTTCTCGGGCGTCAGGTCGGTCATCATGTGACGGATATTGGTCGCATAAAGCGTCGAGGACTGGGTCGCCATGCGCGACGGGAAGTCAGTGTAGCCGACGATGGTCACGCCGTTTTCGGTCACGACCTTCTCGTCCTTCACCGTGCCCTCGACGTTGCCCCCCTTTTCGGCGGCGAGGTCGATGATCACCGAACCCGGCTTCATCGCGGCGACCATGTCGGCCAGCCACAGCTTCGGCGCCTCGCGGTTGGGGATCAGCGCCGTGGTGATGACGATGTCCATTTCGGGCGCCAGTTCGCGGAACTTGGCAAGCTGGGCCTCACGGAACTCGGGGCTCGAGACCGAGGCATAGCCGCCCGAGCCGCTGCCGTCCGCCTGCTCTTCCTCGAAGTCGAGATAGACGAATTCCGCGCCCATCGATTCGACCTGCTCAGCCACTTCGGGGCGCACGTCGAAGGCGTATGTGATCGCGCCAAGCGAGGTGGATGTACCGATCGCGGCCAGACCCGCCACGCCGGCGCCGACGACCAGCACCTTGGCAGGGGGCACCTTACCGGCGGCGGTCACCTGCCCGGTGAAGAAGCGGCCAAAGTTGTTCCCCGCCTCGATCACGGCACGGTAGCCCGCGATGTTGGCCATCGACGACAGGGCGTCCATCTTCTGCGCGCGCGAGATGCGCGGCACCATTTCCATCGCGAGAACGCTGGCGCCCTTCTCCTTCGCCTTCTCCAGCCCCTCGGCGTTGCCGCCCGGGTTGAAGAAGGTGATCAGCGTCTTCTCCGGCGTCAGCCGATCCAGTTCATCCAACGTTGGAATGCGGACCTTTGCGATGATGTCGGATTGCGACCACAGCGCGTCGGCGTCCTCCACCACGGTCACGCCGGCCTCTTCATACAGCGCGTCGGCAAACCCCGCCTTCAAGCCGGCACCGCTCTGGATCAGGCAGTCATGGCCCAGTTTCTGCAACTGTCGTGCGGAGTCGGGCGTCATCGCCACCCGGTTTTCGCCGGCTTCGACTTCTGTTGGTGTCCCGATTTTCACGTCTCTCGTCCCCCTCTTCAGGAAATCCCGGACCGGATGCCACACGCTGCGACACCGGTATTATGGCCTGGCGATGGGTCTACACGCCTGACCTAATTTTTCCAAACCGTATCTCGCGCTTCTAGACCACAGCGGCAAAGAAAGTTAAAGGCCCCTATTCGTTTGTTGCGCAACCTGTCTGACGAAAGCAACAAACTTGCGCAAGGATTGGCGGCGCGCCGTCCGGTTCGCGGCCGATTTTCGGACCCTCATGTGATGGTGCATAATAGGCGACAAAGCAGTGCTCTTCGCAACACGGACCCTGCCCTGCCGGGCTGACCGCGACTGCCCGCCCGACCTGATGCCCGACAAAAGGCATTTTGCCTCGCAGTGGGCAGGTCGTGCATCGCGCGTGTCCTGACAGCCACTGTACCTTGGTCCGGTCCGGCGGGACGGTCATGGTATCGACACCCCAAGCCACAAACTCGGGAAATGCCGGCCTGTCCCCCAAAGGGCTGCCCTCACCCCTCACGCCAGCCAGACCAGCGGCATCGGGGGGGCCAACCGGCGCGACCGTGACCGCCGCGGTCGCATTTCGCACCGAACACCGACACACTGTTGCCCGTGATCAACCGGACGCACAACCGCCCGGGTTTCACCACCCATGTGATGTCCGGTCAGGGCTCAAAAAGGCACCCCGATGTCAGGTCAGGCACGGACGTCGGACGCCACGACGGCCATTGGGTTGCGCGCCGTCTGCGGTCCTGCGACAGCACGCTAGGGCTTGTCGCCTCCCGCAGGCACCCGCCACACCCGAGACGGCCTTCGGCAGTGCCGAGCAAAGGCTCACACCCAGCGGCGCGTCTCCCGTGCGTACCGCGCGAAAGCAACCGCAAATGCCCGCCTCAGCCGCGCCTCTTCAGGGACGACGAACCGTCTTTCGATCACCCATACGAAGATCGGCACCAGCGGCAGCGCAAGCACCGCGTCCCAATAGAGTATCAGACCGGCGAGGATCATCGTGTCGCCAAGATAGATCGGATTGCGCGTCCGCTTGAAAATCCCGGTGGTCACCAGCCGGTCGGCGTGGCGATGCGGAATGACAGTCGTGCGGTGGCGCCGCATCTCGAAGATCGCCAGCGCCGCAAGGATCACCCCACCCCCGACCAGCATCCCGCCCAGCAGATCCGCCCAGACAGGCCCGAAGGACCCGCGCGGAAACGCGGTCTTCTGCCACCACGCAAGTGCGACAAACCCCGCCAACCAGACGGGCGGCATGTCCAGCCATTTCACCACGCGACCCTCACCTTCATCTTGGTCCAAATACCTCGGGGGGCTTCTCCGCAGGAGAGGCGGGGGCAGAGCCCCCTCCGATACCGGACATCACACGCCCGGTCTGCACCGGCGCGCGCCGGAATTCCAGTGTCCGAATGACGCGTCGATTGCAGCCGGAACGGTCGCCACCCGGATGGCCTGCACCTCAACGACGGCGCCCCAGACCTACACAACCCTAAGCGCACCTTCGGCGCCAAAGGGCGCGCGCCATGTCACTCCCACTCCATCTCCTCGAACACCCGCCCCGCGTTCTTCGTCGCCAGCTCCTCGAAGGTATCGAGATGCGCCCACCGCGACTGGTCGACGTAGTAGGCAGCGGCCAGGTCGCCTCCCTCGTCGATATGCGCGCCGATCTTCTCGCGCAGGTCGCGAAGATATCCGACCGTGCCTTCCGTCACCGTGCCCATGTTCGTGGGGTGGCCGTGGCCCGGGATCACGTATGACGCCTGCAAATCGGTGAACGGCCCTTCGAAGGTCTCGATCCAGCAAGATGTACAGGTGTCGCCGAAGATCGGCGGCATGCGCTCGTGAAAGGCGATGTCCCCGGCGATCACGAGGTCCCATTCGGGGATCCAGACTTGCGCGTCACCGGGCCCGTGCGCCGGGCCGAGGTGCAGCACCTCGAACGTCACACCGCCCAGTTCGAAGGCATACCGGTCGTCGAAGGACAGGTTCGGCACCGCCACCCGCGTCCCCTCCGCCTTGTCGCGGTTGTACGCCTGCATGGCCTGCAGGATGAAGTCGCCGTTCTCTTCGACCTCCTCGATCGCCTCCGCATGGGCGAGGATGTCGACGCCCAGGTCGGCCCAGTAGGCGTTGCCGAGCATGGCATGCCCCTGTCCGTTCTCGTTGATGACCAGCTTCACCGGCAGGTCCGTGACCTTCCGGATCTCGTCGTGCAGCGCCGCCGCCAGCCGCACCGACGCACCGCCATTCACGACCACAACGCCCGCGTCGGTGACCACGAAACTGAGGTTGTTGTTGTGGCCGGCATTCTCATAGGTCGGCGGAGCGGTCGCCCCGATCGCGGTCCAGACGCCGGGTATGAACTCGACGGGCGCATCGTACAGTTCGGATTGCGGATACTTGTCGGCTATCTCTTCGTTGGCCAGCGCCGGCATCCCCACCAGCACCAGCCCGGCAACAATCAACGTTCTCATGAAATCAGTCCTCCCGTCGAAACCGATCACACATTCGCATACGTGAATGGTTTTGCCAAGGCACTCGCCGCCTTGCCCACGCTCCTCACGTGGTTAAGCTGCGACCCACACCGCGCGCATCCGACGCGCGGGACAGGGGAGAACAAGGGGGACATATGTTGCAGGGCAAACACGCTCTCGTCACCGGTGGCGGCACGGGAATCGGCCTCGCCATTGCGCGCGCGCTGGCACGCGAAGGGGCACTTGTGACGATCACCGGCCGCCGCGCCGCTCCGCTGCAGGACGCCGCCACCGACCGGATCTTCGCGCTGCAGATGGATGTCGCGGACGAGGCTTCCGTCACGCGCGGCATCGCCACCGCCGCGGAGGCGCGCGGTCCCATCCAGATCTGCGTGCCGAACGCCGGGATCGCCGAAGGCCGCGCTCTTCTCAAGACCGACATGGACTTCTGGCGGCAGATGATGGCGATCAACGTCGATGGCGCCTTCCTGACGATCCGCGAGTCCCTGAAGACCATGACCGGGACGGACTGGGGCCGGGTCATCGCCGTCTCCTCCGTAGCCGGGTTGAAGGGGTTGAAGGGCGCACCCACCTACACCGCTTCGAAACACGCTCTACTCGGGCTGATCCGGGGGCTGGCGGCGGATTACGCAAAAAAGCCCTACACCTTCAACGCCCTCTGCCCGGCCTATGTCGACACCGACATCGTGACCCGCAACGTCACGTCGATCATGGAACGCACCGGAATGGACGCGCAGAAAGCCCGGGACGTGATGGTCGGCGTGAACCCGCACGGGCGCCTCGTCACGGCGGAAGAGGTCGCGGAGGCGGCCCTGTTCCTTTGCGGCCCTCACTCAGGCAGCATGAACGGCCAGGCCATCCAGATTGCCGGGGGCGAAGTGTGAAACACCTGCGCGGTGTCCCCACGATCCGGCACCGGCCCGCAGCTCTTGACAGCCCCGTCCCTTGCATGGGCCGATGCCCATGCACAGCAGCGGGAAACGTCGACCGATTTCAAGATCGCCACATCCCGCACCGACCCGCTTTCGGATGTGACGGCGGCCTCCACCGGCAACGCCCCGAAACGCCCCCCTACCCCGCCAGGTCCCGCGAACTGGAACCGCCGACCGCTTAACCTCCCATGTCCGAAGCGGCGCGCATCTTCCCTTTTGAGTTTCCGCGCGACCGGCGCAGCGCTCAAGTGTCGCTCTGTCCTTCCCCAGGAGGGAACGCGATCTCCCAAGAGCCCATGAGTGCCACCTAAGGGTCCAACATCCCGAGACCGACCCTCACGCGATGTGACATGGAAAAGACGGGTACACACCGCGTCACTGGCACGCTCACACCTATCCGGGCAACAGGTGAAACGCCCGCGGTCGTCGTCCCTTGGCTTCTTTGCTTTCCAAATACTCCGGGGGAGTCCGCGCAAAGCGCGGACGGGGGCAGAGCCCCCTTTCGTCTCCGCAATTTGCAGTCTTCGCCGGGACCCGTGCAGCCCATGCACGCTGGCCGCGTTGGGCCGATGTTGCACGCGTTTCAACACATCAAGTGCACCGGGATAACGCCTTCGATCTCAGACATCGACAGCGCGGCGAAGCTGGCTTCGATCTCCCCCGAGCGGGCTTAGCAGAGCGCTGAGGGCCGCCGACCTCGATGGCGTTGGGGATGGCCTTGCGGACACCCTTGGCCTAAACGGGCGGAAGGCATCGCGGATCGGTCCGCAGACCCGCGCCTCGATAAGCTTTGCGAGATGCTCAACCTGTTCTCGCAGGCAAGCTTGCGGGTTTCGTTGCAACGGGTTCTGTTGGCGCTGACATTGACGCGGCTCGCACCGCAACAGCCAAAGACCATTGGCCCCGAAGGTAGGCAATGGCTGCGCTGCCACAGATCGCCGGAGAAGATGCCCATGATGGGGATCTCCTGTTCGCGCTTTTCCATGGGGTCGCCCAGGTGCGCTTCGCGCCGGTCTTCGGGTGGCGGTGCCGCCGCATGGTGGCGCAAGTCACCGCTCGCCCGATGCAGGGCCTGTTGTGCGGGATGCCGTGATCTCGTGCGGCGTGGCCACGGATCGTCGAGGCGCCCCAGGGACCTGTCGCGTTTTCGTGTAGCCCCGGTGATCGTTCAAACCACGTTAAGTTCGAAAGCGACTGGGCCTTTCCAGCCCAGTGCTGGATGGCGGCAACACGGATTGTAGAAGCCTTTGGTGTATCCGAAGATGGCCATTCAGGCTTGCCGCGTTCACTCGCGCGAGGGCATGTCCGGGCGGCTCCACGAAGACCTGTACTTCTTCCTGAACATCTTCCCCACCGCGCTGCCCAAGCTGCGCGAACGCACCGAAGAAGCCCCGCTTCTGGCGGCGCACTTCCTGCGCCTCGCCAAACGCGCGGAGCTCACGGCCACCACCGGCGCGGTCCGCAAGTAGGTCGCCTATCCCTGGCCCGGCAACCTGCGCGAGCTGCAGAACGTGGTGGAGTGCGCCCTGATCGTATCCAAAGGCGCCAAGCTGCGGATCGAGGGAATGAACGCCTCGCTTCCCGCCAGCGGCCGGGCCGCCGGAAAGGTCCTCACGCAGCAGAAGTTCCGCGCGGAGGAGACCCAGAACCCCGTCGCCTGCCTGTGGTAGCGCTGCGTCTGTGTCGTGGGGCCCGGCGGCGCTGCCGACATGCTGGGCGTCCGGCAGTCGACGCTCCACGCGCGATTCCGCGCGTTCAGGGTCACGCCCGCGATGTGGGGTTCAGCGGCCAGTCAGGTCGACCACCGTATCGCACTGCAGCCTCGCCGGCCGTCCCTTTGCGCGGCGGCTGGACTTTCCCTGCCGCCAATATTCGGTGTCGGTCCCGCTGATCATCCCATCGCGGGACGGCCAGACGTTACCACCCCCGCGACATGCCGCAGCATCCGGGCGGGAAACCGGGGGCGCCGGGGCGCCACGCCTTGACCTTGGCGCGGGAAGCCGCACAATCGAACCAAAGGGCGCAACATCGGCGCCCGCCAAATCAAAGCTCCCCTGAAGGAGATCCCATGCCATTCACCCTGACCGTCAACGGAACCGCCCACGAGGTCGACCTGCCCGGCAACGTGCCGCTCCTCTGGGTGCTGCGCGATGCGCTGAACCTGACGGGCACGAAATACGGCTGCGGCGTCGCGTCCTGCGGGGCCTGCACGGTGCACATCGACGGCCAGCCGGTGCGTGCCTGCGTCACCCCGCTCGACAGCGTCGAGGGCGACGTGACCACCATCGAGGGGCTGGGCACACCCGACGCGCTGCACCGTCTGCAGAAGGCCTTCATCGACGCGCAGGTGCCGCAATGCGGCTACTGCCAGTCGGGCCAGATCATGCAGGCGGCGGCGCTTCTGGACGAGGTGCCGAACCCCACCGATCAGCAGATCGACGATGCCATGGCCGGCAATCTCTGCCGCTGTGGCACCTACCCGCGCATTCGCGCGGCCATCAAGTCCGCCGCGCAAGGAGCCTGATCCATGTCCAGTATCGGCAAGATCGCCCGACGCACCTTCCTGTTCGGCACGCTCGCCGTGGCCGGCGGCGCCGCCTTTGCCGCGTGGTACGTGGCGAAACCCGCCCCCAACCCGCTGCAACCCGGCGAGGGCGAGACCGCGCTGAACCCTTGGGTCGTGATCGACAATGACGGCATCACCGTCGTCGCGCCACACGCAGAAATGGGCCAGGGCACGATGACCACCTGGGCCGCGCTGATCGCCGAGGAACTCGACGTCACGCTCGACCAGATCCGCATCATCCACGGCCCGCCCGCACAGGCCTACTACAACCACGCGATGCTGGGCATTGCAGTGGAGGGCAAGGGGTATGACGCGACCTCCCTCCAGCGCTCCTTCGGCGATCTGATCGGCCACGTGGGCAAGGTCATGTCGCTGCAGGTGACGGGCGGGTCGACCGCCATGAAGGACGGGTTCGAGCGGATGCGGGTGGTCGGGGCCACCACGCGCGAACTGCTGGTGCAGGCCGCCGCCAACCGTCTGGACGTCTCGCCCGCCGAACTGGTAACCGACAAGGGCAACGTCATCGCGCCTGACGGGACAAAGATCCCCTATACGCGCCTCGCTGCCGAAACCGTCGATCTCGAAGCGCCGCGCATAGAACTGCGTGAAAGGGAGTCGTGGAAGATCCTCGGCACCCGGTTCAACCGCGTGGACATTCCTGCCAAGACCACCGGCACCGCGACCTTCGCCATCGACACCCGTTTGCCGGGCCAGAAGTTCGCGGCCATCCGCCTTGCGCCGACTCGTGCCACAGTGCGCGACTTCGACGCCTTCGAGGTTTCGCGCATGCCCGGGGTCGAGAAGGTCGTGGACCTTGGCGATGGCCTCGCGGTGATTGCCAGCAACACCTGGATCGCGCAGGACGCGGTCAACCGCATTCCTGTCGAATGGACTGCGGCGCGCTATCAGAAGGACGACGCGGCGCTGGCGAAAGCGCTGGAGCAGGCCTTTGACAAGGAGCCGGATTCGATGCTGCGCGACGACGGCGACGTGACCCGCCTGCACCGCGACGCCCAGCAGATCGAGGCGGAGTATCGCGTGCCCTTCCTCGCCCATGCGACGATGGAACCGCAAAGCTGCAACGCATGGTTCGATGGCGGCAAGCTGCGGCTCTGGACCGGCAGCCAGATGCCCACCTTCGCGGTCAGTGTCGCGGCCGAGGAAGCGGGCCTCGACGAGGAGGATGTGGACATGACCGTGACCTACCTCGGCGGCGGCTTCGGTCGGCGCGGCGAGGTCGACGCGGTGCGCTATGCCACGCGGATTGCCAAGGAGGTGCCCGGTTCTCCTGTGCTGCTGACCTATTCGCGCGAAGAGGACATGACCCACGACTTCTACCGCCCCGCCGCCATCGCACGGTTCCGGGGCGCGGTGCGCGAAGGCACGGCCGAGATGCTGGAGGCCCGCATTTCCTCGGCCCCCGTCACCGGCCCTGCCCTGACCCGGGCAGCGGGATTCGCGCCCGGCGGTCCCGATCAGGCCATCGTGGAAGGCGCTTTCAACCAGCCTTACGACATCTTCAATTACCGCGTGCAGGGCTTTGCCGCGTCCGAGATGCCGCCGGTCGGGTTCTGGCGCTCTGTGGGGTCGTCGATCAACGGCTTCTTCATGGAAAGCTTCATGGATGAGATGGCCCATGCCGCCGGGACAGACCCGATCGAGTTCCGCCAGGCGCTTTGCCGGGACGAGTTCCTGCCCGCTTGGGAAGTGCTGAACGCCGTGAAGGAGATGTCCGGCTGGACGGATGAGAAACCGGACGGTGTCGGGCGCGGCGTCGCCATGTGCTACAGCTTCGGCACGCCCGTCGCAGTGGTCGTCGAGGTGAAGAAGCAGGACGATGCGATCCGGGTCACGCGGGCCTGGATGGCTGCCGACCCCGGCGTGGCACTGGCTCCCGACAACATCGAGGCGCAGCTGACAGGTGGGTTGGCCATGGGGCTTTCCGCGGCCATCGGCGAAGAGATCACCTTTGCCGAGGGTGCCGTACAGCAAAAGAACTTCCCCGATTACGAGCCTCTGCGCATCACCCAGATGCCGCAGGTCCGGGTGCGCATCCTTGAAACGCAGGAGCATCTCGGCGGCATCGGGGAACCGGGCACACCGCCTGCCGCCCCCGCTCTGGCCAATGCGATTTTCGATCTGACAGGCGAACGCTATCGTACACTTCCGCTCAGGCACCATGTCGACTTCTACGTCTGAACGACATTTGACATGACCATGGACGTCCGGCCCAGTGCCGGGCGTTTCGCGTTTAGCGGGTAGGGAATCCCGCCGTTGGCCGCGCTCCGGTTTGCCCCCATGTCTGCTTCACGAACTGAACCACGGACATTTCTGCCCGGGTGTTTTTCAGCAAGAGGACCAGACCATGCGCGGCGCAAAGCAACGGCGGTACAACGACCGGATCACCCTCCGGACGGACACGGTTCACGGCACGTGCTGGCTGGATGAAACGGAGGCGCGGCTGAACGCAATTGCACCAGGCTGGCATTTCCTCGCCACGTACCTGATCGCCTACATCGACCGTCCGCTGCTCATCGTGCCGTGCATCTCGGACGACGCATTGTCGCCCAAAGAAGCGCTCCACCGCCGGGGCCGGGGCTTCGTGCTGGCACTCTCCGCGAAAAATGAGGCGGGTACAGGATATCATGGCCCGTGGCAGGGCACCGCCGACGCCTTCCTTGTCCACGCGCTGGCGCAGGTGATGCTGGTCTGTCAGGGCCTCGATGACGAAACACCCTTCACGGGGGCGCGCAGCCACTGGCGCAGCCCGACGGATTTCCTTGCGGTCACGCTTACCAACATCTTCCGTTCGGAAGCCGATCCTGCGGCCATCCTGCGCGGCAGCGCTTCGGACGACGACTTCGTCCCTCTGCCCGGCGATCCTGCCACTTTCCACACCGACCACCGTGACCTCTTCCTGCGTGTGCTCCGGCGGCGGGAGCATGTCTTCTGGCACCTCGCGCAGGCGCATTATGCAGCGTTCAATCCGTTCAAAGACATCGTCATGAACCTCAGCCCGCACGAGCTTTGCCGCTCCAATAAGCAAACCAGATACCCGGGCCCTTTGGCACGCGCGGCCTGATTGTCTGCCCACCCAAGGCCCCCACCAAGTCCGGCCCCCTCCTTTGCGCGGCGTATGACCCGATCCGACACCGTGGTAGGGTTTGCAAACCGTCCTGGCACGTCACGCGCGCGTTTCTCATTTGGCCACATTTGACGCGAATTTGACGCGATTGTTCCCCAAAACCGCCGCCACACTCCCGTAGACCGATCAACGTAAGGCCCGCGAGAGGCCGTCGTTTGAGCAGTTGCCGCCCTCCGAGGCGCCCCTCCTCCGTGCCAATGCCGGGAGGGCACAGGATCGGTTTGTCATGGCCACGTACAGAGTAGAATTCTATTCCTTGAACCCCCAGGGCGTGATCCCGACCTCGGGCAGCTTCACCTGGTCCGGGCCATCCACCTACAACGCCACCGCCACGATCACCGACAACGAGGCCGGCGTCCAAGGCTATACGCTGGACGACGACAGCGCGGGCGACGAAACGGCCTTCGGCACGGCGACCACGACGTCCGGCACCTCGACCAACGTCAACATGGACGCGGAACTCGTGTGGACCGTCACCGACAGCGTGACCGGGCAGACCTTCCAGGTCGCACAGCTCGAGATCGAAGGCGGCGGAGCAGACGGCTACTACACCCTGTCCGAACAGCCGATGGTTGCGGGGCGGACCTACACCGTCTCCGCCTACGACTCGAACCCGAACGTGGCGGCCGGTGACATCGCCTTTTCGTTCCGCGACTACACCAACGGCGTGATCGAGGGCACATCGGGCGACGACTCCATCGACCCGGCATTTCTGGACATCCACGGCGAGAGCCCCGACGACACCACCGGTATCGACGCTGATTCCATCGCGGCGGGCGCCGGGAACGACACGGTCGTCGCGGGTTGGGGAAACGACACGGTTCTGGGCGAGGACGGCGCCGACCTGATCTACGGCGACTACGGCAGCTATACGTCCGACAATATCGCCGGGGATCTGAACTGGAGCCAGCAGGGTCCGAGCGGCACCAACCTGGCAGGCGGCTTCACGCAGGACACCGGCAACATCGACGTGACGCTGGGCTTCACCGGCACCGGCAACAACAACCCCACATTCGAAGTCGACACCAGCCAGTCGCAATATTCACAAGCCGACGAAGGGTTCAGTGGCACCTCTTCACTGTACCTGTTCGGCCAGGGCGATGGAGCGACCTCGCGCACGACTATGACCTTTGGCCGCTCTGCCGGCGCGTCGGTCGAGGACGAGGTTGTCAACGTCTCGTTCCGGATCAACGACATCGACTGGGGCGCGAACAACCACACCGACCAGATCACGATCAACGCCTATGATGCCGACGGCACCCCCGTTGCCGTCACGATCACCGCCGGCAGCACGGACACGGTGTCGGGCAACACGATCACTGCCGGCACCGTGGCGGAGGCCACCGGCGACGCGGGCGGTTCGGCCCTGATCGAGATCGCCGGGCCGGTAACGACGGTCGAGATCATCTACGGCAACCTCCAGAGCAACACGCAGGGCATCTGGGTCACCGATGTCCAGTTCGAGGCCGTGCCCATCGCGCAGGGCGACGACAGCCTGTCCGGCGGGACCGGGAACGACACGATCTACGGTGAAGCCGGGAACGACACGCTCGATGGTGGCGCTGACGACGACAGCCTCACTGGCGGCGAGGGGACGGACAGCCTGTTAGGCGGCAGCGGCAATGACACGCTGGAAGGCGGCGCCGGGGCCGACGTGCTGAGTGGCGGCAGCGGGCTGGACTTCGCGTCCTATGCCTCGTCGGACGCTGGCGTGACGGTGGATCTTGCGACAAACACCTTCTCGGGCGGCGATGCGACCGGCGACACCAACGGCGGCGGACTGGACGGCATCATCGGCTCGGCCTTCGACGACAGCCTGACCGGTTACGACGCGCAAGGGACGGATCCGGAGGGCATCTGGACCAACGTCATCTACGGCGGCGGCGGCAACGACACCATCGACGGTCTCGGCGGTGACGACAGCCTATACGGCGAAGATGGGAACGACAGCGTCGATGGCGGCTATGGCAACGATCACGTCTCGGGCGGGACCGGCAACGACACGTTGTCCGGCGGTGCGGGCGTCGACACGCTGGACGGCGGGTCGGAAGACGATGTCCTGGCTGGTGGCGAGGGCGCCGACAGCATCGCCGGCGGGGCCGGCAACGACCTGATCCATGCCGCACAGGGCGACACCATCGACGCGGGCGGCGGCGACGATACGATCACGCTTGTCGACCTGGCAGAGGCCGGTTCGGCCGCGATCTTCATCGAGGGGTCGACCACAGGGCAGTCGGGCGGCGACACGCTGAACCTGAACGGCGTGGCCGACCGTGGCACGATGCAGATCACCTCTGACGTCGACGGCGAACTGACCGGCACCGTGCGGATGTATGACGGCACGCTGGTCAGCTTTTCGAACATCGACCAGGTGATCTGCTACACGCCCGGCACACGTATCCTGACGACCGCCGGATATCGCGCGGTTGAAACGCTGCGTCCCGGCGACCTGATCGTGACCCGCGACGATGGCCCGCAACCGCTGCGCTGGATCGGTGAAAGCCGCCGCCTTGCGCGCGGCAAGATGGCCCCTGTCAGACTCGCGCCGCACACGCTGCCGACAGATCCCAGCTTGCGCGATCCGCGACCGTTGCTCGTGTCGCCACAGCATCGGCTGCTGATCGAAGGGTTCGAGGCAGAGCTGCTGTTCGGCGAGGACGAAGTCTTTGCCGCCGCCACACACCTCGTGGGAACGCAGGGGGTGACGCGGCAGGAAGGCCAGGAGGTGACCTACATTCATCTCGCACTCGACCGCCATCAGGTGATCTGGGCAGAGGGCGTCGCTTCCGAGAGCTTCTTCATCGGGCCGCAAGCGTTGCTTGGGTTGGCGCCGGACCAGCGCGCCGGCTTGATGGAGGTTTTCCCGCAGTTGACCGCAGGCACCGATTGGTACGGTGCCACCGCCCGCCCCTGCCTGAAACGGCACGAGACGGCGATGCTGCTGAAAGAAATGTCCCAGTCGCTCAGGCAGGCGGCGTGACGCCCAGCGGGCCCGGCGCACAAGCGATGGATGAGGGCCGATAGCGCCTGCAAAACCGCAAGATGCAAGGTGTCGAAGTGGATGCGCGCGCCCCGTGCAAAGGCGGTGCATAACCCGCGCAGAAGCTCGTTCTTCGCTTGCCGCTACGTCAGGGCCACGCCTAGTCTCCATAGCAGGAGCAACGAGATTCTCGGGGACATTGTCATCATGCGTCGTATCGCTCGGGGCCTCGCGGCTCTTTTCCTTTGCCTTGTCCAAAGCGGCATCGCGCAGGCCCAAGTCGTTCTGCCGGGCGACACCGTGACCCCCTATTTCAACGACGTGCGCGGCTGGCGCGTGGATGTCGTGTCGGAACAGCCCGGGCGCGGGTTTGTGGGCTGCCGGGCGTCGCGCGTCATCGACGGCGACGCGGTGGCCATCGACCGGATCGAGGGCGACTGGCGGTTCATCTTCCCGACCGGCGTCTTCGCCGTCTACGAAGGCGGCACGATGGATTACGACAAGTACAGCATCGACGCGCAGTTCGATCTGCGTGATGGCTGGGCGGTGCGGTTCCTGGAAGGCCAGGAGCTGGCTTTGCTTAAGGGCGCCGGGCTGGTCCGCGTCTCGGTGAACGACGACCCCCGGGGCGCACGCGGCTATTCGATGGCCGGCTCCACCGCGGCGTCGCTGAAGGTCGAGGAGTGCGTCCAGCGCGGTGGCCAGATGGCGTCGGCCGTCCCCTCCACGCCCCCCGCCCCGCCTGCCCCGCCGCCGGCCGCCAACGCGTCGGCGATGCCGCTGATCTTCTACCAGGTGCCTGTAGGCGAGTCGCAGATCGGCGACTGCGACATGGGTTTCACAGAACCCTACCGCTGCACCTTCGACGGCCAGCCGCCGCAGCCCGGCTACAGCCATTCGGTGCTGGTGCAGAATGCCTTCGGCGAAGCGCCCTCCCTGACGATCAATGTCATCGACACGGCCAACGCCCATGTCTGGGCGTCGCTGGATGGCGGAAGCTGGATGTACATGGGCAACTGGCACCCGACGGACGGCGGCACCTGCGCCGAACCGGACGCCACACAGACCCCGGACGCAGAGGCCAACATCGGTCAGGATTACTGGAAGTTCTGCGTTCTCCAGTGATCTATGGCGACAGGGCAGACCGTCTGTCCCCTCAGCGCCTCAAGGGATGGGCCTGCAGCGAGACACGTCGGGCCTTCGGGCCCGTCCCTTCGCAGTCAGGCCCCCAGTCCCCGCGTATCAGGCGCTTTTCAGCAGGTCGGTGTGCTTGCCGCGCGCCCAGTCGCGGACGGCGTCCCCGAAGGCCTGGAACAGCGGGCGGGAGACGGGATCGTTCGCGGCATCCCACTCCGGGTGCCACTGCACCGACAGGGTGAAGCCCTTGGCACCTTCGACATAGATCGCCTCCGGCGTGCCGTCGGGGGCATGGCCGTCGATCACGATGCGGCGGCCCGGCGTCTTGATGCCCTGCCCGTGCAGGGTATTGGTCATCACCTCGGTCGCGCCGAACAGCCGGTGGAATACACCCCGCTCCGACAAGGTCACCTTGTGGCGCAGGGCGAACTTCTCCTCGATGGTGCCGTCCGGTGGCATGCGGTGGTTCATCCGTCCCGGCAGGTCGCGGATTTCCGGATAGAGCGTTCCGCCCATCGCCACGTTGACCTCCTGGAACCCGCGGCAGATGCCGAAGAACGGCTGTCCCCGCTCCACGCAGGCGCGCACCAGCGGCAGGGTGATCCCGTCGCGATAGCGGTCATGTGCGCCATGCGCCTCGGTCCATTCCTCGCCGTATTCCTCGGGGTGGACGTTGGGCCGACCGCCGGTCAGCACAAAGCCGTCACAGACCTCCATCAACTCGTCGACCGATACAAGGCGCGGGTCGGGCGGAATAACCAGAGGCATGCATCCGGACACCTGCGCAACAGCCTCGGAGTTCATCGTCCCGCCAGCGTGGGCGGGGTACTGATCGTTGATGAGATGCGAGTTGCCGATGATGCCGACGACGGGGCGCTTCATGCCGTGCTCCTTCTTTGTCACCATAACTTAGATCACATTGCGGTTCAGAAAAAGATCAAGCACGCGCACGGCAAGCCTGTTTCAGCACACATCTGCCAGCCAAGATCATGAATGCGGCAAATCACCGATGCGAAGTGCCGCTGAAGCAAGGCAGTTGATCCTCCAGCGCCGCGCCGACGGGCCCGGCAGCGAATGTCCGGGGCTGCGTCGGTCTCTCAGTAGTCCGTCGAACGCGGCATACCGACGAATTCGCGTTGAACGTGCACGCTTCCAGTGATCCGATGCCTATACTCGTCCGGGCATCGCCGGTCGGGTCCGGGAAGATGTCAGGGAGGACAGGATGAGCGCACCGACAGACACAATGACACCCGAGGCAATCGACCTCTCCACCTGGGACCGGGCCGAGCATTTCCACTTCTTCCGCAGTTATGCCCGCCCCCACTACGCCGTCACCTGCCGCCTTGACGCCTCGCATCTGATGGCGCGAAGGCATGCGGACCGGATTTCGCCGTTCCGCGCTTGCCTCCACGCAATGGGCGCCGGTCTGAACGCCAACGAGGCACTGCGCACGAGGTTCCGCGGCGACGAGGTGGTGCGCCACGACCGCATCGGCTTGTCGATCACCGTCCCCCGTCAACGGGAAGGGTTTGCCTACGCCTACCTGCCATGGCAGCCGGAATTCCACGCCTTCGACCGCGACGTGGCGGACCGGATCGAGGCTGCGGCGGCGGAGACCGGGTTGATGACATCAGACGTCAGCGGCGACGGCGTGGCCTACATGTCCTGCCTGCCCTGGATGGACTTCACCGCGCTGGACCACGCGGTGCCGGGGCCGGACGACTGCATTCCCCGTGTATCCTGGGGCAAGATCGTGGAAGAGAACGGCCGCCACAAGGTCGCCGTCAACATCCAGGTGCATCATTCTGTGGTGCATGGCGCCGACCTCGGCCAGTTCTACCAGGAGACACAGACCGCTCTGAACGCCCTTTAGCCCGCAGGGCTCAGGCCGCTTCCTCGTCCTGTTCCGCCTGTTGACGCTGCCAAAGGGCGGCATAACGGCCCCCCTTGTCCAGAAGCGCCTCGTGCGTTCCCTCCTCGACCACCTCGCCCTGTTCGAGCACCACGATGCGGTCGGAATCGGCGATGGTCGACAGGCGGTGCGCGATGGTCAGTACGGTCCGCCCCTCGCCCGCGCGGCGCAACGCATCCTGGATCGACGCCTCCGTCTCTGTGTCGAGCGCCGAGGTCGCCTCGTCCAGCAGCAGCACGGGCGGGTTCTTCAGAAGGGTCCTGGCAATGCCGACGCGCTGCTTTTCACCGCCAGACAACTTCAGACCGCGTTCGCCCACTTGCGTATCGTAGCCCTCTGGCAGCGCCTCGATGAAGGTGTGGATCTGCGCGGCGCGCGCCGCCTGCACGATCTCTTCCTCGGTGGCCCCGTCGCGTCCGTAAGCGATGTTGTAACGGATCGTGTCATTGAACAGCACGGTATCCTGCGGCACGACCCCGATGGAGGCATGCAGGCTGTCCTGCGTCACGTCGCGCAGGTCCTGCCCGTCGATGCGGATCGCGCCGCCGTTCACGTCGTAGAACCGGAAGAGCAGCCGCCCTATGGTCGACTTGCCGGACCCCGACGGTCCGACCAGCGCGACACGCTCACCCGCGCCGACGTTGATCGACACGCCCTTCAGGATCGGGCGCGCCGGGTCGTAGCCGAAGCGTACGTCTTCCAGCGCCACGGCGCCGCCGGCCACCGCCAGCGCGGGGGCGCCCGGTTTGTCCGAGACTTCCTGCGGTTGCTCCAGAAGGTCGAACATCTCGCCCATATCCACAAGCGCCTGGCGGATTTCGCGGTAGACGGTGCCGAGGAAGTTCAGCGGCATGGTGATCTGGATCATGTAGGCATTGACCATGACGAAGTCGCCCACGGTCAGCGCTCCGTTCTGCACGCCAACCGCCGCCATGACCATCACGATCACGAGACCCGTGGTGATGATGAGCGACTGGCCGAAGTTCAGCATGGCCAGCGACGTCGCGGTCTTCACCGCCGCCGCCTCGTAGCCCTGCATCGCCCGGTCGTAACGCGCCGCTTCTCGCCCTTCGGCGCCAAAGTACTTCACCGTCTCGAAGTTGAGGAGCGAGTCGATGGCCTTCTGGTTGGCGTCGGTATCCTGATCGTTCATCTGGCGGCGCAGCTTCACGCGCCACTCCGTGACCTTGAAGGTGAACCAGACGTACAAACCGATGACGCTTGCCACGACGACCAGATACCAGACGTCGAACAGGTAGAAGAGTACGGCGCCCACCAGCACGAGTTCGAGGACAAGCGGTCCGATGCTGAACAACAGGAAGCGCAGCAGGAATTCCACGCCCTTCACCCCACGCTCGATGATGCGGGACAGCCCCCCGGTCTTTCGGGTGATGTGGTAGCGCAGGCTCAGACGGTGGATGTGTTCGAAGGTTTCGAGCGCCAGCGCCCGCAGGGCCCGCTGCCCGACGCGTGCGAACACGCCGTCGCGCAACTGTTGGAAACCCACCGACATCAAGCGCGCCAGACCGTAGGCGACCGTCAGGCCCACCGCCCCCAGTGCAAGGTCCGAGACCTTGCCGTCGAGCGCGTCCACCGCCTGCTTGTAAAGGATCGGCGTGCCCACCGCGATAAGCTTGGACACCAGCAGGAAAATCATGGAGATCACCACGCGGCGCTTCACCCAGTCCTGACCTTCCGGCCAAAGGTAAGGGCCAACGCGGCGGATCGTGCGCATGCCGGAGCGGCGTTCCTCGCGGGCAATCTCCTTTGCGGTGGTGTCTGCTGCGGTGGTGTCTGCGGCCATGCGGGCGCTCCTGTGCCTAACGCCCGCCCCGAAGGGCGCGCCTGGGTCTGTCATGTCGGCAAGGGCCGCGCCTCAGCCATGCGCGGCATCCGCGCAGCGCCTTACCTAGCCCGCGATGGAGGGAAGAACCAGCCCCGGATCACTCCGTGGCTGCAGGTGTACCGTCCGGCAGGTCGAAGATCTGTCCGGGGTAGATCAGGTCGGGATTGCGGATACGCTCTCGGTTGGCCTGGAAGATCTTGACGTATTCGATGCCGTGGCCGTAGCGGTCCTGGGAAATTCCCCAAAGCGTGTTGCCAGGTTGGACGGTGATTTCCGAAATCGGGCCGTCGCTTCGTTCGAGGCTGGCCAGAAGGCCCGGGTCCTCGCGCAGGAACGGGCTTTCCACGCGGGCGAGGACGGTGCCGTCGCCGTCGATCTGGTCCACCCGCAGCGTGTAGGTGCCTGTATCGACATCCGGCAATTGCACCTTCCAGCGCCCGCTTTCGGCGATCCGCGACGTGGTGACGGGCCGATTGTCGAGGTAGACCCGGACAAAGGCATCGTCCGCCCCACGGCCTGTCAGCAGCACCTCGCCCGCGCTGCCGTAGTTGATCGTGTCGAGCGCGACCTCGTCGGGCTGGAGCGGGCCAGAGGCCAGCACCTCCACCCCCTGCGGTCCCGAGACGAAGACCTTGGGCGCCTGCGGCGCCCCGGTTTCGTCCGGCTGCGGGGCGGGATCGCGCGACGCGATGTCGGTGTCTTGCGCAGACGGCGTGCCCGCCGGTGCCGCCGCGTCTGCCGGCATGGCAGGCGCGCCCGGCTCAGCGGTGGCCACGCTGGGCGGTGCCTCCGGATCGTCGGTTGCCACAGGGGCGCTGCCGGACGTCGAAGCCAGGTCAAGACCGCCGGGTGTCGCCGGTCGCGGCGCGGAGAAGGACGCAAGTTCTCCTGCCGGGACAGACTCGTCCTGCCCGACGTCATCGCCAAGCGCCTGAGGCACGCTGCCCGGCTGCGGCATCGGCGCGGCAGTGGCCACGGCATCCGGGCTGGGGGCCTGGGCAGGATCAGTACGGACGGTATCCGCGCCAAGCGCTGTCGCGTCGGGCTGCGACCCGGACACGGCGGCACGGTCCGGTGACTGCGGCTGACCCAGCGGCCCCGGTGCTGCAGCTGCACGCTGTTCGAAGCGCGGCGGTTGTGTCACGTCGCTCGACAACGCTGCCGGGGCGACAATGACCTCATCCTGCGACATCACCTCTCCGCTATCGGCGCGGCTGCGCAGGCGCAAAACCGACGCCTTGCCTTCGGAAGGCAGGTCGAGGAAGGCCACAAATCTCCCGTCCCTGCCGATCAGGGCGGTTGCAGCGGGATCTCCGTCGACCAGCACGTCGATTTCGGCGCCCGGCTGCCCGGCGCCCGCGACCAGCGTGCTACCACCCGGCTCTGCCCGAACGGTGTCGAAGCTCGGAGCGGAGGGATCGGAGACCATAGGCGCCTCGTTTGCCGACGGCGTTGCGTCGGTTGCGTCGGCGGTTTCCATGTCTTCGGACGGTACCGGGTCAGCGGCGGACGGTCCGTCGCCGACCTCTGCCGGTTCAGACACGGCTGCGCTGTCTGCCGTCTCCGGCAAAGCGGTCGTTTCGGTCTGCTGCGAAGCTGCCTGCCCTGCGTCACCTGTCTCCACCGGCTCTGCGCGCAACCCTTCCGCCCCGTCTTTGGCACCCTCGCTGCGAACCGTAGCGTCTTCTCCAGCGGCCGGGGACAAAGCTTCGATCACGCCCGCGTCCCCCGCCGGCGCCTGCGTCGCATCCGCATCCGGCGAGACGCGCGCCGTGTCGTCAGCCGGCGTGTCGCCCCCGCCCGGCAAGTCGATCAGCCCCAGCGCCAGAGCAACGGCCAGTGCCCCCGCAACGGCCGCCCCTCCAAGTGCGCTGTTCTTCAAGGTATTGGTCATGGCAGTCTTTCAAACGGCTGCCCTGCGGCAGATGGCTCCCCAAAGCCGTCCACAGGGTGGTTGAGCGTGTATATCCCACGGTCTAAGTTGGGTCAAAAGCCGATTTTCCTTCACAATACAGCACAAGGGGCCGAGCATGCTCAGAAAATCCATCTGCGTGTACTGCGGGTCGCGTCCCGGCGACCGCGAAGCCTATACCACCGAGGCCGCCTCGCTGGGCACCGCCATCGCCGACGAAGGCTGGCGGCTGGTCTACGGCGCGGGAGACGTGGGGCTTATGGGCACCGTCGCACGGGCCGCGCAGGCCGCCGGTGGAGAAACCTTCGGTGTGATCCCCCAGCACCTTCAGGCCCGCGAGGTCGGCAAATCCGACCTCACCACCTTCATCGTCACGGAGACGATGCACGAGCGCAAGAAGGTCATGCTGATGAACGCCGATGCGGTGGTTGTGATGCCCGGCGGGCCCGGTTCGCTCGACGAGTTCTTCGAGGTTCTGACGTGGCGCCAGCTTGGCCTGCACCGGAAACCGATCGTGCTGCTGAACGTCGCGGACTACTGGGCGCCGCTTATGGCCCTGATGGACCATGTCGTGGACAACGGCTTTGCCGACCGCTCGCTTCTGGACTACGTTCAGAGCGGCGTTTCCGCCGCCGATACCATGGCGCTCCTGCGCCGTGCCCTCTCCTGAGCCAGCGACTGGAAGGAATAGATCGCCAGCGCCAGCCAGATCAGCCCGAACGCCACAAGCTGGAAAGTGTTCAGCGGCTCGCCGAACAGCACCACCGCACAGAAGAATTGCAACGTCGGGTTCATGTATTGCAGGAGGCCCAGCGTCGCCATGTTCACCCGCTGCGCGGCGGCAGAGAACAGGATCAGGGGCAGTGCTGTCAGCACACCCGAAAAGGCCAATAGCGCGGACAGACCGACATCGTGGCCGAACACGCCGCCTCCGCCCCAGTGGACATGCGCCAGCCATCCGAGCCCAACGGGCGACAGCACGAGAACCTCGGCGGTGACAGAGGTCATGGCCCCCACGGTCAGGCGCTTCTTGACCAGCCCGTAAAGACCGAAGGTCATTGCAATCACGAGCGAGATCCACGGCGCCACGCCAAGCCCCAGCGTCAACTGCGTGACGGCAATGGTCGCCAGCCCGACGGCAAGCCATTGCAATGGCGCCAGCCGCTCCTTGAGCACCAAGGTGCCAAGCAGCACGGCGACGAGCGGGAACATGTAGTAGCCAAGCGCCGACTCGACGACATGACCCGACTGGACAGAGAAGATGAAAAGGAACCAGTTCGAGGAGATCATGAACGCGGCAAAGGCGACGATGGCGACCGACCGCATGTTGCCAAGCGCCACGCGCAACCGCCCGAGACGCTTCTGCATCGCAAGGATCCCCGCAAAGACGACAAGCGACCAGACCGTGCGATGGGCAAGCAATTCCAGCGGCGGGACGTCCACCAGCAACTTGTAATAAAGCGGTGACAGTCCCCAGATCGAACAGGCGCCGATCATCAGCAGGATACCGTGGACTTGTGGGGACATCAGACACGCTCCGGAAATACGCAACCGTGGTAGCAGTCCCGCCCGGCGGAGCAAGGGCATACAACGGGCTGCAAAGACGACGTTGCGCCGGACTTCGGGCGCAAGACGTAGAAAGGGCGCGGATGAACCGCGCCCCCTTTCATGTCGCAATCAGACCCTGAATTACAGGCGGGACGCCACGTTTTCCCAGTTCACCAGGTTGTCCAGGAAGTTCTGCAGGTAAGCCGGGCGCTTGTTGCGGAAGTCGATGTAGTAGGAATGCTCCCACACGTCGCAGCCCAGCAGAGCGGTCTGGCCGAAGCACAGCGGGTTCACGCCGTTCTCGGTCTTGGTGACTTTCAGGCCGCCGTCGGTGTCCTTCACCAGCCACGCCCAGCCGGAACCGAACTGGCCACCGCCTGCGGCGGCGAAGTCTTCCTTGAACTTGTCGACGGTGCCGAAGCTGTCCTTGATGGCCGCCTCAAGCTCGGACGGCATTGCGCCCTTGTTGGCGCCCATCATTTCCCAGAACTGGCAGTGGTTCCAGTGCTGCGAAGCGTTGTTGAAGATACCCGACTGGGCGACGGCACCGGAATTGTAGGTGCCCTTGATGATCTCCTCGACGCTCTTGCCTTCCCACTCGGTGCCGGCAATCAGCTTGTTGCCGTTGTCGACGTAGGCCTTGTGGTGGATGTCGTGATGGTACTCCATCGTCTCCCGGCTCATGCCGCTGGAGGCCAGCGCGTCGTGTGCGTAGGGAAGATCGGGAAGTTCGAAAGCCATTGGGTTACCCTCTCCGTATTGGCAAGTCTCGCTCACTTACCTGTTCCTGTGGACGGCAGAGGTCAAGTGAATGTCGCGAAAAACCGCGTCCCGCTCAACGGGAGAGTGTGTCGACCTGGCACGCCCCACCCTTCGTGAAGTTGTTCGAATACCCCGAAGGTTCGGCGAGAATCGAGAAGTGACCCGAGGATTTGACATAGGTGCCACGATACCTCAGCCTGACCGGGCTGACCTGCAGCGTCACGTCGACCGTCCAGGCGAATGTCGTGCGGCTTGCATTGTCCACGACAAGCCTGCCCTCCACCGGCTGACCGTCGTTGAATGCAAGGATCATGGCATCCGACACCACCACCCGATCACTGACGGTGTCGCGTGCGATGAAGATCAGCGGCTGGATGATGTCCTGCGTTTCCGCGCCCCGGACGGAGCACTTGTAGGCCACGAGATCGGCCTCCGCCGCCGTGGCGACGCTCGCACATATGGCGACGAACGCCGCCGTGAGACATCTCAACATGCGCCGTTCCTCGCTTTCCGCCGCCCGCTCACTATTGGCGAGCGGCGGTGCGAAGACAACCTTCAGCGTGCCGCACTGCGGAAATAGTCCACACGGCTATCGGGATGCGCGGCGGTACTCAGCAACTCGAACATGTAGTCGGCCACGGAGCGGAAACAGAACACCGTCGCCGTCTCCTCGTCCTCAAGCCAGACACCGGTGGCGACCTTGCCGAAGCGGGTGCGCCGCAGCTCGCCCGGCGGAAGCCCGTCCGGAGCCATGTCGAGCGGTGCGAGCTTTGCGATTATTTCGCGCACGGCACGCCCTTTGAGGCGGAACACCGCCCGGGCGTCGGACACGTCCAGCACCAGCGCGTGCTGACCCGACAGCGCCTTTGCCAGTCTGGCGGCGCAACCTGCAGCCTCGGTATGCGGAACCAGCAACATCAGCTCGTCCGGCGACATCCACAGAAGGCCGCGCGCACCGTCCACCGAGGCGCCGCGCTGCTCCGGGAAAGCAACCTTCGCCACGTCGGTCACCGCCTCACGGAAGGCGTCGGAGGCAAAGTCGCCACGGATCGTCACCATGCCCTGCAGACCGATGGCACGGACCTCGACGAAGCCCTCGTACACTCCCAGTTCAGACATTCTGCTTCTCTCCTTCCGGATCGTAGAAGACCGGGCTGACGATGCAGGCGGCCACTTCGGTTTCGCCATCGTCCTTCATGAAACTGATGGTCTCGCCCATCCGCTGCGGACCATTGTGCACCAGGCCCATGGCGATGCCCTTCTTCAGCGTCGGCGACCAGTAGGTCGACGTCACACGACCTTGCGTGTTGCGCTGGCCATTGGCGTTCCGACCGGGCGACGCGGCATAGGCACCGTCCGGCAGGACGGAGCCGTCCACGGTTTCCAGTCCCACCAGCTGCCAACGGTCGGGATTGTCCATGTAGCTGCGTGCCTGTGCCCGCTTGCCGATGTAGTCCTCTTTCTTCTTCGAGATCGCCCAGTGCAGGCCCAGGTCCTGCGGGATCACCGTGCCGTCGGTCTCGTCCCCGATCATGATAAAGCCCTTCTCGGCCCGCATGACGTGCAGCGCCTCAGTGCCGTAAGGTGTCGCGTCGTACTCCTTGCCGGCCTCCAGAAGCTTGTCCCAGAGCGCACGGCCCTGGCTTGCGGGCACCGCGATCTCGTAGCTCAGTTCCCCCGAGAAGGAGATCCGGTAGATGCGCACCGGGAACCCGCCGAGCGTGCCGTCCTTCCACTCCATGAAGGCCATCGCCTCTTTCGACACGTCCATGCCGCCGAGTTTCTCAAGCAGGTTCCGGGCGTTGGGGCCGACGACGGCGATCTGTGCATAGGCTTCGGTGACGTTGGCGGTGTAGACCTTCCAGTCCCACCATTCGGTCTGCAGCCATTCCTCCATGTGGGCGTGGATGCGGTCCGCCCCACCGGTCGTCGTGTGGCAGAGGAAGGTATCCTCATCGATCCGGGCCACCACGCCGTCGTCGGTGAGGAAGCCGTTCTCCGTGCACATCAGGCCGTAGCGGCATTTGCCCGGCTTCAGCGTGCTCATCATGTTGGTGTAGAGCATGTCGAGGAAGCGGCCCGCGTCCGGCCCCTTCACGATGATCTTGCCGAGCGTGGAAGCGTCAAGCATTCCAACGCTTTGGCGGGTGGCGTTGATCTCGCGGATGACAGCATCCTCGACGCTTTCACCTGCCTTGGGGAACGCATAGGGACGGCGCCAGTCGCCGACCGGCTCGAAAGTGGCACCGTTTGCCTCGTGCCAGCCGTGAATCGCTGTCTTGCGCAGCGGATGGAACAGGTCGCCCCGCGCGTCGCCTGCTATCGCACCCATCGAGATCGGTGTGTACGGAGGACGGAAGGTGGTTGTACCGACCTGAGGGATCGGCTCTCCCAACGCATCCGAAAGGATCGCCAGTCCGTTGATGTTGCTCAACTTTCCCTGATCCGTTGCCATGCCAAGCGTGGTGTAGCGCTTGGTGTGTTCGACGGAACGGTAACCTTCGCGCGCCGCAAGCTGCACGTCAGAGACCTTCACGTCGTTCTGATAGTCGAGCCAGGCCTTCATCCGCAGACCGTCATGCGCACGTTCCGGCATCAACCAGACTTGCATCAGAGGTGCTTCAAGCGCGGCTTCACCGTTGGGCGCGGCCTGCTGATCGGCGTCGGACAAACCAAGAGCGGACAGCACCGATTTTGCTGCGTTGTCAGCGTCTTGAAGCGTATATTTGATGTGCATCGCGCCGCTGGCACTGCCAGCGGTTGTGACAAATGGCGCGCCATCCGCACCGGTGGGCGTGCGCGACGGATCGGGCTTGAAATAGGCCGCGGCATCGTCCCACGTCAGCTTGCCACCGCAGTGCGACCAGAGGTGAACAACCGGAGACCAGCCCCCCGACATGGCGACGGCTTCGCAGGCGATCTCTTCGAGGACCGCACCCTCGCCGCGCTGGAGACCGATGGCCACCCCCTCGACCCGCTTGCTGCCGAACACCTTGGTTATCGCGCGGTCGCGTTCGACCCGGATCCCCATGGCCTGCGCTTCCTTGACCAGCGGCCCTTCGTCGCCGTGCGGGCGCGCGTCGACGATGATCGGCACGGCCAGACCGGCCTTCTTCAAGGCGATGGCGGTGCGGTAAGCGTCATCGTTGTTGGTCACGACCACGGTGCGGTCGCCCGGCGACACGCCGTAGTTCACAAGGTAGTCCCGCACGGCAGAAGCCAACATGACACCCGGAACATCGTTGCCGCCGAAGCTGAGCGGGCGTTCGAGCGCACCGGTTGCTGTCACGACCTGCCGGGCCCGGATGCGCCACAGGCGGTGACGCGGACCGGCAAGGTACGGCGCGTGGTCGTTCACCCGCTCGTAGGCCAGAACATACCCATGGTCATAGACGCCCGCGCCCATCGTGCGGGTGCGGAACTCAACGTTTGGCATGGCCTCCAGTTTTTCAACCGCTTGCGAGACCCAGTCTTCGGCGGAAAGCCCGTCGACGGTGCCGCCATCGACCGGCGCACGACCACCCCAGTGGGCGGTCTGCTCCAGAACCATGACACGCTTGCCCGACGCTCCGGCAACCAGAGCGGCCTGCAGACCGGCGATGCCGCCACCGATCACGAGGACATCCACGAAGGCGTAGAAGTGCTCGTAGTGATCGGGGTCGCGCGTTTCAGGATCCGGCGCCTTGCCCAGCCCGGCGGACTGGCGGATGAACGGCTCGTAGATGTGCTTCCAGAAGGGGCGCGGATGGATGAAGGTCTTGTAATAGAACCCGGCGGTCAGGAACTTGCCGAACAGACCGTTCATGGCGCCGATATCGTGCTCCAGCGACGGCCAATGGTTCTGCGACGTCGCGGTCAGGCCGTCGAACAATTCCGTCGTGGTGCAGCGCTGGTTCGGTTCGTGCTTCACGCCTTCGCCGAGGTTCACCAGGGCGTTCGGCTCTTCTGCGCCGGAGGCGACAATGCCGCGGGGACGGTGGTACTTGAAGCTTCGGCCGACCAACATCTGGTCCGTGCCAAGCAGCGCCGAAGCAAGTGTGTCGCCGGCGTAGCCGTCGAGCCGCTTGCCGTTGAAGGTGAAGCCCACCTTGGTCGACCGGTCGATCAGGCGACCCCCATGGGAAAGACGGGTGCTCATGTCAGGCCTCCGCGCAAAGAAGGTTGTTCGATTTGTGCAAGACTGGGTGCGAAAAATGGATCATTCCGCCGCCTCTATGTCGCGCCATTTGAAGTTGGGGTGCTTTTCCACAATACGCCCGAGGATATCTTCGGGCGGTCGCGTCGTCTGCGCGGAATAGGTGCCGAAGACTTCCATGCTCACTGTGCAACGCGCGGCATGGAACCACTTGCCACAGCCATAGGCGTGCCGCCAGCGCTCGAAATGCACACCTTTCGGGTTCTCGCGGACAAAGAGGTAGCCCTCGAAGTCGTCGTCGGAAGACCCGGGCCCGAAGCGTTTCAGATGCGCTTCGCCGCCTGCGGACAGCTCTGTTTCATCGGCGGCGACGCCGCAATACGGACAGGTGAAGATCAGCATGTCGGAGCCTCCATCCGGGGGAAATAGATATGACCCGCGCGGGCCTGATCGGCGTCGCGCAGGCTGACGTGCGGGCACGAAAAAAGGCCGGACTGCTCGCGCAGCCCGACCTTCTCCGGTCCGTGCCATGAACCTGAGGGGGTGGCGTCAGTTGCCGTCTGCAGCGGGCGCAGCTTCGCCGTCCGCGGGAGCGGGCGCTGTCTCGCCTGCAGGGGCCGCGTCGGTGTTGGCTGCAGGCGTGCCCGCGCCTTCGTCGCTTTGGACGGTGATGTTGACGTTGGAACCGCCAGCGTCGGTTGCCGCAGTGTCTGCACCGCCGAAGATGACCCAGGCCAGGAACGCGACAACGACAACGAGAATTCCGACGATGAATGCGATGCCGGAGTTTCCGCCGGTCTCACGGGTCGTGGTCGTGGTCGTTGTGTGGTTGTTGTGCGTTGAGTCCGACATGTTCTTTGTCCTTTCGCTTTCAGCGTCGGAACATGAACGTGGATATTCTCGGAAAGGTTCCGCACGATTTTCGCCAACATCAGTGGGCCACCCCGGCGGCCACGGATTCGTCGATGAAGCGTCCTTCGCGGAAGCGGTTCATCGAGAAATCTTCGCAGAGTGCGGACTTCCCTGTCGCCATCAGCTCGGCAAAGCCCCAGCCGGAACCCGGGATCGCCTTGAAACCGCCGGTGCCCCAGCCGCAGTTGATGAAACAGCCCTCGACCGGGGTCTTCGACAGGATCGGAGACCGGTCGCCGGTCATGTCCACGATGCCGCCCCACTGGCGCAGCATCTTGAGGCGCGACACCATCGGGAAGGTTTCGATCAGCGCGGCTACGGTGTGTTCGATGTGGTGGAACGACCCGCGCTGCGTGAAGGCGTTGTAGCTGTCGGTGCCGCCGCCGATCACCATCTCGCCCTTGTCGGACTGCGACATGTAGCCGTGCACGGTATTCGCCATGACGACACAGTCCATGACCGGCTTGATCGGCTCGGAGACGAGCGCTTGCAGCGGCGCGGAGTCCACCGGCAGGCGGAAGCCCGCCATGCGCGCCAGCTCGCCGGAGTGGCCGGCAACAACGACGCCCAGCTTGTCGCAGGCGATGTGGCCCTTGGTCGTGTCGACACCGGTGACCTTGTCGCCGTCACGTGTGACGCCGGTGACCTCGCAGCGCTGGATGATGTCCATGCCCATGGCCGAGCACGCACGCGCATAACCCCAGGCCACGGCATCGTGGCGCGCGGTCCCTGCCCGTTCCTGCCAGAGCGCGCCCAGCACCGGGTAGCGCGGACCGTCGAGGCGGATGATCGGCACGATCTCCTTCACCCGCTTGGGTGAGATGAACTCCGTCTGAACGCCCTGGAGGGCATTGGCGTGCGCCGTGCGCTGGTAGCCCCGGACCTCGTGTTCGGTCTGCGCCAGCATCATCACGCCGCGCGGACTGAACATGACGTTGTAGTTCAGATCCTGGCTCAGCGTCTCGTAAAGCGAGCGTGCCTTTTCGTAGATCGCCGCGGACGGATCCTGCAGGTAGTTCGACCGGATGATGGTCGTGTTCCGGCCGGTGTTGCCACCGCCGAGCCAGCCCTTCTCGATCACCGCGACATTGGTGATGCCGAAATTCTTGCCGAGGTAGTAGGCGGTGGCGAGGCCATGGCCCCCTGCGCCAACGATCACGACATCGTAACGTTTCTTGGGCTGTGCATCGCGCCACGCCTTTTCCCAGCCTTTATGGCCGGTCATCAGGGCTTCACGGACGATGGCAAAGGCGGAATAGCGTTTCATGGCTCGAATCCCCGTCGTTTCGCCGTTTGATGCACCCAAATAGTGCCCGTTCGCGACATGCAACCGTCATTCCGGTGCGCAGTTGCGACATGGGTTCTCACCGGGTCCTTTTGCCCTTTTGTCGGGCGGCCCGCGCGCTTAGATCAGAGCGAACGAAGAGGAGGCAAGATGGTATTCTGGATCCTGACAGGCGCGGTTGCGCTGGTGGTCGCGGCCGGGCTGGGCTGGTCGGTCCTGCGAGGCACACGGGAAACGGGTCCGGCCGAGGCCTTCGACATGCAGGTCTACCGCGACCAGCTTTCGGAAATCGACAACGATGCGGCCCGCGGGAAGATCGACGCCGAAGAGGCCGAGCGCCTGAGGCTCGAAATCTCGCGCCGCCTTCTTTCCGCCGATGCCAAGGCACAGGTAAACGACGCGTCCGTTGCTCAGCCGAAAGGGGTCAGCCGGGTCACCGCCGGCCTTCTGACTCTGGTGCTGCTGGTCGGCGGGTTCGGTCTGTACCTCGCGCTTGGCGTACCGGGGTATCGCGACCAGCCGCTGCAGATGCGCCTCTCCGCCGCCGCCGACGCATTGAAGAACCGCACCAGCCAGGCCGACGCCGAGGCGCGCCTGCCCGCACCGATGCCGGATGACGCGCCGGACGAATACCTGGACCTCGTGGTGAAGCTGCGTGCCGCTGTCGAGGCACGGCCGAACGAACTGCAGGGCCAGATCCTGCTGGCCCGCTCGGAAGCAGCCTTGGGGAACTACCGCGCGTCCTACCAGGCCCAGCAGAAGATCATCGAGTTGAAGGGCGACCAGGCCACGGCAGAAGACTACGCCAACCTCGCCGACATGATGGTGCTGGCGGCGAACGGGTATGTCTCGCCCGAGGCGCAGAAGGCGCTGGAGCAGGCCCTTGGCCGCGATCCCGAAAACGGCGTTGCGCGGTTCTATGGCGGTTTGATGATGGCGCAGATCGGGCGGCCCGACCGGGGCTTCCGTATGTGGCGCGACCTCCTGTCGGACAGCCAGCCGGACGATCCGTGGGTGGCGCCGCTGCGCGCACAGATCGAGGAAATGGCCATGCGGGCGGGCGAGACGCGTTTCCAGCTGCCGCCGCTTCCGACGGCACGCGGCCCGTCGCAGTCCGACATGGATGCGGCCGCGGACATGACGCCGGAGGCACGGCAGGAGATGATCCGTGGCATGGTGAACCAGCTGTCGGAGCGGCTCGCCAACGAAGGCGGTGCGCCAGAGGAATGGGCACGTCTGATCTCCTCGCTGGCGGTGCTCGGCGATACGGAGCGCGCGGGCGCAATCTGGACGGAGGCAAAGACCGTCTTTGCCGGAAACGAGGCCGCGCTTCAGACCATTCGGGACGCAGCCCGCAGTGCCGGGGTGTCGGAGTGATCCACGAGACGATCGAGGGCTTTGCCGCCGCTCTGCCGCCGATGCAGGCCCTGATGGGGCTGGATCTCGGGACGAAGACCATCGGTGTGGCGGTGTCGGACGGCTTGAGGTCCGTCGCCACGCCGCTGGAGACCGTGAAGCGCAAGAAGTTCGGTGTCGATGCGGAGCGTCTACAGGCCCTGATCGCAGGGCGCCGCATCGGCGGATTGATCCTTGGCCTGCCCCGCAACATGGACGGGACAGAGGGACCCCGGTGCCAGTCCACCCGCGCCTTCGCCCGCAATTTCGCCGCGCTCTGGGACGGTCCGATCGGCTATTGGGACGAACGGCTGTCCACCGTCGCGGCAGAAAAGGCATTGCTTGAGGCGGATACGACACGGAAACGTCGCGCAGAGGTCATAGACCATGTCGCGGCCTCCTATATCCTGCAAGGAGCGTTGGACCGGTTGCGGTTCCTCGGCGCATGACAAGAGAGCAGTAAGGCAAACCGCATGAAGGACGACGTCTGGCGACGCGATGAGATCGAAAGCCCCTGCGTCAAGCTGTGCACCGTGCATCCCGCCGCCCGGCTTTGCGTGGGGTGCCTGCGCACGGTCGACGAGATCGCCAACTGGTCGCGCATGACGTCGGAAGAGCGGCGCGAGATCATGTCCGTCCTTCCCACGCGAAAGTCCAGAATCGCAACGCGCCGCGGCGGTCGCGCGGCGCGTCTGAAGGAGCGTGGATAGCGCCGGTCAGGCCGCTACGGGCGGAACCGGTGCCGGATCGGCGACGGCGATCGGAACATCGCCGTCATAACCCTGGATCGCGACGTCCGACGCCCCGACCGAAGTCGCCGACATCACACTCGCCACGACCGTACCGTTCACCCGCGCCTCGACCAGAGAGGAGCCGTCGGTGTTGTTGGTGATCGAGAGCGTGGTGTCGTCGAGATCGTCTTCGGGGATCTGGAACAGGATCATGTCTTCACCCGGGTTGAAGTCGGTGATCGTGCCCGCAACCGCGCTGCCAAAGAACATGTCCGCCCCCGCGCCGCCGGTCATCATGCCCGACCCGGCCAGTTCGTCGTCACCGTCCCCGCCGACAAGAACGCCGTTGCCGACCAGCGTGTCGTTGCCTGCGCCGCCGTCGACCGTGGCATTGTCGTTGATCCCGCCGTACACATCGTCACCGTCGCCAAGCTCGATGTCGTATAGGCCCGTCTCGGCGGCAGATGTGGCCGTGCCGTCGCCAGTCACCGAAACGCTGTCGTTGCCAAGACCCATGTCGATGGTGCCCGCCCCGCCGTTTGCGACCAAGGCATCGTCGCCCGCGCCCGCCTCGACAGTATTGACACCGTCCTCAAGGCTGATTGCATCGTTGCCGTCGCCCGCCAGCACGGTGTCGTTGCCGGTGCCGTCAAAGATCGTGTCGTTGCCCGCGCCCCCATCCAGCAGGTCGGCGCCTTCCATGCCCTTCATGAGGTCGTTGCCCAGACCGCCGATCAAGGTGTCGTTGCCGTAGCCGCCGACCAGCTTGTCGTCGTTCGGGCCACCGTCCATCTCGTCGTTGCCAGCACCGCCAACCAGCTTGTCCTCGCCGAGGTTGCCGCTGAGTGTATCGTTGCCCGCCTCGCCAAGCAGCGTGTCGTTGCCGCCGTTGCCCGACAGGTCGTCATTGCCGGTGCCACCGAACAAAACGTCGTCTCCCGGGCCCCCGATCAACGTGTCGTTGCCTTCACGCCCGTCGATCCGGTCGTCGCCTGCGCCACCGTTAACGACGTCGTTGCCTTCATAGGCGATGTAGCGGTCGTTAGAGTTGCCAAGCGTTTCCGTATCGTCCCCGGATGTACCAGCATTCACCGTCGGGGGGATAGGGATGCCGGGATTTTCTTGCCCATCGGTGCCGCCGCCACCATCCGTGCCGTTGTCGGTCGGGCCTTCGGTCGGGAAGGACTCATTGTCATCGTCGTCATCGCTGTCGAACAGTCCCCCGAGACTGGCGAGCAGCAGAAAAGGCAGCAAGGAAAGCACCCACATAGCTCAATAACCCCCAATTTTAGCAGCATGAAAATCAGCGTGCGTAATTTTTAACACTTTATCAATTTTTTTCGTAATTCCAGCACCTTTGAGGGAAAGTGGGCATGATTGCGGCCTATTGTTTACAGATCTAGGACAGTCGCACATGCATGCACGGTTCGTTGAACACGTTAACCATAATCGCGCCCAAGCTCTGAATCGCTTGATTCTGTTTGGCGTCAGGTCGGCGCGCGGCTCAGGCGGCCCGGGCGGCAACTTCCGACAGCGCACGCTCGACGACGGCCGGACCGGCACCGTCGCGTGTCGTGTCCGTCGACAGTACCTGTCTCCACCGCCGTGCACCGGGACACCCCGCAAAAAGGCCGAGCATGTGACGCGTCACCTGATGCAGGCGGCCGCCTCTTGTCAGATGGCGCTCGATGTACGGAAGCATGTCGCGGACCACGTCCTCGCGACCGCGCCGGGTCTGGGGGTCGCCCCAGATGCGCGCATCCGCTTCGCCCAGGATATCCCAGGGCTGATGATAGGCGGCCCGCCCCACCATCACCCCGTCCAGCCCAGCATCGAGGAAACCCACCGCCTGATCCAGCGAACCGATGCCGCCGTTCACCGACAGATGCAGGTGCGGAAAGAGACCACGCATCTGCATCACCAGATCATAGTCGAGCGGCGGAATATCCCGGTTCTCCTTCGGCGACAGGCCCTGAAGCCACGCCTTGCGCGCATGGATCGAGATCCGCGAACAGCCCGCGGCACCGAGTCGGGCCAGGAATTCGGGCAGCACAACGCAAGGGTCCTGGTCGTCTACGCCGATCCGGCATTTCACCGTGACGTCCACATCGACCGCGTCCTGCATCGCCTCGACGCAGCGGATCACCGTATCCGGATTCTTCATCAGGACCGCGCCGAAAGTGCCCGACTGCACCCTGTCGGAAGGACAGCCGCAGTTGAGGTTGATCTCGTCATACCCGGCCGCTGCGCCAAGGCGCGCCGCCTCCGCCAATTCCGACGGGTCGGACCCGCCCAGTTGCAAGGCGACGGGGTGCTCCCCGGGATCGTGATCGAGCAGGTGCAAAGCCCCCCCGCGCACAAGAGCAGGCGCCGTCACCATCTCGGTGTACAGCAGCGCATGCCTCGACATGAACCGATGAAACACGCGGCAATGCCGGTCTGTCCAATCCATCATGGGTGCGACGGACAGGCGGGCGGCCGTTCTGACGTCGGCTCCGGCGGTATAATCGGCCTGTGTGCGCATGATCCCTGTAAACTTGCGTATCCGTGTCGCCGGCGTTTGCCTTTGATCGGCGTCGCGGTGCAACCATTTTTTGGCCTGATCGCAAATCGGTGCACCTTTTTGCCTGCGATGCGGGGCGGAGGCAACGTCGGCAGGTGTTCGCCTTACGGCTGGGTTGAAAACCGTGCCGCCGCCGACAGCAGAACGTCTTCTTCCCGGGCGCCCCGCACCAACGCCTCGACCGCGCCGCCGTCCCTGCCCCGCAGGAAAGAGATGCCTTGCATGACTGTCTCGCGGATGGAGGCCGCGTTTTCGCCGATGCCACCGGAGAACACCAGCGCATCGAGACCGCCCATGGCCCCCGCTGCCCGGCAGACCTCGCCGACCACGCGGGCGACGAAGTACGAGACGGCTTCTTGCGCCGCTGGCAGGTCAGAGGCGGTCAGGTCGCGCATGTCGCTCGATACGCCGGACAGCCCCAAAAGCCCGGACCTGTAGTACAGCAGGATTTCGACCTCTTCCGCAGAATGACCGTTGCGCAGCAGGTGGAGGATCACACCCGGGTCCAGCGCGCCGCACCGGGTGCCCATCGTCAGCCCGTCGAGCACCGAAAACCCCATGCTGGTTGCCACGGACCGCCCGTTCACGACCGCAGTGACTGAGCAGCCGTTGCCGAGGTGCGCGATTGCCAGACGCGTGGTGGCGACAGGGAAGCCCTCGGACAGGAGCGCGCTACAGATGGATTGGCAGGCCAGCCCGTGGAAACCGTAGCGGCGGATGCCTTCGTCGTAGAAACGGCGTGGCAAGGCGTATGCGTCGTGTTCGAAGGGTTTCGTCGCGTGAAAGGCGGTGTCGAAACAAGCGACGTGGCGAGCGCCCGGGAACAGATCCTGCGCCGCGCGGATCGCGCCTATCCCGTGCGGCTGATGAAGGGGCGCGAGAGGGACGATGTCTTCGAGCGCGGACAGTACCTCGGGCGTGATCCGCTCCGGCTCCGTGAAGCGGGGCCCGCCGTGCACGATGCGGTGCCCGACGCCGGTGATCCGGAAATCGGGGCGTTCCGTTTGCAAGATCGACAGAAGACGGTGCAGCGCACCGGCGTGTTCCGCCTCGGGGCAAGCCTGCGCCTGCTTGCCGCCGTCTTGCCGGCAAAGCGAGAGCGTGGCCTTGTCCGAACCAAGACGTTCCGCTGCGCCCCATAGCAGCGGCTCCTCAGGTGCGGCGACCGGAGCGACCGCGAATTTCACCGAGGAAGAACCGGTGTTCAGCGCAAGGACGGCATCGGTCATGGTTTCCCCCCACTCGGCGCCCTGCGAAGTCGCGGCCCCGAGTGTCGTCGGCGCCGCCGCAGGGCCGTGTCGCATCCGGATGGGTATCGCCCAAAGCACGCCCTGCCAACCACCGGCGGTCCAGAACCGGAAAGGCGCCGACGTCAGTCAGGCCCGGCACTGCCCCGGGCACCTGTACCGTCTCAGTTGAGATAGTCCTTGAGCGTGGCCACGGTCCCGTCCGACCAGAGCATACGCAACCACTTTTCGAACGCCGCGGCGAACCGCGGATCGTCTGCCAGTGCACCGTAGAAATGACGCTGGCCGAGCCAGGCTGCGGGATCGGTCTTCGCGGCCCGAGCCACGGCCTTCAGGTCGTCCCAGACCGGATCGTTCGCGACGATCTCGGAACCGTCCTCGCGGGTGCCTTCGCACATCCGCGCCCAAAGCGCTTGCGAGAGCGCCAGACCGTCCAGCGGCGTCCCCTTGGCCACGGCATCGCGGATCTGCGGCAGCACCGCCCCGGTATGCCGCGACGATCCGTCGAATGCCACGCGGCGCACGGTGTCGGCGATCTTCGGGTTGGAAAACCGTTCGTCGATGAGGTCGACATAGGCCTCTGGAGTCATGCCCGGCACGGCGTGGATGTGCGGCGCCATTTCCTCCAGCGCGATCTTGCGGAAGAGGCCCTTGATCTCCGGATGATCCATAGTCGCGTGGATCGTCTCGATGCCGAGGATATCTGCCGGGGCGGCGATAACCTGGTGGCCGCCGTTCAGGATGCGCAGTTTCATCGCCTCGTAGTCATGGACGAGGTCGGTGATCGTGGCGCCGACGTTCTCCCACGCAGGGCGACCAGCGCAAAACCTGTCCTCGATCACCCACTGGCGGAAGTTCTCATGCGTCACCGGAACCGCATCGTCGATGCCGAAGTCCTGCACCAACGCCAGTTCCTTCGGTCCGGTGGCGGGCACGATGCAATCGACCATGGAGTTCGGGAAGGCGGAATTCGCCTCGATCCAGTCGGCGAGGTCGGTATCCATCAACCGGGCGAGCGAGACGATGACCATGTGCATGATTTCGCCGTTGCCGGGGAGGTTGTCGCAGCTCTGGCAGGTGAAGGCCGGGACACCCGCATCGCGCCGCCGCCGCAGGGCTGCCACCATGGCGCCGAAAGCGGTCCGGGGCGCGTTGGGATTGGCCACGTCGTACTGGATGTCGGGATGGGACGGGTCGAACTTCTTGGTCGCCGGATCGAGGTAGTAGCCGCCTTCGGTGACGGTCAATGCCACGATGCGGATCGCCGGATCGGCCATCTGCGCGATCAGCGGGCCGTTCCCCTCCTCGATCGGCACGTAGCCGATCATGGAACCCACCACCTCGGCGGAGGTGCCCTTCGGGTCGAGCTCAATCAGCGTGGTCAGGTAGTCCTGCGCCGCCATCTTCTGGCGCTGCGCCTCGTCATAGGCGCGGACACCGGCGCCGATGATGCCCCAGTCGAGCGCTTCGCCCTGCTGCATCAGACGATGGAGATACCAGGCCTGGTGCGCGCGGTGGAAATTGCCCAGCCCGATGTGCACGATCCCGGGCGTCACGGCGCCCCGGTCGTAGGTGGGGCGCGCGATGGCTTCGGGCAAATCGGACAGGTTGGCGTCGCAAAGTCTGGTCGCCATGGGAACCTCTCAGGGATGGGCGGGAAGCAACGCCTCCCGACATGTCAATTAAGGGGCCGCTCGGCGGTCAGCTCATCCACTGCCCGCCGTCGACGTTGTAGGTCTGGGCCACCACGTAGTCGGCGGCGCTCGACGCCAGGAAAACCGCCATGGGGGACAGGTCCCCGGGCAGGGCATAGCGGCCTGCGGGCACGCTCGCCTCGACCTCTCGGCGCTTCTGGCCAAGCGGCTTGCCCTCGAGCTTGGCAAACATGGAATCGACGTGGACCCAGTGTTCGCCGTCCACCACGCCCGGCGCGATGGCGTTCACGTTGATGCCGTGCTTGATCAGGTTCAGCCCGGCGGATTGCGTCATCGAGATCACCGCCGCCTTGGTAGAGCAGTAGACGAGAACGAGGCTTTCCCCCCGCCGACCGGCCTGCGAGGCCATGTTTATGATCTTGCCGCCGTGCCCCTGCGCGATCATCTGTTTCGCCGCGGCCTGCATGGTGAACAGCGTACCCGCCACGTTGATGGCATACAGCCGGTCATAGCTGTCGCGGGTAATGTCCACCGTCTCGGCCGCGTCGAAGACGGCGGCGTTGTTCACAAGGATGTCGAGTTTGCCCGCGCGTTCGACGACACCGGCGATGGCCTCGTCGATGCTATGCTGTTGCGTCACATCGAGGTGAACGGCATAGGCGCCCTCCCCCAGTTCCGCCGCCGTTGCCTCTGCCGCCGCGATGTCGATGTCGCCGATGGCAACAGTCGCGCCTTCGCGCAGGTAGGCATCGGCAAACCCCTTGCCGATGCCCCGTGCCGCGCCGGTGATCAGCGCGGATTTTCCGTCCAGTTTTTTCATGCGATGCGCAGGCCCTTCGCGTCGAAGCGGTGGATCTTGTCGGGTTCGGGCGTCATCCAGACGGTGTCGCCATGGCGCAGGCCGAACTCGCCGCCGACGCGCAGGGTGATCGTCTCGGCCAGCCCGCTGTCGTGAACATGCAGGAACGTGTCAGAGCCGAGGTGTTCGGACACGCCGACAACACCCTTCCAGGTCCCGGCCTCGGTCGAGGCCTGCAGATGCTCTGGCCGGACGCCTATGGTGTGCGCGTCGTACTTGGCCGCCTCCGGCCCTTCGATGAGGTTCATCTTGGGCGAGCCGATGAACCCGGCGACGAAGAGGTTGCGCGGCTCCCGGTACAGCTCCAGCGGAGAGCCGACCTGCTCGATATGGCCCGCGCGCAGCACGACGATCTTGTCGGCCATGGTCATCGCTTCGACCTGATCGTGGGTCACGTAGATCATCGTGGTGGCCAGCTTCTTGTGAAGCTCGCTGATCTCCATCCGCATCCCCACACGCAGCGCCGCGTCGAGGTTCGACAACGGTTCGTCGAAGAGGAAGGCGGCGGGCTCGCGCACGATCGCACGACCGATGGCCACGCGCTGGCGCTGCCCGCCCGACAGTTGCCCCGGACGCCGTTCCAGATAGTCCGCCAGGTTCAGGGCCTTTGCGGCGGCGTCGATGCGCCGCTTCTGTTCGTCTTCCGGCACGCCCGCCATCTTCATGGGAAAGGCGATGTTCTTGCGCACCGTCATGTGCGGGTAAAGCGCGTAGGACTGGAACACCATCGCCAGCCGCCGCTTGGCGGGCGGAAGCGCCGTGGCATCCTGCCCGTCGATCTGGATATGGCCGCCCGTGACGTCCTCCAGTCCGGCGATCAGCCGCAGAAGGGTGGACTTGCCGCAGCCCGACGGTCCGACGAAGACGACGAACTCACCATCTTCGATGTCCAGGTCGAGCGGCGGGATGACGGTCACGTCTCCGAAGGATTTCTTGACCGATTTCAGTTGGATACGTCCCATGTTACTTCTCCCCCCTCGCTTATTTCACCGCGCCGAACGTCAGGCCGCGGACGAGTTGTTTCTGGCTGAACCAGCCCATGATCAGGATCGGGGCGATGGCCATGACGGACGCCGCCGAGAGTTTTGCGTAGAACAGCCCTTCGGGGCTGGAGTAGCTGGCGATGAAAGCCGTCAGCGGCGCCGCCTTGGCGGCGGTCAGGTTCAGGGTCCAGAACGCCTCGTTCCAGGCGAGGATGAAGTTCAGGAGCAACGTGGACGCGATCCCCGGTACTGCCATCGGTGTCAGCACGTAGAGGATCTCTTCCTTCAGGCTGGCACCGTCCATCCGCGCGGCTTCCAGGATCTCGCCCGGAATTTCGCGGAAGTAGGTGTAAAGCATCCAGACGATGATCGGCAGGTTGATGAGCATCATCACGATGACAAGTCCGACACGGGTGTCGAGAAGACCCATTTTGATGAACAACAGGTAGATCGGATAGAGCACGCCGACTGCGGGGAGCATCTTGGTTGAGAGCATCCAGAGCAGGATGTCCTTGGTCCGCCGTGAAGGCACGAAGGCCATCGACCATGCGGCGGGCACCGCGATGATGATCCCGAGGATGGTCGAGCCGCCCGCGATGATGACGGAGTTCCAGAGGAACCGCATGTAGTTCGAGCGCTCCTGCACGACCCCGTAGTTCTCCAGCGTCCAGTCGAAGAACAGGAAGACCGGCGGGTCGGAAATGGCCTGGGCCTCGGTCTTGAAGCTGGTCAGGATGGTCCAGAGGATCGGGAAGAAGATCAGCAGGCCGATCCCCCAGGCGATTGCGGTGTTCAGCGCCTTGCGCTGGCTTGTGACTGCGCGAGCCATGTTCAGTCCTCCCTCACGCGTCCAGGTTCTTGCCGACGATGCGCATCAGGAAGATGGCAACGATGTTGGCAAGGATGATGGCATAGACACCCCCGGCGGACCCGAGCCCGACGTTCTGGCTTTCCAGCACACGCTGGAAGATCAGGTAGGTCAGCGTCCGTGTGCCGAACGAGCCCTGGGTGGTGACGAAGATTTCCGCGAAGATCGACAGCAGGAAGATCGTCTGGATCAGGATCACGATGGTGATCGCCCGGCCGAGGTGCGGCAGGATGATGTATGCAAAGCGGGAGTGCGCCGGCGCCCCGTCCATTTCCGCCGCTTCGAGCTGCTCGCTGTCGAGCGACTGGATCGCGGTCAGCAGGATGAGCGTCGCGAAAGGCAGCCACTGCCACGACACGATCATGATGATCGAGGTCAGCGAGGCGTTGGAGAGCCACTCGACGGGTGCTGCTCCGAAGAACTTCCAGAGGTGGGCGAACAGGCCGTTCACCGGGTCCATGAACATGTTCTTCCAGACCAGCGCCGACACGGTAGGCATCACGAAGAACGGGGCGATGACAAGAAGTCGGACGATGCCCTGCCCCCACATCGGCTGATCCAGCAGAAGTGCCAGGAAGACCCCAAGGACGACGGTGATGACCAGCACGCCGCCGACGATGATCAGCGTCGTCATGACCGAGGGCCAGAAGGCACTGGACGTCACGAAGCGCACATAGTTGTCGAAGCCGGCCCAGCCAAGATCGCCGCCGCGCAGTGGCAGGTACTTCTTGAACGAAAAATACAGCGTCATCAGCAGGGGTACGAGCATCCAGCCCAAAAGCAGCACGACGGCGGGTGCCATCATCAGCCGCGCGGCAGATCGCGAATGTTGCGTTGCCATGTGACGTCCTCCCTCACCGGCGGCACGGCAGCCGCACGGAACGTTCATGAATGAAATGTGAGTTATTCAGATTGGTCCGGGGGCAACCTGCAGCGGTCGCCCCCGGACCGGGGAGGAGGCTTTAGTAGCCTGCGGCTTCCATTTCCTCAGCCGTGATCGACTGCGCCTTTTCCAGCGCTTCTTCTGCCGACTGCTGGCCTGCCAGCGCTGCCGAGAATTCCTGCCCGACCTGGGTTGCGATACCGGCGAACTCGGGGATCGCGACGAACTGCACACCCTGGTACGGAACCGGGTCCACGGTCGGCTCAAGCGGGTTCGCAGAGTTGATGCTGTCCAGGGTCATCTGGGCGAACGGCACCTTCTGGTATTCCGGGTTCTCGTAAAGCGAGGTGCGCGCGCCCGGGGGGACGTTGGCCCAGCCTTCGTTTTCGGCAACCAGTTCGATGTAGTCCTTCGAGGTCGCCCACTCGATGAACTGCTTGGCCGCGTCTTCCTTGGCGGTGCCCGCCGGGATACCCAGCGCCCACGCCCAGAGCCAGTTGCCCCGCTTGCCGTTGCCGGCGTCCGGCGCCAGCGCGAAGCCAACCTTGTCCGCCACGGTCGAGTCATCGGGGTTGGTCACGAAGGACGCCGCCACGGTGGCGTCGATCCACATGCCGCACTTGCCCTGCTGGAACAGCGCCAGGTTCTCGTTGAAACCGTTGGTTGAAGCACCCGGAGGACCGTAGTTGTTCATCAGGTCGAGGTAGAAGTTCAGGGTCGTCGCCCATGCATCGCTGTCGAACTGCGGGGTCCAGTCCTCATCGAACCAGCGCGCGCCGAAGGAGTTGGACATGGCGGTCAGGAAGGCCATGTTCTCGCCCCAGCCGGCCTTGCCGCGCAGACACACGCCGTAGATTTCCGCGTCCTTGTCGGTCATCGCCGCGGCCGCTTCCTTGATGAAATCCCAGGTCGGGGCGTCCGGCATCTCCAGCCCGGCCTTTTCCATCAGGTCGGTGCGGTACATGATCATCGAAGATTCACCGTAGAACGGCGCAGCATAAAGCGTGCCGTCGTAGGAGAGGCCGTCGCGCATGGCCGGAAGGATGTCACCGGCGTCGTAGCTGTCGCTGAGATCGTCCAGCGCCACCAGCCAGCCGTTCTTGGCCCAGATCGGCGTTTCGTACATGCCGATGGTCATGATGTCGAACTGACCGCCCTTGGTGGCGATGTCCTGGGTCACGCGCTGGCGCAGCACGTTTTCCTCAAGTGTGACCCACTCGACTTCGTGACCTGTTTTTTCGGTGAAGTCGCTCGTCAGACCCTGCATCCGGATCATGTCGCCGTTGTTGACGGTCGCGATGGTCAGCGTCTCGGCCGTGGCCGCGGTGGCGGCAACAGAAACGAGCGCGCTCACTGCGAACAGTGCGCTCTTCAGTTTCATCCAATTTCCTCCCTTGGTCTCTTGGATCGAACTGGCAATAGCTAAGACCAAGTGTCGCACTCCGTCAATCCATTTCTTTACTCCCGTAAATTTCTTTCTTGCCGCAGCGCAGAAACTTTACGCAGAGTTTCGCATGACAAGTTTGCCTTCGAAGAGGATTTCCCGGCGGATATCAGTGCGTTCACCGCCCTCGATCAACTTGAACAGCAGGTCGACGCTGCGTTCTGCGATTGCCGTATAGTCCTGGCTGACGGTCGTGAGTGACGGGCAGGTATAACGCGAGTACGGGTGGTCATCGTGCCCGGCGATGCGCAACGAGGTGCCGAATCCACGCCCCACGCGCAAACCCTTTTCGTACGCGGCCGCCAGCAGCCCGATGGCGAGACGGTCGTTTGAGCAAAGGATGGTGTCGGATGGCAGGCCGCGCTCCTCGATGAGCTTCAGCCCGCCTTCGTAGCCGATCCGTTCGAACTCCCAGTCCTCGCCCTCGACCTGCAACAGATGCACGGGCCGCCCCTCCCGTTCCATCGCCTCAGAGTAGGCCTTGCGCCTGCGGTAGGCGTTCGGGTTGGTCGGCGTCCGCATCTCGAAAAAGGCCGGCGAGGTGCCCGTTCGGCACAGATAATCGCAGATCAGCGTGGTGGCCTGAAGGTTATCGTGCCCCACAAATACATCGCCCAACTCACTGATATTGCTGTCGAACAAGACGGACGGCACATCCTTGCAAAAGGCTTCCAACGCAATGCGGTCGGAGGCGCGGCCAAGGGGGGCCATCAACACCCCGGCAGGCTTGATCGACCGGAGGCTGTCGAGGTTCTCGATCTCCTGGCTGGTGCTGCCGTGCGACGACAGGAGTATCGGACGAAAGCCGGCCTCAATCACCATGGTCTCGATGTTTCGGGCGATCTCGGCAAAGAACGGATCGGCCAGATAGGGCACCACGATCCCGACGTTCTTCGTCAGCTTCCGGTTCTGGTTGATCGCGAAGATATTGGGCCGGTAGTCGAACTCTTCCAGCGCGTCCTCGATCTTCTGACGGGTCGACTTTCGCACGCTGGAGGGGTCATGAAAGTACTTCGACAGGGTTGGACGAGAGATGCCGCAGACCGTCGCAAATTGCTCCATGTTCCGAATTCTCTGGTCCGACATTCTTTGCTCCTTGTCCCACGGCACCACCGCCCGCCTTCTCCGCAAACACCGGCCATTTTCTTTACGCGCGAAACATTTTAACAAGATAGTATTGTTCGCCGCAAACGGGGGTCAAGTGTTTGTTCCTGCGCAGCATCCGTGAGTGGCCACGTGCCCCTGCGGTGCCTATCATCATCCCACGGTCAACTGTCGCACAGGAGCCATCGACATGAGCTGGAATCCGAATCTGACCACGGGGCATCCCGACGATGCGGGACCCGACGCCATCGAAACAGTCATCGTGCCACGTGCGCGCGACCTTGGAGATTTCGAGGTGCGGCGCGCCCTGCCCGCCCCGCAACGCCAGATGGTCGGCCCGTTCATCTTCTTCGACCAGGCCGGTCCGGCGGAGTTCCTGACCGGGCAAGGCGTTGACATCCGCCCGCATCCCCACATCGGGCTCGGCACGGTCACCTACCTGTATCGCGGCGACTTCCACCACCGAGACTCCACCGGCGCAGATCAGGTCATCCGACCCGGTGAGCTCAACTGGATGATTGCCGGCAAGGGTGTCACGCACTCCGAACGCACCTCCGCCGAGGGCCGCTCCGGTCCCAACAGTCTGTTCGGCATCCAGACTTGGATCGCGTTGCCCGAGGATCGCGAAGACAGCGATCCGGTGTTCGAGCACCACGGCAAGGCCAGCCTGCCGGAATTCAACGACGGCGGTGTGTCCGCCCGTCTGATCCTTGGCCGCGCCTTCGGTGCGACGGCACCAGCCACGCTCTATTCCGACACGTTCTACCTGGACGTGACGCTGGAAGCCGGCGCGCGGTTCCCCCTGCCCGACGATCATGAGGACCGCGGCATCTATGTCTCCATTGGCTCGGTCCGTGTGGCAGGCCAGACGTTCGAGGCAGGCCGCATGATGGTCTTCCGCCCCGGCGACGCGATCACCGTCGAAGCCGGGCCGGAAGGCGCGCGCCTGATGGCCTTGGGGGGCGAAACACTCAATGGCCCACGTTACATATGGTGGAACTTCGTGGCCTCCTCGCGCGAAAAGATCGAAGCCGCCAAGGAAGAATGGCGCGCAGCGCATTGGGGCAAGGGCATGTTCGATCTGCCGCCCCGCGACCGGGAAGAGCACATTCCCCTGCCCTGACGGCTCGGAGCCAACGGTCGTAGCTTTCACGGCTTCGGCCGTGCGCCCCGCTGTTGGCCGTCCGCTGCCCCAATCAGGTGGTCAAGGCACGCCTTGCAGCCACCGCGCGGGGCCGTCAGGTCTTTGGGCGGCCAAGTGCTCAGGCGTCGTCAGGCCGCCAGCTCATGGGTTCTTCGCGAAACCTCGCGGCGGGCCGGGCATTTACGCGGTCTCCGGGAGCGAAGGAACGGGACACAGGCCGAAGCCCGCCCCTGTCACGCGGTTTTCAGGTAGTCCGCGACAGTGGCGCGCGCGCCGATTTCGGCAAGCGACACATATGCCGCCGTTACCGCCTCGCGGAAAACGGCATTCCCGCTCAGCCCCGCGTCAAAGACGTCGCGGACATCCAGCAACGCCGCAACCTTCCCCTCAGGCGTATCGGCCCCCTCGGAAGCAGACCTCAACCGCGCCGCCAGTGGGTCGCGCACGTCGATGGGCGCGCCCTTCTCATCCACGCCGCCGGCATACCGCATCCAGCCCGCCACGGCGAGGCACAGCCCCCTCGGCACGCGACCGGCCTGAAGGTTGTCGCGGATCGTTCCAAGCAGCCGCTGCGGCAGTTTTTGCGAACCGTCCATCGCGATCTGCCATGTGCGGTGACGGATCGCGGGGTTGCGATACCGCTCCAGCAGCGCGGCGGCATAGGCCGGCAGGTCCTCGCCCTCGGGCTGCGGCACGGTCGGCAGGATCTCTTTCGCCCACAGCCGTTCGCACATTGCGGCAAAGACCGGATCGGCCACCGCGTCAGAGATCGTCTCGTGTCCCGCAAGATAGCCGAGATAGGCCAGCGTCGAATGCGTGCCATTCAGGCAGCGCAGCTTCATCAATTCGTGCGCCTCGACGCTTTCGACGAATTGCGCCCCGGCCTTGTCCCAGTCCGGACGGCCAGAGGCAAAGCGGTCTTCGATCACCCACTGACGGAAAGGTTCGTGCACGACCATGCCGGGGTCGTCATACCCCTCCGCCTCTGCCAGCCGGGCCACGTCGGCCTCGGTCGTGGCGGGCGTGATGCGGTCCACCATGGTCGCCGGGAAAGGCACCTTGGCCCCGATCCAGTCCGCCAGCTCCGGCGAAACACGGCGCGCGAAATCGAGCACCACGCCCTTCGCGAGCGCTCCGTTCGACGGAAGGTTGTCGCAGCTCAGCACGGTGAAGGGCTCATGGCCTTCCGTGCGTCGGCGGTCCAAGGCAGCGCAGATGAAGCCCACGGCGGACTGCGGCGTGCCCGGTTGGTCGAGATCATGGGCGATATCCGGAAGCGCAGGGTCCAGCGCGCCGGTGGAGGGGTTGTGGCCATATCCCTTCTCGGTGATCGTCAGGGAGACAACCTTGACCGCGGGATCGGCCATCGCGTCGACCACGGCCTCTGGGTCCTCCGGAGCCACCAGCACCTCGGCGATTGACCCGATCACGCGGCGCGCTTCGCCATCCGGCCCAAGTTCGACCGCAGTGAAGACGCCGTCCTGTGGCATCAGTTGGTCGCGTGCCGTCGGCGATTTCAGCGAGACGGCGCAGATGCCCCACGGCGCGTCGCCGCGCACCTCGTCCGTGTAGACCGCGTTGAAGGCCCGGAAGAACGCCCCCGGGCCAAGGTGTACGATACCGATCTCGGGCGCTTCGCCCGTCCGTTCCAGCCTATCGGGCAAGCCAGCCTCCATCCACGTTCAGGACCGCACCCGTGACATACTTGGCGGCGGGTGTACAAAGAAAGACCACCGCCCCGGCAATGTCCTCAGGATCGCCCCACCTCCCCGCCGGGATACGGTCGAGGATCGCCTTGCTGCGGTCGGGATCGTTGCGCAGCGCCTCGGTGTTGTTGGTCGCGATGTAGCCCGGGGCCACGGCGTTGACGTTGATGCCCTTCGCCGCCCATTCGTTGGCGAAGATCTTCGTCAGGCCTGCGACACCGTGTTTCGACGCGGTGTAGGACGGCACGCGGATGCCGCCCTGGAAGGACAGGAGCGAGGCGATGTTGACGATCCGCCCGCCCGCGTCGCGCGCAAGGGCGTTCTTCGCGAACCGCTGGCACAGCATGAAGACGGCCTTCAGGTTCACGTCCATCACATCGTCCCAGTCGGCTTCCGAGAAATCGACGGCGTCCTCGCGACGGATGATGCCCGCGTTGTTCACGAGAATGTCCAGGTCGTCCGGCAGGGCTGCCACGCTGGCGTCGATGTCGGCGAGGTCCAGCAGCAACTCCTCGGCCGTGCCGCCCGCCGCTTCGCAGGCCGCGACGGTGCCTGCGCAGGAGCGGCGCCCGGCGGCGATCACATGCGCGCCTGCCCCGGCCAGCCCGACCGCGATGGCCTGCCCGATGCCGGTGTTGGCGCCGGTGACCAGCGCGCGCTTGCCGTCGATCCGGAAACTCAACGCAGGTCCTCCATCGCCACCATGTCCATGTCGGTGAAGTCGACGTTGTCCCCTGCCATCGCCCAGCAGAAGGTGTAGGCCGAGGTGCCCGCGCCCGCGTGGATCGACCAAGGCGGAGAGATGATCGCCTCTTCGTTCGCGATCACCATGTGGCGTGTTTCTTCGGGTTTTCCCATGAAGTGGAAGACACGCTGGCCTTCGGGTATGTCGAAGTAGAGATACGCCTCCATACGGCGGTCGTGCAGGTGACAGGGCATGGTGTTCCAGATCGAACCGCGTTTGAACTGGGTGTAGCCCATGACAAGCTGACAGCTTTCGACCACCTCCGGGTGCACGAACTGGTGGATCGTCCGTTCGTTGCTCGTCTCTTGCGCGCCAAGCTCGACGTGGCGCGCCATCTCGAAGGTTACCAGTTTCGTCGGGCAGGCGCGGTGCGCGGGGGCGGACAGCACGTAATACCGTCCCGGCGCGTTGAACGTCACGGCGCCGGACCCCATGCCGACATACAGCACCTCGCCCTTGCCGACGGTGTGGCTTTCGCCGCCGACCTCGACGGTCCCGGTTTCGCCGATGTTCAGGATGCCCATCTCGCGCCGTTCGAGGATCGTCGCGGTCCCGGTCTCCGGCGTTTGGTCGAGGACCAGCGCAGTCGCCCCCGGCACCGCAGACCCAAGGATGAGCCGGTCGTAGTGCGAATAGACCAACTTGATCTCGCCTTCCGCGAACAGGCCGCCGACGTGGAAATGATCGCGCAAACCTTGTGTATCCAGGCCCTTGGCGGTGGCCGGGTCGATGGCATAGCGGGTTTCGGCGTTTGTCGTCATGTCAGGCTCCTTGCAGGAAGTCGTCGCGTCTGGGTGTGAAGGTGTCGATCAGCTCGCCCTGTTCCAGGCAGACGCAGCCGTGGCGCGCGCCCGACGGGATCACGAAACTGTCTCCGGGTCCGACGTCGAACGTCTCGTCCGCCACCTGGAACCGGAACCGCCCGGCCTTCACGTAGGTGGACTGGATATGTGGATGGTCGTGCAGCTTGCCCTCGGCGCCTTCCTCGAAACTGAACGACACGACCATCAGTTCAGGACGTTCCGACAAGACCTGGCGGGTCACGCCCGGGTCCGGAAAGGCGCGTGGATAGAACTTCAGCATGGGGGTTCTCCTATCGGAAGACGGCGGGCAACCAGAGCGACAACGCCGGAATGTAGGTCACCAGCATCAAGACCGCGAGCGAGGCAAGGTAGAACGGCCAGATCGTGCGGATCACTTCGCCGATGCGGATGCGGCCGACGGCGCAGCCGACGAACAACACCGCGCCCACTGGCGGCGTACAAAGGCCGATGCCCAGGTTGAGGATCAGGATGATGCCGAACTGCACCGGATCGACGCCATAGGCCGTGGCCACCGGCAGGAAGATCGGCGTAGTGATCACGATCAGCGGCGACATGTCCATGAACGTGCCGAGAAACAACAGCACCACGTTCAGCAGCAGCATGATGAGGATCGGGTTGTCGCTCAGCCCCTTCATCCAGGACACGAGGTCGGCGGGCACGCGCAGGTAGGCGAGAAGCCAGCCGAAGGCCGCCGCCGATCCGATGACCAGCAGCACCATCGAAGAGGTCCGCACAGCCGACAGCGTCGCCGCCACGAACTCTCCCCACGGCAGGGAACGATAGACAAACCATGTCACCGCCAGCGCGTAGATCACCGCGATGCAGGAGGATTCCGATGCCGTGAATATGCCCGAACGCACGCCGCCGAAGATGATCGCCACGAGGATCAGACCGGGAACAGCGCTTAGCAGCAGGCCCAGCATCGCACGGGCACCGGGGAACGGTTCGGTCGGATAGCCGCGCTTCTTGGCGACGGCCCAGGCCGCCACCATCAGCGCAAAGGCCAGAAGCAGACCGGGAATGATGCCCGCGGTGAAGAGGTCGGCGATGGACAGCCGCCCGCCCGCCGAGATCGAGTAGATGATCAGGTTGTGAGAGGGCGGCAGCATCAGGGCGATGATCGAGGAGGTCACCGTCACGTTCACCGCGTAATCCTTGCCGTAGCCGCGTTCCTCCATCTGCGGGATCATCAGCCCGCCGATGGCGGAGGCATCCGCCGCCGCCGAGCCGGAGATGCCGCCGAACAGGACGGAGGCCGCGATGTTCACCTGCCCCAGTCCGCCGCGAAGGTGACCGACGGCGGCACCCGCCAGCGCCACCAGCCGCCGCGCGATATCGCCGCGCACCATCAGCTCGCCCGCGTAGATGAAGAACGGGATGGCCAGCAGGGCAAAGACCGAAATGCCGGAGTTCAGCCGCTGGAACACGACCACGGGTGGCAGGCCGATGTAGGCGATGGTCGCAAAGGACGACACCCCCAGACAGAACGCGACCGGCGTGCCGATCAGCAGAAGCACCGTGAAGGTGCCGAAAAGGACGATCAGTTCCATGCAGTTTCCCTCGACGGGGCCTTGGCCCCCTGCCCGCTCAGAGCAGTTTCCAATGCCCGCGCGGGGCCTTTTCGACAGGCCGAAGCCTGCTCATTCCTCGATCGCGTCTTCACCGAACCGCGATGTGGCCAGACCGACCGACCGCCTCAGCAGCCGCTCAAGCGACAAGAGGATCATCAGGATGCCGCCGACGATCAGGCTGATGAACGACGTTGCGCCGGTGATCCCGAGGTTCGGTATCGTCGTGGCCCAGGTCGTCTCGGCCAGTTGCCAGCCGTACCAGACCATACCGCCGCCGAAAGCGATGACCACGAGGTCCGAAATCGTGTGGAACAGCTTCTGCACGCTCTCCGGCAGCACGTAGAGCAGCACGTCGAACGACAGGTGATTGCCTTCGCGCACCCCCACCGCGGCGCCGAGGAAGATGAACCAGCCCATCAGGAGTATGGATGTCGTCTCGGTCCAGGTGGGTGTGTCGTTCAGCACGAAACGGCCCCAGACCTGCCAGCCGATGAGCGCCGTCATGCCAACCAATCCAGCGCCCGCCAGCCACAGGAAGACCCTCGTCGCACGGGCGACAACCGACGACAGTTTCAGCACAGTCTCTTGCATGATGAGCCCCCACGGGTTCGCGCCGGCCCCGGAACCGGCTCCGAAAAAAGACGGGCCCGCGCAATAGCAGGCCCGCCCGACTGTCACTTACTGAACCGCGCGGATCTCATCGACCAGCGACTTGAGCTTCTCGGAGGTCACGTGCTTGTCGTAAACGGCGTTCATGGCGTCCATGAAAGGCTGCTTGTCGATGTCGTCGATGATCTCGACACCCGCCGCGCGGACCTTCTCTTCCGAAGCTTTCTCGCGCTCGGCCCAGAGTTCGCGCATGATCGGCACGCTGTCCTTGGCCGCCTGGCGCACCAGTTCCTGATCTTCCGGCGACAGCTTGTTCCACGACGCCTGGCTCATCACCAGCACTTCCGGCACGATCAGGTGCTGGTCGAGCGTGTAGTAGCCCGCGACTTCGTAGTGGCCCGAGGATTCGAAGGACGGCCAGTTGTTCTCCGCCCCGTCGATGACGCCGGTCTGGATCGAAGAGTAGACCTCGCCGTAGGGCAGCGGCGTGGCGTTCGCACCCAGCGCGTCCACCATGTCGACGAAGACGTCGGACTGCATCACACGGAACTTCAGGCCTTCCATGTCCTCGATCGAGGTGATCGGCTTCTGGCTGTTGTAGAAGGACCGCGATCCGCCGTCGTAGTAGGCCAGGCCCACAAGCTGGTGGTTCTGGAATTCGTTCAGGATCTTCTCGCCCACTTCACCGTCGACCACGGCGTGCATGTGATCCGTGCCGCGGAATATGTAGGGCAGCGAGAAAACCTTGGTTTCCTCGATGATGTTGTTGAACGGCCCGAGCGAGACGCGGTTCAGGTCGATCACACCAAGCTGGGTCTGCTCGATGGTGTCCTTTTCCTCGCCAAGCTGGGCACTGTGGAACACCTCGACGCAGATGCGGCCGTCGGAGCGCTCTTCCAGCATCTCGCCCATCTTCTCGACGGCAACCACGGTCGGGTAGCCTTCGGGGTGCGTGTCGGACGACCGCAGCGTGATCTCGCAGGCGCTGGCCGCGCTCACCATGGCAGCGGATGCCATAAGAGCGGCTAGGGTTGTTTTCATTTTCATGTCAGTCTCCTCCCTGGATGAAACGGCGTCAGAGCCCGTAGGCCTCCTTCGCCAGGTTGTACGTGAGGTCGGCCGCGACCTCGTACGCCTCACTCTCCCGCAGGCGTCCCGTTCCGACGAGCCCGGCGAGGTAGGCGCAGTCGGATCGGCGCGCGACGTCGTGGCGCGCGGGGATCGAACAGAACGCCCGTGTGTCGTCGTTGAAGCCGGCGGTGTTGTAGAAGCCGCAGGTTTCCGTCGTGGCCTCGCGGAATTTCCGGATGCCCTCGTAGCTGTCGAAGAACCACCAAGGCGGGCCGAGGCGCAGGCAGGGATAGGCCCCGGCCAGCGGTGCCAGCTCGCGCCCGTATGTGGTCTCGTCCAGCGTGAACAGGATGACCTTCAGGTCAGGCTCCAACCCCACTGCGTCGAGCAGGGGTTTCAGCGCGCCGACGTAGTCCGTACGTCCGGGGATATCGAAACCCTTGTCGCGGCCGTGCATTGCAAAGACACCCGCCGAATGGTTGCGGCGGCTACCGGCGTGGATTTGCAGCGTCAGCTTGTCGTCCAGCGACATCTTCGCCATCTCGGTCAGCATCTGGCCACGGAACGCGTCGGCCTCTTCGGGTGTGCAATCGCTTTTCAAAGCCTTCTGGAACAGCGCCGAGGCTTCCGCCTTGGACAGGTTCTCCGTCCGGGCGGTGGCATGGCCGTGATCCGACGCGGTGGCGCCATAGGTCTTGAAGAACAGCCGCCGGATGCGATGCGCGTTCAGGTAGCCATCCCATGTCGCGGTGTTCTCGCCGGTGAGGACGCCAAACGCCTCCACGTTGTCGGCGAAGCCCTCGAACTCTGGATCGACAACGGTGTCGGGGCGGTAGGTCGTCACGACACGCCCGCCCCACCCGCTTTCCCGGATCATCTTGTGCCACCCGAGGTCGTCCAGCGCGCCTTCCGTCGTGGCCAGGACCTCGATTCCGAAGCGTTCGAAGAGGGCGCGCGGACGGAAGTCGTCCTGTCCCAGCTTGGCATCAATGGCGTCGTATAATGCATCGGCATTGACCGCCGACAACACCTCGTCCAGGCCAAAGACGTGCTCGAAGGAATGATCGAGCCACGTCGAAGACGGGGTGCCGCGGAACAGGTGGTAGTTCTCGGCAAAGCGGCGCCAGATGGTCCGGGGGTCGCTCTCTGTCGCGCCGCCATCGGAGCGCGGCACACCGAGATCGGACAGCGCAACCCCTTGCGACACCAGCATGCGAAACACGTAGTGGTCGGGAATCACGAACAATTCCGCAGGATTAGGGAATCGCTCGTTTTCGGCGAACCAGCGCGGATCGCAATGCCCGTGCGGGCTGACGATCGGCATGTCCTTGACGCTGTTGTAAAGATCCCGCGCCATCCCACGCAGACCCGGTTCAACCGGAAAAAGGCGATCAGGATCGGTCAGAGGCATCTTCCACTCCAAATTTCCAGCTTGATCTGCTAATATGCTAGTTGACCAATTGTGTCAACGCGGCCCGCCCGCTAATCTGCGCAAACCAATCCGGCGGAGACCAGATGTCAGAGATCACCATTACGCCCCTTGCCCCCCTGACCCAGAAGTCCGCCACGGACATGGTCTTCGACACGCTTTATGAGGCGGTGGTCTCCCTTCAGCTTCCGCCCGGCACCCGGGTGTCCGAGGCCGAAATCGCCCAGCAGCTCGACGTGTCGCGTCAGCCGGTGCGCGACGCGTTCTTCCGCCTGTCTAAACTGGGGTTCCTCCTGATCCGCCCGCAGCGCGCCACGCTGATCTCGAAGATCTCGCCCAAGGCGGTTCTGAACGCGGCCTTCATCCGCACGGCTATCGAATGCGAATGCCTGCGCGAGGCGGCCCGGCACATGACGCCGGAGGGCGAGACCCGCCTGCGCGCCAGCCTCGACCGGCAGGAAGCCGCGCTGGAGCAATCGGACCGCGCCGTCTTCCATGCGCTCGACGACGCCTTCCATCTGCTGATCAGCGAGATCGCCGGGCATCCCCACGCGTGGGAGTTGATACAGGAGCAGAAGGCCCACATGGACCGCGTGCGTTTTCTGACACTGTCCGGCAAGCGGCAGCGTCAGGTCCAAGCAGAGCACCAGGGCATCGTCGACGCGCTGACGCGCGGAGATACCGCAAGCGCCGAAACACAGCTTCGCAACCACCTGGCGGACATCCGTCATGTCCTGGGGCGGGTGCGCGCGGAACACGGCGACTATTTCGAACCGGTCGACTGACCTCTTCCCCACGCGGGTCAAACGTGCTCCCTTGCCCTCGGGGGGAGCAAGACATGCAAATCGACCTGACCGGACAGACTGTCCTGATCACAGGTGCCGCGGGCGGCATCGGGCGGGCCATGACCGACGCCTTTTCCAGCGCGGGCGCCCGACTGGTGCTGTCGGATCTTGATGTCGCGGAACTGCCGTCCGGCGAAACCGCCCTGCCCCTGCCCTGCGACGTGACCGACGCCGCGTCGGTCCGCGCCGTGGTGGCCGAGGCGCAGAAACGGTTCGGCCAGCTCGACATCGCGATCAACAACGCGGGCATCTCCGGCCCCTTCGGCACCCTGTCGCAGCTTTCGGCGGAGGACTGGAGCCGCCTGATCGCCGTCAATCTGACCGGCACCTTCAACGCCCTTCAGGCCGAAATCCCGGCCATGCGCGACGGTGGCCGCATCCTGAACGTGGCCTCTCTGGCGGGGGTCGCCGGGGCACCGGGACTAGCCGCCTACGCCGCGACCAAACACGGCGTCGTGGGGCTGACCCGCTCTCTCGCGCACGAGCTGCGCAAACAGCGCATTCGGGTCAACGCCCTGTGTCCCAGCTTCACCGAGACGCCGATGCTCGACTCGATGGGGCCCGAAAAGACGCGGTTCGAAACACCGCTGAACGCGCTTGGCCGCTTCGGCACCGCGCAGGAGATGGCGGATGCGGCGCTCTGGATCACCTCGCCGCAGAACAGCTTCATGAACGGGCAGGCGATCACGCTCGACGGTGGCATCTCCGCCCTGTGACATTGGCCTAGCGGCAACAAAAAAGGCGGGCCCGAAGGCCCGCCTTGTCCGTCATGTCAGCGCCGTCAGGCCTTTTTTTCGGTCCTGAGCCCCTGGTAGATCGCATAGCACATCGCCAGCAACACAACCGTGAACGGCAGACCGGTTGAGATGACCATCGCCTGCAAGGCCGCAAGACCACCGCCCAGCAGAAGCACGATGGCCACCGCGCCTTCGAACACGCACCAGAAGACCCGCTGCGGGACCGGCGCGTCAACCTTGCCGCCCGCGGTGATCGTGTCGATCACAAGCGAACCGGAGTCGGAGGAGGTCACGAAGAATACGATCACCAACACGATGGCGATGACCGAGGTCAGGTTTGCCAGCGGCAGCCCTTCGAGCATCGCGAACAACGAGATCGGCGGGTTGTAGCTGTCGATCACCTGCGCCTTCACCGGGGAATTCACCGGATCGGCCAGCACCTGCTCGATCGCCGCGCCACCGAAGGTCGCCATCCACAGGATGCAGACCAGCGAGGGGATCAGCAGCACGCAAATGATGAACTCGCGCACAGTACGGCCACGGCTGACGCGGGCGATGAACATGCCCACGAACGGCGACCAGGAGATCCACCACGCCCAGTAGAACGCGGTCCAGCCCTGACGGTAGGCATCGTCTTCGCGGCCGAACGGGTTCGACAGCGGCACCAGGTCCTTGACGTAGGCCACCATGCCCTGACCGAACTCTGTCAGGATCGCCGTGGCGCCCGCCGCGAAGAACACGAAGACCAGCAGCACGGCGGCGATGCCCATGTTGATTTCGGACAAGAGCTTCACGCCGCCGTCCAGACCGCGCAGCACCGACACCAGCGCGATGGCGGTGATGAAGGTGATGAGGATGATCTGCACCGTGGTGTTGTTCGGAATGCCGAAGACGTGTTCGAGACCCGCGTTCGCCTGCTGCGCACCGAAGCCCAGCGACGTGGCAAGACCGAAGAGCGTCGCGAAGACCGCCAGCGTGTCGATGACGTGACCCCACCAGCCCCAGACCTTTTCACCGAAGATCGGGTAGAAGGCAGAGCGGATCGTCAGCGGCAGGCCCTTGTTGTAGCTGAAAAGCGCCAGCGCCAGCGCCACGACCGCGTAGATCGCCCAAGGGTGCAGGCCCCAGTGGTAGATCGTGGCGGCCAGACCCATTTCCCGCGCCGCATCGACGTTGGCTGCGATGATGCTGCCATCTTCCGCGATGGGCGAAGGCGTGCCCAGCGGTTGCGAGATTGCCATGTGGTAGACAGGCTCGAGCACACCGAAGAACATCAGGCCGATGCCCATGCCTGCGGCGAACAGCATCGCGAACCAGCCGACGTATGTGTAATCCGGCGTCGCATCCGCCCCGCCGAGGCGCACGGACCCCACCGGCAGCACGATCAGCGCAAGGCAGAACAGCACGAAGACGTTCGCGGCCAACAGGAAGAACCAGTCAAACGACGAGGTCAGCGCCGGACGGAGCCAGCCGAAGAACTCGCCCGCCTGCTCGGGAAGCGCCAATGCGTAGAACACGAATGCCACGATGCTCAGACCCGAGATCAGGAAAACCGGGTTGTGGATGTCCATCCCGAATGGCCCGACCTGCGTCTGGATATTGTCCTGGCCTATCGTGTATTCCGTGTCGATGAGATTGGCGGCGCCCTCCGGCACCGGTATGCCCGTTTCCGGGTCGACTGAATTTTCTGTCATGTCGCGTTCCCCTATGTCCGTTTCCGTTGCTTTTTTGGTATTTTCAGGCCGCAGGTCCGGGCGCTGAAACACGCGCCCGGAGGCCCGAAGTCAGTTGTCGCGCACCAGCATCACGCTGACGGACGCGTGACTGGCAAGGCTTCCGCCGTGCGATGGCCAGAAGTAGTCCGCCATGTTCGGCGGATGCGACGCCATGACCACGAGGTCGGCACCGATCTCGTCGACCGCGGCCAACAGCTTGTCGTCCACGTCGATGGAAGGATCGTGGGCGACGATGGTATGCGCGTCTGTCTCGATGCCGTGCGCCGCGGCCTGATCCGCGGCGAACTTGGCCAGCTTGCTCTGGAACTCTTCGGGCGAGTGCCCTTGCGGTCCGGGGGTGTTGCCCGTCACCGAGACGTAGGTCACCGGGCAGCCGTGCTGCTTGGCCTCTGCCGCGGCAACGCCCAGTGCGCGCTCCAGTTTTTCCATGTGGCCGAGGTCCACCGGAATCATGATGTGTCGGAACATGTTGTCACCCCTCTCGTCGATCCGATTGTTTTTTGGCGCCGGAGCGCGAGCCCGACGCAACGTAAAGCGCCGGGTATCTGGCCAGTCTGGCCGCCTGTTTGGCAATGCAAGCGCACAGGCGCGCCGTTTCCGGTCGGTTTGCGACACGCAGCCGCATCTGTTTGCGCCAGCATCATGTCGCAAACGGTCCAGACGGACAACCGAACACCGGAAAATCAATGATTTTGGAGGATTTGCGGTGGTGCCAATCGGCCACGGTAGCTCTGGCCGGCAGGTTCTGCGCCGCCGTCCAGAGCTGACCGACACGTCCGTCTGCACGTCACCGCATCGTGCGCTTAGGTCGGTTCACACGTCCCGGGACGTCCCGCACGACGGGATGCCCGGCCCGGTCAAACAGTGCCGAACCGCCGGGCAGGATCGCCAAGGCGCTTGTCAGACCGCCGCGCGGGCCGCCTGCAGGGCTTCGCGCAGGACCGCGCGGTCGCCCACGTGGTTGGCCAAAAGCAGGATCAGCCGGGCGTTCAGCGCCGCGCTGTCCTCGTCGGACAGCCCCTCGTGGATCTGGATCAGTTCGGCGTAGAACTCGTCCGGCGCCTCGATGTTCGGACTGGTGTTCAGCATGTCCTCAATCCTTCCCGCAGGCACGGCGCAGCGCCGAACGCACTTGGTTTTCGTCAAAGGCATCCCAGCGCGCCACGACATGCTGGTCGGGGCGAATCAGATAGACCGCGCTTTTCGCTGCCCCGAGGAACCGGTCAGCAAGGGCACCGCTCGGATCGTCCGACGCAGAGAGGGCCACCCGGGCGGCAGTGACACCATCGTCCGTCAACGTCTCGGGCGCCTCCGCGTCCAGCGTCAGCAGCACAAACGTTCCACCGATGGCGTTGAGGAGATAGTCGTTGCCGATCGGCGCATCCGGGCAAGGGCTGCCCGGGCGCGTCCTTTGAGGCCCGCCCGCCAGTCCGTCTTCAGCCGTCAGCGACAACCCGTCATAGGTGCAGGGCACCGACAGTCGCCCTGAATTGACGAGCGGGCGGGCGAAGGCGTGATGCTCTGCCAGCGACAGCACGGCGTTGCGGAACAGGTGCGACGTCTTGGTCTTCGGCGTGATGAAATCGGTCGCGCGGGTCGAGTTCAGGATGTTCTCGTCCGCCCCGAACCGCCGTTCCTCGTCATAGGTGTCCAGCAGGCGATCCGGCGCCTCGCCACGGATCACCATCCCCAGCTTCCAGCCAAGGTTGTCCGCGTCCTGCATACCGGAATTGGCACCGCGCGCACCGAAGGGCGATACCTGATGCGCCGAGTCGCCGGCGAACAGCACCCGCCCATGGCGGAACTGCTTCATCCGGCGGCACTGGAAGGTGTAGATCGAGGTCCACACGATCTCGTATTGCACGTCGCCGAGGAAGGCATTCAGCCTGCGCCGGACGTTCTCTTCCTTCAGCTCTTCCTTGCGGTCGATGTCCCAGCCGATCTGGAAATCCACGCGCCACACATCGTCGGGCTGCTTGTGCAGCAGCGTCGAGGCCCCCGCGCCATGGGTCGGCTCGAACCAGAACCAGCGTTCGGTCGGGAACGCCTCCCCCAGCATTCGGATGTCGGCGATCAGGAAGCTGTCCTCGAACACGCGCCCGTCGAAATCCAGCCCCATCATGCTCCGCAACGGAGAGCTTGCCCCGTCGCAACCGATCAGCCAGTCCGCCTCGATCGTGTAGGGCCCGTCGGGCGTGGTGATCTGCAGGACCGCGTGATCGTCTTTCACCTCGACACTGTCGACCCGGTTGCGGCCGCGCAGCTCGATGGGCGCACCCGCCGCCTGCGCCTCACGCACCCGTTCTACCAGGAACTTCTCGAAATAGGGTTGCTGGAGGTTGATGAACGCGGGGAAGCGATGGCCTTCCTCCGGCAGGAGGTTGAATTCGAACACCTTGCGGTCCTCGTGGAACACCTTGCCGAGGTTCCAGACCACGCCCTTGTCGAGCATCGGCTGTGCGCAGCCGTAACGGTCGGCGATTTCGAGGCAGCGCTTGGCAAAACAGATGGCGCGCGACCCCTGCCCGATCCCCTCATGGTCGTCCAGCACCACGACCGGGATACCCTGAAGCCCAAGATCGAGCGCCATGGCCACCCCGATGGGTCCACCGCCCATGACGACGACCGGATGGCGCACCGGGGCATCGGCGTCCTGATCGGCCGAGCGCTCGTAGGGATACAGCCTGAACGCAAGCTGATAACGGTCATGTATCATCGTTTCTCCTCCCCTCGGGGACCTCGGCCCCGTCTGTCTCATTCCCCTTGGCCCACCACGCATGTGCCGAGGGCACACGGCCATAGGCCAGATGAAAGTCATCGAGTTGCGGCGGCGCGATGCCTGCCTCCAGTATCATCGTGTGCGCCTGCCCGCGGTGATGCACCTGGTGCTGAAAAAGATGCAGCAGCAACGCGGCGATGGTCTCCTGCACCGGGCCACCGGGGCGCTCCATCGTGATCGTGCGCCGCAGGTCTTCACCGTTCAGGTGCTCGCAGAACGCGAGCAGCCGCAGATCCGCACCCGCCTGTTCCCTAGCCAGCGCCGCGACCGAGGCAGCCTCGGGCCGATTGCGCAGGCTGTAGCCCAGCCCACCCTCCTGCATCGCGTCGAGGTAGAACAGGTCGACAAGCAGAATGTGGTTCAGAGTGGCCTTGAGCGACGGAAAGAAGCCCGGACGCGGCGCGGCGAACGCGGCGTCCGACAGACCGGATACCGAGCCCATCAGCACCTCGTTGGCCCAGGCGTTGTTCAGCGCCATGACCTTCCAGGGGTTCTCTGCCGAAAGGATCCCAGCTGCATCCGACATGTTGCGCGTTCTCCCTTCTCTCTCCCACCGGGCCGATCACGTTAAGGACCGCCACCCGCACCGGTAATCCGCCACTCGTACCACCCGCAGGTTCCCGGCCGCCGATCCCGAGACACCCCTCCGGATCGGCGCCCTGCCTAGGCTACTCCCGTTCGCCCCTTGCACCGTCCACCGGACGGTCCACCGGCTTCGCCGGATCGGCGCTCACCCCTGAAGGGCGTTCCACATCTCCTTGTCACGCTCGGCGGTCCAGACGCGCGGCGTGTCGATGCCCCGTGCTTCGTCGTAGGCACGGCCCACGTTGAACGGCAGGCAATGCTCGTAGATCGCGTAATCCGAGAACTTCGGATCGCAGGCTTCGCGCACCGCGTCCCATGCCTCTTTCAGCGACCCGCCCCGGCCCACGACCTTCTGCACCGGCTTGTAGGTCGAGCGGACGAAGTCGGCAGTGCTCTCGATCGCTTTCGCCACCATCTCTTCGCCCACCAGCGCGTCGCCACGCCCCGGTGCAATGGCCTTGGGCTCATAGGCGGCGATGTTCATCAGCGTGTCTTCCCAGTCGCCGTAATGCCCGTCGCCACAATAGCAGGCCGAGTGGTATTCAACGATGTCGCCGGTGAACATGACTTCCTGGTCAGGCACCCAGATCACCGCGTCACCGGCGGTGTGGGCCCGGCCAAGATGCATGATGTCGACCCGGCGATTGCCGAGGTAAACCGTCATGCTGTCCGAAAATGTTGTCGTCGGCCACGTCAGCCCCGGGATTTCCTCATGCCCCTGAAACAGGCGCGGGAAACGGTCGAATTCGCTGTCCCAGTCTTCCTGACCGCGCTCCGCCACCATGGCCCGCGCGGTGTCCGACATGATGATTTCCCGCGCGCCATACGCCGAAGCGCCCAGCACGCGCACCGCATGGTAATGCGTCAGCACGAGGTGGCTGATCGGTTTGTCGGTCACTTCACGGACATGCTCGATCACTTTGCGGGCAAGACGCGGTGTTGCCTGCGCCTCGACGATCATCACGCTGTCGTCGCCGATGATCACCCCGGTGTTGGGGTCGCCCTCGGCGGTGAAGGCGTAAAGCCCCTCGCCCACCTGCGTGAAGCTCGTCTTCTTTTCCGCCATGTCGCCTGCGGAGGCGAATGCCTTGGCCATGTCTCAGTCCTCTTCCAGAAATTCGACGCGGTTGCCAAAGGGATCTTCGGTAAAGAACCTCCGGCGTCCCGCGATTTTTTCGTCCCATTTTACCGGGTGGCCCGCGTCAGACAGCGCGGCCGCCACAGCGTCTATACCGGACACCCGAAGGCCGGGATGCGCCTTGCGCGCCGGGGCAAAGCCGGGCTCCACGCCAAGGTGCAACTCGGCCCCGTCAAGCGCGAACCAGACCCCGCCCCGCGCCCTCAGCGCCTCAGGCTTCTCCAGTTCGGCCAAACCGATCAGCCCGCCCCAGAAGGCGCGCGCACGGCCTTCCTCGCCTTCCGGCATGGCAAGCTGGATATGATCGAGTGACGCCATGCCCCCCTACCGCGCGTAGGGATCTTCAAGCGCGGGCAGCACCTTGCCGGTGCAGGCGCCGAAACCGACCCGGTAACCGTCGCCCTGCGCGTGGCCGCGCAGCGTCAGCGTGTCGCCGTCCTCGACGAAGCTGCGTGTCTCGCCGGTGTCGAGCGTGACCGGTTCCTTGCCACCCCAGCTCATTTCCAGCAGTGCACCGCGCTGCCCCTTCTCCGGTCCGGAAATCGTACCCGACCCCAGCATGTCGCCGGTGTTCATCGGGCAGCCCGAGGTGGTGTGATGCGCAAGCTGCTGCGCCGCCGAGTAATACATCACGTTGTAGTTCGTCCGCGAGATCACCGTCTCCGCCTTGCCGTCCGGCGCCAGACCCACCTCGAGCGCGATGTCATACAGCATCGGCCCCGGCTCCTCCAGATAGTCGAGAAGCGGACGCTCCCGCTCGGGCGTCGAACAGCGGAACGGCTCGAGCGCGGCCTTGGGCACGATCCACGGCGAGATGGACGTGGCTGTGGCCTTGGACTGGAACGGTCCCAGCGGCTGGTATTCCCAGGCCTGGATGTCGCGCGCGGACCAGTCGTTCATCAACACGTAGCCGAAGATCATCGCGTCCGCCTCTGCCACCGTCACCGGCCCCTCGGACGAGGTGCCGACGATGGCGCCCATCTCAAGCTCGATGTCGAAGCGCTTGCAGGGGGCAAACACCGGCAAATCCGCGTCCGGCGCCTTGAGCTGCCCCCAGGGACGGCGCACGTCGGTCCCCGACACCACGACCGAGGACGCCCGCCCGTTGTAGCCGATAGGAACAGACAGCCAGTTCGCAGGCAGCGCGTTTTCCGGCCCGCGGAACATCGTGCCGACGTTGCTCGCGTGATGTTTGCCCGCGTAGAAATCGGTGTATTCCGCGACGGTGAACGGCATCAGCATCTCGGTCCCGGCCATGGGAACCATGTAGCCGACCAGCTTTTCCGCATCCGGCGCATCCTCGTCCAGCAGCGCCGTGACGCGCGCCCGGAAGGCCGCCCATGCGGCGGGGCCCAGTGTCATGAACTCCGTCCAGTCGCCGTAAAAGAAAATCTCCTCCTCGTCCTCCATCTGGATCAGGCCGTCCCGCTCCATCCGCGTCACGTCGAGGATCATGTCGCCGATGGCGACACCGCAGTGCGGCTCTCCCGACTCGGAGCGGAAACTGCCGTACGGCAGATTGTTCAGGGGGAATTCGCAATCGGGGGCATTCGCCGCCTCGACCCAGCTGCGCATTAGGGGCATGGGATCTCCGTTTATTGCTTCTTTGCTTTCCAAATACCTCCGGGGGGTCCGGGGGGCTGGCCCCCCGGCTCCACCGGGTTCAGGTGCAAAGACCTATTTCTTTCCGGGCGTGCCGTCGAACTTCTTCTCGAGGGTCTCCCAGCAGTCGATGTAATCGTCCTGCAGCGGTGCCTCCTGTCCGGCGAAGGCCGTGAGGTGCTGCGGGAAACGGGTCTCGAACATGAAGGACATGGTGTTGTCCAGCTTTTCGGCCTTCAGATCCGCGTTCGACGCGCCTTCGAAGGCGTTCCGGTCCGGGCCGTGCGGCAGCATCATGTTGTGCAGGCTCATTCCGCCGGGGACAAACCCCTTTGGCTTGGCGTCGTACTGGCCATAGATGTTGCCCATCAGCTCGGACATGATGTTCTTGTGATACCACGGCGGACGGAAGGTGTTCTCGGCCACCATCCAGCGCTCGCGGAACAGCACGAAGTCGATGTTGGCGGTCCCTGGCACGCCCGACGGCGCCGTCAGCACCGTGAAGATCGACGGGTCCGGATGGTCGAAGAGGATCGCGCCCACCGGGCAGTAGGTGCTGAGGTCGTACTTGTAGGGCGCATAGTTGCCATGCCACGCCACCACGTCGAGCGGCGACTGCGCGATCTCGGTTTCGTGGAACTGGCCGCACCACTTGACGGTCAGGGTCGAGGGCACCTCGCGGTCCTCGAAGGCCGCGACCGGCGCCTTGAAATCGCGCGGGTTGGCCAGGCAGTTGGCGCCGATCGGCCCACGGCCCGGCAGTTCGAACTTCTGACCGTAGTTCTCGCAGACGAACCCCCGGCACGGGCCTTCGAGCACCTCGACACGGTACACCAGACCGCGCGGGATGATGGCGATCTCCTGCGGTGCGATATCGATGACGCCGAGTTCGGTGCAGAAACGCAGCCGCCCCTCCTGCGGGACGACCAGCAATTCGCTGTCCGCGCTGAAGAAATACGCATCCTTCATCGACTCGGTCACCAGGTAGATGTGCGCCGCCATGCCCACCTGCGTGTTCACGTCGCCCGCCGTCGTCATCGTCCGCATGCCGGTGAGCCAGGTGAACCCCTCCTGGCTGTAGGGCACCGGATCCCAGCGGTACTGGCCAAGGCTGATCACGTCCTCCAGCACGTTGGGTGCGGACTTCCAGTACGGCAGGTCGATCCTGGTGTAGCGCGTGGAATGCTTGACCGAAGGCCGGATGCGATAGGTCCAGGTCCGCTCCGGCGGATTCGCCGTGAAAGCGGTGCCGGAGAGCTGTTCGCCATAGAGGCCGTAGTTGCACTTCTGCGGGCTGTTCATGCCCTGCGGCAACGCATCGGGCAGCGCCTCCGTCTCGAAATCGTTGCCGAAGCCCGGCATGTAGCCTTCGTGCGTGCCGACACCCTGCGGCGCGCGGACCATTCCCTTTGGCAATTCGAAACGTGTCATGACTCTCCTCCCGGTGACCAGTTGACAGGTTCCGATATATTCGTTGCATATGCAATGAAGTCAACCCAATAGTTGTGATCGAGACCCACCTTTGCGGGAAAGGCCGATGAGGACAGGCACCTGGGCGGGTCTCCGCCCGCCGCCCTGCCGGCCTCGACTGCGCGCAAACGATGGCGTGCGTGTTGGCGATGGAGAACGAGCGCATACCCGAAGAAACGCCCTTGCAGGCTTCGGAGATCCGGAACCGGAAGCGCGCTTGTCTTTGATATTGTCCGGGCTTGGAACGACGCCGATGCGGCGTCTGTGCGCGTTGCGACGGTGCGAGCGGCGATGGACATACCAAGGTCAGCCGAACCACGGCGCGTCTCGATGCCCCCCGGATCGCCCTTGCGCAGGACGGCTGGCACCGTCTGACGGAGCGACCGGGCCTGAGCAGCCCGGTCCGCACGGTGGCGGCCACATTGCCATGGGCGCAGCCGATCCGCCAACGGGCGTTTCGGACGCGGCTGGCGGAGGGCTTTGCGTACGTGGAGGTGCTGTTGAGAGGTTTTTCGGATCGCTGTCGCGATCCGACCGGCGCTCGCTTCGCTCGCGCACGGGGGCTCCGCCCCCGACCCCCGAGGTATTTGGGCCAAGATGAAGGGATGTGGCAGGCTTTGTCTTGCAGGAGTCCCGGTCCGTCGCGGGTGGGCGGGGGATGTTGCAGTCGGGCGCTCAGGGCACGGCAAGCCTCGACGCTCCGAATGCGCTCAGCGCCACCATGACCGCCGCCGTGCCGAGACAGGCGGGCACGCCGCCCCATTGGTAGCAGAGCCCCGACAGAAGCGTCCCCAGCAGGCGACCCGCGGCGTTGGCCATGTAGTAGAAACCCACGTCCATCGTCACCCGCTCGCCCTTCGAGAAGGCGAGGATCAGGTAGCTGTGCAAAGCGGAATTGACTGCGAAGATCGCGCCGAAGGCAAGGAGGCCGGCGATCAGGGATGCCGTCAGCCAGGGGGCGGGTGCCCCGGTCGTCGCCACGAGGACGGCCAGCGAGAGCGGCACGGGCACGAGCGCCAGGGCCCAGCCGCGGGCGGCCGCGACGATCTCTGCCTCCGGTCGCGTGGCGGCGCGCAGAGCTTTGGGTGCCCAGGCCTGTACCGCGCCGTAGAGGATGGTCCAGACCGCCATGAAGCTGCCGATGGTGAAGAAGGCGGCGCGATTGCCCGCCTCCGTTCCGTCGGAAAGCACGGCATAGAAATAGACCGGGATGCCCACAACGAACCACACGTCGCGCGCGCCGAAGAGGAAGACGCGCGCCCCCGAGAGCCAGTTCACGTTGCGATCCTTCGAGAAGACCTCGCGGAATTTCGCGTCTTTCCTGCCTGCCGGCAGGCCCGGTGGCATCCGGAGCGCAACGGCCGCGAGGATCAGGGCCAATACGGTGGCCATGCCCAGGACCGACGTCTTGAAGCCGGCCAGCGCCAGAAGCGCCGCGCCCAGCAGGAAACCAAGCCCCTTGACCGCGTTCTTCGAGCCGGTCAGAACAGCGACCCACCGGAAGAGCCCGCCCTGCCCCTTCGGCGCCAAAACCTTGACCGCCGACTTCGCCGACATCTTCGAGAGGTCCTTCGCCACACCCGAGAGGCCCTGCACCGCCATCACGTAGACCACCGAGACGCCCAGGCTCCAGGCCGGGTCAAGCTGCGCCAGTGCCACCAGCGCCACGACCTGCAGGCCAAGCCCCGCATAGAGCGTCGAGGTCAGGCCGAACCGTGCCGCGATCCAGCCCGCCGAGAGGTTCGTGGCGATGCCCGCCACCTCGTAGAGCAGGAAGAGGTAAGCCAGTTGCACGGCGCTGAAACCCAGCGTGTGAAAATGCAGGAGCACGAGCATCCTGAGCGCCCCATCGGTCAGCATGAAAGCCCAGTAGGCCGCCGTCACGGCGATGTAGGCGGCGAGTCCGCGCGGCGCTTCTGTGGCGATGGTCATGGCTTTGGCTCGGCTCCTCGGGGTGATGGGTTACGGCGCGGCTTCGCCTTTCGGTCGTGTTGCGCAAGGACAACGGGATCTGTGCGACAGCGCCGTCTGCGGTCAAACTGGCGCTCCCTGGCGAGTCCATACGGGCCAAGGGGCGAGAAGCCTTTTGGCGGCAGGCCGGGCCTTCACAGGCTTGCGCCCACCATCATCGCAACATCTGCCAGCCGGTGCGCATAGCCCCATTCGTTGTCGTACCATGCGTAGATCTTCACCTGCGTGCCGTTCACCACCATGGTCGACGGCGCATCCACGATGGAGGACCGCACGTCGTTCACGTAATCGCAGCTCACCAGCGGACGCTCCTCGTATCCCAGGATGCCTTTCAGCGGCCCCTCTGCGGCGGCCTTGAAAAGGGCGTTGACCTCCTCGACCGTGGTGGCGCGCTCCACCTCGAACACGCAATCGGTCAGCGAGGCATTGAGCAGCGGCACACGCACCGCATGTCCGTTCAGCCGGCCCTTCAGCTCCGGGTAGATGAGAGTGATCGCCGTGGCCGAGCCGGTGGTTGTCGGGATCAGCGCGTTCAGGGCCGAGCGTGCGCGGCGCAGATCCTTGGCCGGGCGGTCCACGATGGTCTGGGTGTTGGTCACGTCGTGGATGGTCGTCATGGAGCCATGGCGAATGCCCAGCCCCTCGTGGATCACCTTCACCACCGGAGCAAGGCAGTTGGTCGTGCAGGAGGCCGCGGTGACGATCCGGTGGTTTGCCGGATCGTAGGTTTCGTGGTTCACCCCCATGACAATGTTCGCGGCGTTGCCGTCCTTCACCGGAGCGGAGACCACGACCTTCTTCACCCCGCGTTCGAAATAGGGGGCGATCCGGGCCTCGGTCTTGAAATAGCCGGTGCAATCGATGACCACGTCCACGCCGTCCAGCGGAAGGTCGTCCAGCGACCTGGCCGAATGGACCGGCAGGCGCACCCCGTCGATGGTGATGCTGTCCGCGTCCGACGAAAACTCGGCATCCCAGCGCCCGTGCACGGTGTCGAACTCCAGGAGGTGCGCGTGCATCGCGGGGTCGCCCACCGCATCGTTGATCCAGGCGATCTGCGCGCCCCTGTCCAGCAGCGGCTCAAGCACCAGCTTTCCCATACGGCCAAGACCGTTCACCGCGTATCTGGTCATGCGGCATCTCCCACAGCTCGCCCGATGTTGTCGATCCGCGCCTGCAATGCCGCGCGGTCCAGAGTCTCCACCGGCAGCGCAGCGAAAGCGGCGATCCTGTTCTTCAGAGCGCCATAGACCTGCTGAAAGGCCAGCCTGCGCTCTGCCTTCGTTCCGGTGGCCTTCACCGGGTCGGGCTGCCCCCAGTGACCGGACATCGGCTGACCGGGCCACGGCGGGCATTCCTCGTTCGCCGCCGTATCGCAGACGGTGAAGACGAAATCCATCTTCGGCGCACCCTCGCCCTTGAACTCCGAGATAGTCTTGGAGCGCAGCGGCGATACGTCATGCCCCTTGGACTCCAGCAGCGCCACCGCTTGGGGGTTCAGCTCCGATTGCGGCCTCGTCCCGGCCGAGAAGACCTCGAACCGGTCGCCGGCCATTTCGCGCAGCAGCGTCTCGGCAAAGATCGACCGGGCTGAGTTGCCGGTGCATATGAACAGCACGTTCCACTTGCGCGTCTTATGGACCGTCATGAGCACGTCCTTCTCTGACAGGTTGAAACAGATGTCGCCGCGGCCACGGCAGCAGTCGGCGACGAGAAAATTCACCAGCCGCCCCGATCCTCCGGTGTCCGCGGCATAAAGGAGCGATGTGCCCTGCCGCTCCTGCGTGACGAGCCCGGCCTGCCGAAGCTGCGCCAGTGCCGCCGACAAGGACGAGGGCGGCATCCCCAGCGTCTCTGCCAGATCGCCCGCCGGCACACGGTCCGGGTATCGCCGCATCAGCAGCCGAAACAGCGACAGACGCTTGGGATGGGCCAGCGCGGTGAGTTGCGCGAGGTGGATTTGATCAACTGATTCCATATTTCCGGAATATTGGAAATAATGCGATTCAGCAAGTGCCTTCGTGCCCGCGTCGCCTTTCCATCTGCAACACGCCGGACCCGGAACCTCTGGCCCAAGGGATGTGCGGCGCCTATGGAACCGTAGCGGCAGCCACGCGTTGAGCGGCGCCATGCCCCGGCCATGCAATCAGAGAGCTCTCGATGCGCGTCTTCCACTGCCCCAACTGCGGGACCAACGTCTTCTTCCACAACACCGCCTGCGGCTGTGGGCAGACCGTCACCTTCGACCCTGACACGCAGAGCATGCTGGCCGATGCGCAGTTCTGCGCGAACCGGGACGAGATCGGGTGCAACTGGAAGGCGGAGGACGGTCCGCTTTGCCGGGCCTGCGCGATGACCGAGACGGTGCCCGACCTGCGCGAACCCGACAACCTGCCGCTCTGGGAGCGCAGCGAACAGGCCAAACGCTGGGTGATCGCCAACCTCGTGCGCTGGGGCTGGTTCACGGCGCAGGATACGGGCGCCCGCCCGGTCTTCAAGATGCTGTCCGAGCAGACGGCCACTGGCGAGATGGATGTCGTCATGGGCCATGCGAACGGCGAAATCACCATCAACGTGACCGAGGCTTCGGACGCCGTGCTGGCCGACCGGCAGGAGCGTTTCGGCGAACTCTACCGCACGATGATCGGACACATGCGCCACGAGATCGCGCATTTCCTGTTCCTGCGCCTGTCGGAGAATCAGACCTTCCTTGCAGATTTCCGGGCGCGGTTCGGCGACGAACGGGCGGATTACGCCGCGGCCCTGAAAGAGCATTACGACAACCCCAAAGCGCCCGATGGCACGCATATCACCGCCTATGCCACCGCCCATCCGCACGAGGACTGGGCCGAGACGATCGCGCACCTGCTGCACCTCACCGATCTGCTGGACAGCGCGGCCTCGACCGGTTTGTCCCTGCCCGACGGGCCGCCGCGGGACTACGACGCCTACGTGGAACGGGACACGGAGGTGCTGCTGACCCTCGCCGTCGACCTGACCATCGCCATGAACCACGTGAACCGGGCGCTGGACCTGCCAGACCTCTACCCCTTCGTGCTGACACCGGGCATGCGCGACAAGCTGGCCTTTGCCCATGGAGCGGTGCGGCTGGCCTAGGATTTCCGGCGTGTCCGTGCCGGAGTGGCGCCAGCACGATCGCGCGCCCGCGCCCTGATCTGGGTACGGGCTGCGGGCGTTGGGTTTTCAGGTATTTTGCCAAGATGAAGGAGGGGCGTGGCGCTGGCCTAGGGTCAGGACTCGTTCTCTCTCAAAGCCAGAAGATCACGGTCGCAGCGAGTGCGATCGCTGAGAAGAAGGTCTTTGGGCATCGGTCATAACGGGTCGCCACCCGTCTCCAATCCTTGAGCCTGCCGAACATGATCTCGATCCGGTTGCGACGCTTGTACCTGCGCTTGTCGTACGGGACGGGCGTCTTCCGTTTCGTCCGGCCCGGGATGCAAGGGCGTATCTTCTTGTCTTGCAAGGCTTCTCTGAACCAGTCGGCATCGTAGCCGCGATCTCCGAGCAGCCATTTCACGTCTGGCAGCCCGCCGACCAGCGCACGCGCCCCGATGTAGTCGCTGACGGGGCCGGCAGTCAGGAACAGGTCGATGGGCCGGCCATGGCTGTCGCAGACGGCGTGCAACTTCGTGTTCATGCCTCCCTTCGTCCGGCCAATCAGCCGTCCACGCCCCCCTTTTTCACGCCCAGGCTGGACGCCGTGCGATGGGCCTTCAGATGAGTTGCGTCGATCATCACGGTCGTCTCCTCACCATGCTCGCCCGCCAGCCCGGCCATGATCCGGGCGAAGACGCCTCTATCGCTCCACCGCTTCCAGCGGTTGTAGAGTGTCTTGTGCGGGCCGTATTCCCTTGGCGCATCTCGCCACCGCAATCCATTGCGATTGATAAAGATAATACCGCTCAGAACGCGCCGGTCATCAACCCGGGGCTTGCCGTGCGACTTGGGGAAGTAAGGCTCCAGACGCGCCATCTGCGCATCGCTCAACCAGTAGAGATCAGACATGTTCACCGCTCGTTTTCGAACGGTGAATCACGCTCGCTCAACCAAATCAATGGGTCCTGAACCTAGGGTTGCTCCTTGTGGCCGGCCACCGGTTGCTCAGGCCAGCGACGGGAGCCAGAGCACGATCCACGGGAAGGCCACCAGCAGTGCGATGGTCACGGCATCCGCCACGAAGAATGGCGTGACCCCGCGAAAGACATCCTGCACCGACAGCTCCGGACGCACACCCGCCACGACGAAGCAGTTCAGTCCGATGGGTGGTGTGATAAGGCAGAACTCCGCCATCTTCACCACGAGGATGCCGAACCAGATCGCGCACATCGTGCCGTTCATGCCGAAGGCGCTGTCGGCGGCCGTTACGGCTTCCCCGCCGTTCAGTGCCATGACAGCCGGGTAGACCACCGGCAAGGTCAGCAGCAGCATGCCGATGGCATCCATGAACATGCCGAGCACCGCGTAGGCCAGCAGGATGCACACTAGGATCAGGAGCGGCGGATAGTGCAGCGACGAGATCCAGTCGGCGAAGGCCGAGGGCAGGTCCGCGAAGCCGAGAAACCGCACGTAGATCAGCACGCCCCAGATGATGGTGAAGATCATGATCGACAGCTTCGCCGTCTCGACCAGGGCGTCCATCAGCTCCGGCAGGCGCATGCCGCGCCAGATCGCCATGAGGAAGACGATGAAGGCCCCGATGGCACCGCCTTCGGTGGGCGTGCCCCAGGCGTCGCCGCCGAAGGGGTTGTAGACGAAGAAGATGATGATGACGACCACCGCCACGATGGGCAGTGCCGGCGGCAGGCTGGCGAAGCGCTGGCGCCAGGTGAAACCACCCACCGGCGGCCCGAAACCCTTGATGACCAGCGCCATGCCGACGATCAGCAGCCCGTAGACGATCGCCGAGAACACGCCCGGAATGAAGCCCGCGAGCAGCAGCTTGCCCACGTCCTGTTCGACGATGATGGCGTAGATCACGAGGATCGCCGAGGGCGGGATAAGAGAGGCCAGCGTGCCGCCCGCCGCCACCACGCCTGCCGCGAAGCGCTTGTCGTAGCCGATTTTCAGCATCTCGGGGATGGCGATGCGGGCAAAGACCGCCGCCGTCGCGACGGAGGCGCCCGACACCGCCGCGAAGCCCGCCGTGGCGAAGACTGTGGACACTGCCAATCCGCCCGGCACCCAGGCGATCCAGCGTTTCGCTGCCTCGAAGAGCGCGCGTGTCAGCCCCGCGTAATAGGCCAGATAGCCGATGAGGATGAACGTCGGGATCAGGCTCAGCGCCTGGCTCGCGACCTTGCCGTGCGGCACCTGTCCGGCGGTCTTCACCGCAACACCCAAAGCCCAGCCGAAGTCCTCTGGGTCGTAGCCCTTCTTCGACCAGAAGATCCAGATCAGACCCACAAGCCCGGCCATCGCGGCGGCGAAAGCCACGCGCATGCCCAGAACGACCAGCACCAGCATGCCGCCGGTCACCCACAACCCGATTTCGATAGAGGTCAGTTCCATGCCGTCACGGCCTCGCGGATCGTTGGAAGGTCGCCGTCATGTGTCGTGCCCCTGCATGTGGTCGGCCTCTGCCGCCGCCTGTTCCGCCGCCGACTGCACAAGCGGCACTGCCACCGGCCGGTCGAGCCCGAGCACGAACGCCCGCCCGAAGCCCCAGAGCTGCAGCAGCAACCGCAGGCTGATGACCGAGAAGGCCACCGGCACCACCAGCTTGGCGGGCCAGATCGGCAGTCCGATGTCGATGGAGGAATCCCGGCTCCAGTTCGGCTTGGCGATGTCGAAGGAGCGGTCGAAATGCGCCCAGGTTCCCCAGACCAGCAGCACCATCAGCACCAGCACGAGCAGCGTCGTCAGGAACTCCGCCAGCCAGAGCGCCCGGCCGCCAAGCGCGCCGACGAGGATGTCCATGCGGATGTGCCCGCCCTGCCGCTGCACATAGGATATGCCGAAGATCGCGATCACCGGCATCGCCGCCTGGATCCAGTCGACATAGCCACGGAGCGGTTCGTTGAACAGGTTGCGCCCGCCGACCGACCAGACCGCCAGCAGCATCAGGGCAAAGGCGCCAAGGCCCGAAACGAAGGCCATGCTCCATTCGAGCTTCAGTAAGGTCCGGTCGAGCCTGGACAGGAGACTGCCGTCTTCAAGGACCGATGCGGTGCCGGCCATGCGACCTCCCTCGAAAAGGATTCGGTTGTCGGGAAAACCGGGTCCGGGCAGCCCTGCGCCCGGACCCGCATCGTCAGTTGGTCGCGCGCGCCTCGTCGAGGGTCGTGTTGACGAGGTCGTAAAGCTCCTGCGCCGGAATCCCCTGCGCGGACATCTCCTCGATCCAGGCGTCACGGATCGGCGCGCCGCCGACGTCCCGGAACTTGGCCAGTTCCTCGTCAGAGATCATCACTTTCTCGACCCCCTTCTCTTCCAGCACTTCGTCCCACTGCTTCAGCAGCTTGCCGTAGTTCTCGAGATAATAGGCGATTGCCTCGTCGACGGAACTGTCGAGCGCTTCGCGTTCCGCGTCGCTGAGCGCCTCGTAGGCGTCGATGTTGACGACCACGGGGCAGTTGACGGTGCCCGGGTTCAGGTTGGCCGTCCACCAGTCTGCCTGGTTGATGGTGCCGAAGCTCAGATGCGCGTGCTGCGCGAAGGCCACCGTATCGACCACGCCGGATTCCATCGCCTGGTAAGCCTCGGATGAGGTCACGGAGGTCGGCACCCCGCCCACCGCCGTGAACGCCTTGCCCAGGCCGCCGGTCGCGCGGACCCGCATGCCGTCGAACTCGGCGACCTCGTCACGCGGCTCGCCGGTGCCGACAATGTTGTACTGCGGCATCGGCGAGGTCATCAGCATCTTCGCGTTCCACTGCGCCATTTCCTCCGCGACGGCGGGATGGGCATAGACCGCGTGGCTGACCGCCACCTCCTCGTCGAGGTTCGACACGCCCAGGAAAGGCAGCTCCAGCACGGTGATCGCGCGGTTCTTGTCGGGGTGGTAGCCCGCGCAGAACTGCGCCATTTCGAAGGCGCCGATGGAGATGCCATCCAGATTCTCGGTGTTCTTCGACAGGCCGCCATAACTGATGTTCATGGTAAATTCGCCGCCTGTCTTCTCCTCGACCAGCTCGGCCAGCTTGTGGATGTGTTCCGTGAACGCGCGCCGTTTGCCCCAGACCGAGACGTTCCATTCCGTGGCCGCGGCCTCGCTGGCAATGCTCAGCGCCAGCGCCGAGACGCAGATCTTCGTCATCATGTTGGACATGTCATCCTCCCCTAATGTGATGGCGGTTTGGTCCGCTCTGACCCCGAGCCTAGACAAACGCGGACGCGGCGCAACCCTCTAGCTGGCGCGAAAGTCCCAGCGGGAGAGAATCGCCCGGATGACCCGTTAGCGGTATACATCCGCATACCGCATCGTTTTGTCACACCCTGCTTGGGCGCCGGGACACGCCCATTGAGGGCATGCGCACCTGCGACACCCGCATGACGAAAGCTCGCTGTCCTCCTGAAAAAACAGGGGTGTTAGCGCTGTGTCGGCAAAATTATTTACAGATTGTCACGCTATTTTCCACAGAATTTACACAAAACTCTTTATTTAATCGTGTGTTATGGATTTGTTTTCGGTTGTCGTTATTGTGCCTCCAGTCGCGGTGACCCAAGGGAATGCCGCATCTGAAATGCTTCTTTTGGAGGGGAGGACATCCATGAACGATCACGCTCAACCGACCGCCGCAACCTATCCGCCGTCGTCCGATACGGTGTCCCGAGCGCATGTTGATGCGTCGAAGTACGAGGCGATGTATGCGGCCTCTGTGTCCGATCCGGATGCGTTCTGGGCGGAGCAGGCGGGGCGGCTCGACTGGATGAAGCAGCCGTCGGAGATCCGCAACGTCGATTTCACCCTCGGCCAGGTGTCGATCGAGTGGTTCCGGGACGGCACGCTGAACGTCGCGGCCAACTGCGTCGACCGCCACCTCGAGACCCGCGGCAACCAGACCGCGATCATCTTCGAGCCCGACGACCCCAACGAGCAGGCGCAGTCGATCTCCTACAACGACCTGCACCGCCGCGTCTGCCGCATGGCCAACGTCCTGGAGAGCCTGGGCGTCCGCAAGGGCGACCGCGTGGTCATCTATCTGCCGATGATCCCCGAGGCCGCCTACGCCATGCTCGCCTGCGCCCGCATCGGCGCGATCCACTCCATCGTCTTCGCCGGCTTCTCTCCGGACGCGCTGGCCGCCCGCGTCAACGGCTGCGACGCCAGGCTGGTGATCACCGCCGACGAGGCCCCGCGCGGCGGCCGCAAGACCCCGCTGAAGACCAATGCCGACAAGGCGCTTCTGCACTGCAAGGACAGCGTGAAGTGCCTCGTGGTGAAGCGCACCGGCGGCCAGACCACCTGGGTCGACGGGCGCGATTTCGACTACAACGAGATGGCGCTGGAAGTCTCCGACTACTCCCAACCCGTTGAAATGAATGCCGAAGACCCGCTCTTCATCCTCTACACCTCCGGGTCCACGGGGCAGCCGAAGGGAGTCGTACACACCACAGGTGGATATTTGGTTTACGCCGCCCTCACCCACGAGGTCACCTTCGATTACCACGACGGCGACGTCTACTGGTGCACCGCCGACGTGGGCTGGGTCACCGGGCATTCCTACATTGTCTACGGGCCCTTGGCGAACGGCGCGACCACGCTGATGTTCGAGGGCGTGCCCACCTGGCCCGACGCCAGCCGCTTCTGGCAGGTCTGCGAGAAGCACCGGGTTAACCAGTTCTACACCGCGCCGACCGCGATCCGCGCGCTGATGGGCCAGGGCAACGAATTCGTAACGAAATGCGATCTATCTTCGCTGCGACTCCTGGGGACGGTGGGCGAACCGATCAACCCGGAGGCCTGGAACTGGTACAACGACGTCGTCGGTCAGGGGCGCTGCCCGATCGTCGATACATGGTGGCAGACCGAAACCGGCGGGCACATGATGACCCCGCTGCCGGGCGCGCATGCCACGAAACCCGGCGCCGCGATGCGGCCGTTCTTCGGCGTCCAGCCGGTCGTGCTCGACCCGCAGTCCGGGGCAGAGATCGACGCCGTCCCGACAGAGGGCGTGCTGGCCATCAAGGACAGCTGGCCCGGCCAGATGCGCACCGTCTGGGGCGACCACGAACGGTTCGAGAAGACCTACTTCTCGGACTACAAGGGCTACTACTTCTCCGGCGACGGCTGCCGCCGGGACGCCGACGGCGACTACTGGATCACCGGCCGGGTCGACGACGTGATCAACGTCTCGGGCCACCGCATGGGCACGGCAGAGGTCGAATCGGCCCTCGTCGCGCATGAGAAGGTCGCCGAGGCCGCGGTCGTCGGCTACCCGCACGAGATCAAGGGCCAGGGCATCTACTGCTACGTGACCCTGATGAACGGCGTCGAGCCCACCGAAGAGCTGCGCAAGGAGCTGCGCACCTGGGTCCGCCAGGAGATCGGCCCCATCGCCTCGCCCGACCTCATCCAGTGGGCCCCAGGACTGCCGAAAACCCGCTCCGGCAAGATCATGCGCCGCATCCTGCGCAAGATCGCCGAAAACGACTACGGCGCCCTCGGCGACACTTCAACCCTCGCAGAACCAGCCGTCGTCGACGACCTCATCGAAAACAGAATGAACAGGGGGGCCTGACCGATGGACGGCGCACAGACCCCCAACACCTCCCCCGTTCTGATCCTGCTCGGCCCCCCGGGGGCCGGCAAGGGCACGCAGGCCCGGATGCTCGAAGAGCGGTTCGGCTTCGTCCAGCTCAGCACCGGTGACCTGCTGCGCGCGGCGGTCGCCGCCGGCACGGACGCCGGCCGGCGCGCCAAGGCGGTGATGGAAGCGGGCGAGCTTGTCTCCGACGAAATCGTCATCGCGATCCTGCGCGACCGCATGGCCCAATCCGACTGCGCGCAGGGCGTCATTCTCGACGGCTTCCCGCGCACTGCCGTCCAGGCGGAGGCGCTGGACACGCTGTTGCAGGAGACCGGTCAGAAGATCGACGCGGCCATCAGCCTCGAAGTCGAAGACGCCGCGATGGTGACCCGCATCTCGGGCCGCTTCACCTGCGGCGGTTGCGGCGAGGGCTACCACGACAGCTTCAAGCAACCGCAGGCCATGGGCACCTGCGACAAGTGCGGCGGGACGGAGTTCAAGCGCCGCGCCGACGACAATGCCGAGACGGTGGCCAGCCGACTGGAGGCCTACCACGCCCAGACCGCGCCGCTCATCGCCTATTACAAGGCTCAGGGCGCGCTGATCGGCATCAATGCCATGGGCGAAATCGACGACATCGCGCGCAAGATGACCGCGATCGTGAAGACAGCCACGGCCTGACCGCCGGGGCAAACCCCGTGGCCCGGCAGGCCGCGGGGACGCGCAGACACGCGCATCAAGAGAGGGGCGCCTCGCGGGTCAACTCCCGGCGGGGCGGATAACTGGGAAGGAGGACCCGCGACATGGCGGACCATACCACGAATTCGGCCGCGCAGGCCGAGGCCGGCAAAAGCTACTGGCAAGCCAACCTGCGCCTCATCATCATCTGCCTCGTCATCTGGGCGCTGTGCAGCTTCGGTTTCGGCATCCTGCTGCGCCCGATGCTGTCCGGCATCGCCGTGGGCGGGACCGACCTGGGCTTCTGGTTTGCCCAGCAGGGATCGATCCTGGTCTTCCTGGCGCTGATCTTCTTCTACGCCTGGCGGATGAACAAGCTCGATAAAGAATTCGGCGTGGACGAGGAATAAGAGCCATGGATCAGTTTACCATCAACCTGCTGTTCGTCGGCGCGTCCTTCGCGCTCTACATCGGCATCGCGATCTGGGCCCGTGCGGGCTCCACGTCGGAATTCTACGCCGCGGGCCGCGGCGTGCACCCGGTCACCAACGGCATGGCCACCGCGGCGGACTGGATGTCGGCGGCGTCGTTCCTGTCGATGGCGGGCCTCATCGCCTTCACCGGCTACGACAACTCCGCCTTCCTGATGGGCTGGACCGGCGGCTACGTGTTGCTGGCGCTGCTGCTCGCGCCCTACCTGCGCAAGTTCGGCAAGTTCACCGTGTCCGAGTTCATCGGCGACCGCTTCTATTCGCGGACCGCGCGCCTTGTCGCGGTGCTGTGCCTGATCATCGCGTCCATCACCTACGTGATCGGACAGATGACCGGCGTCGGCGTGGCCTTCGGCCGCTTCCTCGAAGTCGACACCACCACCGGCCTGCTGATCGGCGCGGTGATCGTGTTCGCCTACGCGGTGTTCGGTGGCATGAAGGGCGTGACCTACACGCAGGTCGCGCAGTACGTCGTTCTGATCCTCGCCTACACCATCCCGGCGATCTTCATCTCGCTGCAACTGACCGGCAACCCGATCCCGGCGCTCGGCCTCTTCGGCTCGACCGCGGACGGCACGCCCCTGCTGACCACGCTGGACCAGATCGTGACAGAGCTGGGCTTCAACCAGTACACCGCCCACAACGGCGACACGCTGAACATGGTGCTCTTCACCCTGTCGCTGATGATCGGCACCGCCGGCCTGCCGCACGTCATCATGCGGTTCTTCACCGTGCCGAAGGTGTCCGACGCACGCTGGTCCGCCGGCTGGGCACTGGTCTTCATCGCGCTGCTGTACCTGACGGCCCCGGCCGTGGGCGCCATGGCACGCCTGAACATCACCCAGCAGTTCTGGCCGGAAGGCACCGCCGCGCAGGCCGTGTCCATCGAGCAGATCGAGAACGACCCCGAGTACGACTGGATGTCCACCTGGCAACAGACCGGCATGCTCGGCTGGGAAGACAAGAACGGCGACGGCCGCATCCAGTACTACAACGACAAGTCGCCCGCGATGCAGGAACGCGCCGCCGCCGAAGGCTGGACCGGCAACGAGCTGACCAACTTCAACAACGACATCCTGGTTCTCGCGAACCCGGAGATCGCCAACCTGCCCTCCTGGGTGATCGGCCTCATCGCCGCTGGCGGTCTCGCCGCCGCGCTCTCGACCGCCGCCGGTCTCCTGCTCGCCATCTCCTCGGCCGTCAGCCACGACCTCATGAAGGGCCAGCTGACCCCGAACATCTCGGAGAAGGGCGAACTGATGGCGGCCCGCGTCGCCATGGCCGTGTCCATCGCCGTGGCCACATGGCTGGGCCTCAACCCGCCGGGCTTCGCGGCACAGACGGTGGCGCTTGCCTTCGGTCTCGCCGCGGCGTCGATCTTCCCGGTGCTGATGATGGGCATCTTCTCGAAGGTGAACAACAAGGGCGCCGTGGCCGGCATGCTGGCGGGCCTGATCGTGACGCTGGTCTACATCTTCCTCCACAAGGGCTGGTTCTTCATCCCCGACACCAACAGCTACACCGACGCGGCGCCGCTGCTCCTGGGGATCAAGTCGACCTCCTTCGGTGCGGTGGGTGCGATCATCAACTTCGCGGTGGCGTTCACCGTGTCGTCGATGACCAAACCGATCCCGCGCGAGATCGAGGAACTGGTTGAATCGGTCCGCATCCCGCGCGGTGCAGGCGCGGCGGTCGACGGCCACTGAGGCCAGCGACCAGACCGACACGCAACGGCCGGATCCGCCCCCGCGGGTCCGGCCATTTTTCGGCAACGCCCACCTGCGCGCCTGAACGGTCCCTCCGCAGACAGGCGCGTCAGCGGCCGGAAAAGACGCAAGCTCCCTTCCCTTTCCGCAAGGCCCCGCGCTATGCCGGGCACACGTTCTTGGCAAAGGACCCGTGATGCCGATCGACAACGACGCCCTGCGCAGGTTCCTGACCTCGGTCCATCCCTACGACGCGCTTGCGCCCGAGGTGCTGGAAGACCTGCTGCCCGCCTTCCGTCCGCAGAACATCGCCGCGGACCAGCCGGTCTACGAGCTCGACGCACCGCTCGACGGTCTCTACCTGATCCATTCCGGCGGCGTCGCCGTGCGCGACCGCAACGATGTCCAGATCTCTGCACTGGGGCCGCGCAACTCCTTCGGCGAACGCGGCCTGACCCGCGACGGGCGCGCCGTGACCTCCGCCCGCACGACCGAGGACTCGCTGCTGCTGGTCCTGCCCCGGCCCGATTTCCTGCGCCTCGTCGAAACCCAGCCCGCCGTGGCCAGGTTCTTCGACCGGGGCCGCACCGCGCGGCCGAAGCGCGCCGACCTCTCGACCAGCCGGGCCGAGACGCTGATGGCCACCCGCCCCCTCACCTGCACCCCCGACACCACGGTCCGGGACGCCGCCCGGATGATGGACGAACGGCACGTCTCCTCGATCTGCATCACCGAGGCCGGCATGCTGCGCGGCATCGCCACGATCCGCGACATGTCGGGCAAGGTGGTGGGCGGGGGCCTGCCGCTCGACACGCCGATCGCCCGGATCATGACCGCCGCGCCGGTGACCCTGCCGCCCTCGGCCATCGGCTCCGACGTGCTTCACATGATGATGGAGCGGCGCATCGGCCACGTGCCCATCACCGAAGGCCCCCGCCTCGTCGGCATGGTCACCCAGACCGACCTGACCCGTTTTCAGGCGATGAGCTCCGCCGAACTGGTGGCCGAGATCGCGCAGGCCGCCGACACGCAGGCCATGGCCCGTGTCACCGCCCGCATCCCGCAGCTTCTGGTGCAACTGGTGGCCGCCGGCAACCGGCACGAGGTCACCACCCGGCTCATCACCGACATCGCCGACACCGCGACGCGCCGCCTGCTGACCCTGGCGGAGGAGAGGCTCGGCCCGCCCCCGGTCCCCTACCTCTGGGCCGCCTGCGGCAGTCAGGGCCGGCAGGAACAGACCGGCGTCTCGGATCAGGACAACGTGCTGATCCTGTCGGACGATTTCACCGAGGACATGCGCCCCTACTTCGCCGCCCTCGCGCAGGAGGTCACAACCGGCCTCGACGCCTGCGGCTACGTCTTCTGCCCCGGCGAAATGATGGCCTCTGCCCCGCGCTGGTGCCAGCCGCTCGCCACGTGGCGCGGCTATTTCCGCAACTGGATCAACAGGCCAAACCCCGAGGCGCAGATGCTCGCCTCCGTCATGTTCGACCTGCGCGCCATCGGCGGCGAGTCCTCCCTGCTCGACAACCTGCGGCAACAGACCCTTCAGGACGCCTCGAAGAACTCGATCTTCGTGGCGCACATGGTGTCGAATGCCCTGAAGCACACGCCTCCGCTGGGTCTCTTGCGGGGCTTCGCCACGATCCGTTCGGGCGAATACAAGAACCGCATCGACCTGAAGCATTCGGGCGTCGTGCCCGTGGTCGACCTTGGCCGCGTCCATGCGCTGAAAGGACGGCTGGCCGTGGCCAACACCCGCGCCCGGCTGGAGGCCGCCGTCGCCGCTGGCGTCCTCAGCCAGAGCGGCGGGCAAGACCTGATCGACGCCTACGACCTGATCGCCGAAACCCGGCTGGAGCATCAGGCCCGTCAGGTGAAATCCGGCGATGCCCCGGACAACTACCTGGCGCCTTCCAGCCTTTCCGATTTTGAGCGAAGTCATTTGCGCGACGCCTTCGTCGTGGTGAAGTCGCTGCAATCGGCACTGGGCCACGGCAAGGGCATGCTGGGATGAGCGGCGGTGCGGCGCAGCCAATGAAAGGTCCGGGGGACCTCTCCAGCCGCGACCGGGCGAAGCTCCGGGCAGACGACGGGGCCGCCCAGCCGATGGGCCGTCTAGCCAGGGGAACGGCGTCGCCGAATACCGTCCCCAAGCCGCCTGTGATCGGCCAGGGGACGGCTACGCCGGGCTGAAGTACAAGGGACATGCACCGGACGCACCCGGCGCAGTCCCCGTGAAGGAGGAGAAAGAATGTTCCTGGAATTACTGGCCGTGATCTTCGCGGGCTTCGCCGGGGCCGGTGCCATGCTGCTGCTGACACGTGTCACGCGACTGCCGAAATGGCTGGTTCCGGTGGGCGCGGGCGTCGCGATGCTGGCGGCGACGATCTCTTCCGAATACAGTTGGTACGCCCGCACGTCGGACAATCTGCCCGAAGGTCTGACCGTGGCGCAATCCGTCACCTCCAGCGCGCCTTGGCGACCGTGGACCTATGTCGTGCCGATGACCGACCGCTTCGTCGCGGTCGAGACCGGGCGCCTGAGACCCAACATGGAAACCCCGCAGACCTTCCTGACAAAGCTTTACTTCTTCGGCCGCTGGAAGCCCGTCACCATCGTCGACATCATGATCGACTGCGACGCCGGACGCCGCGCCGACCCGGCACTCGGCGACGACTCGCCCCCGGTCTGGCGCGAGGTGGGCGCCGACGACCCGATCGTGAAGACCGTGTGCGAGGCCGCGTGACATGCTCTCCGGCCTCAGCCTCCGACTGCGGATCTTCCTGTTCTTCTGCCTCATTGCGCTCGGCGGCACGGCACTGGCGGGCACGGCGCTCTGGTTCGGCTACACGCGGGCGGAGGCGACGGACGACGTCAACGGCTTCACCCTCGCCGCGATCCTGATCGCCTTCGGGTTCACCGCCCTCTGCGCCGGGGTCTGGCTGCTGTTCGACGAAAACGTGGCCAAGCCCATCGAACGACTGTCGGCCGACCTCCGCGCCCATGCGCATGCCGGGATCGGCACCCGCGTCGACACCGATGCCGCGCGCTACCTCGGCGACCTCGGCCCCGCCGCCTCGGCGCTCAGCTCGCAGCTCTCCGCCAGCACGCTGGCCAGCGCCGACCGCATCGCCGCGGAAACCGCGCGGCTCGAATCCGAGAAGGCCCGCCTGACCGCGCTCCTGACCGAAATTCCCGTCGCCACCATCCTCGTGGGCAGCGCCGACCAGATCGTGCTCTACGACGGGCAGGCCGCCGAAGTGCTGGCCTCGCAGGGCATTCCCCGTCTGAATGCACCCGTCACCGACTATTTCGACGGTGCCGCGCTCAAGGGGCTGCGCAAGCAGATGAACCGGACCGGGCGCGAGGTCGCCGCGACGCTGCCCGGCCACGACCGCGCCCAAAGCTACGACGCCCGGCTGCGCCCGATGGACGGCGGAGGCTACATCATCCTGGTGGATGCCGCGCATCTCGACCTGCCGCCCGACGCCGCCCGCCCCCTGACCTATGACTTCGCGCTGCTCGACCAGGCCCCCGGCGCACTCGACGCCATGCCGCTCGGGCGGCTGACCTACACGGTGCTCGACACCGAGACGACGGGCCTCCTGCCCCACAAGGACGAGATCGTGCAGATCGGCGCAGTGCGCATCGTCAACGGACGCATCGTGCCGGGCGAGCGCATGGACCAGCTCGTCAACCCAGGCCGCCCGATCCCGCCCGCCTCTTCGAAGGTACACGGCGTGACCGATGCCATGGTGGCCGGCGCACCCGGCATCGCCGAGGCCGGGCGACGCTTCCACACCTTCGCGCGCGACAGCGTGATCGTGGCGCACAATGCGCCCTTCGACATGGCCTTCCTGCACCGCCACAAGACCCGTATGGGCGTGGAATGGACCCACCCGATCCTCGACACGGTGCTTCTCTCGGCGGTCCTCTTCGGCGCGTCGCAGACCCACACACTCGACGCACTCTGCGACCGCCTCGCCGTGACCATCCCGCCGAACCTGCGCCATACCGCGCTCGGCGACGCGCAGGCCACAGCGGAGGTCTTCGGCCGCATGCTTCCCATGCTCGAAGCCCGTGGCATGACAACACTGGAAGACGTACTGGCGGAAACCAAGCGACACGGCCGCCTGATCGAGGACCTCAACTGAACGATCAACGCGCACCGCGCCTGCCATCACGCAGGCAAAGCTGCAAACCGACGCGCAGGCAGGTATTTTTTGCCAAGATGAAGGGCAAGACGCGCGCGCCCTTCATCTTGGTCATAAATACCTGAAAACCGGACATGACCGCCGGCGCACGTATCCCTTTTGGCGATCGCCTTCGGATTGGAACCAGGCAGCGCGCCCGAAGGGCGCGCGGGTCGCCTCGCCCCAGCGAGGCGAAACCCTCAGTTGCGCCGCCACTCCGCCAGCGGCGTTCCCGACGCCGCACAGTCCCGCAGCACCGGAGACAGCTTCCAGGCAACCGGGTCTTCCTCGGCCAGCACCTTCAGCTTCGCCACGATTTCCGGCACGCCCCATTCATCCGCGTACCACATCAGACCGCCGCGCCAGCGCGGGAAGCCGTAGCCGAAGAGGGTCACCAGGTCGATGTCCAGGGCCCGCGCCGCGATCCCTTCTCCGAGGATGTCCGCTGCCTCGTTGATCATCGCCAGGAGCAGCCGCTCCCGGATCTCATCGGGGGCATAGTCGACGCGCACAATCCCGGCGAAATGCGCCTCTTCCAGCGCGAGGTCCGCTACGATGGGATCCTCCACCTTGCCGCCGCCGCCCGGGTAGCGATACCAGCCCGCCCCGGTCTTGCGCCCCAGCTTGCCCAGTTCGACCATTCGGTCGGCAATGGGGATATAGCGCCGCGCGGGATCGCGCGTCGCGTCCTGCCGCCGGCGGTTGGCATGGGCGATGTCCAGACCCGACAGGTCCTGTGCCTCGTAAGGTCCCATGGCGTAACCGAAAGCCACCATCGCCTCGTCGATCTCCCACGGGGTGGAGCCGTCCATCAGCACCGTGTCCGCCGCCTCGCGGTAACGCGCAAGGATACGGTTCCCGATGAACCCGTCGCAGACCCCGGCGAGCACCGGCACTTTCCTCAGCGTCTTCGCCAGCGCAAAGCCGGAGGCCAGCGCCCGGTCCGAGGTCGCCTCTCCCTTCACGATCTCCAGAAGTTTCATGATGTGCGCGGGCGCGAAGAAATGCAGCCCCACCACGCGCGCAGGGTCGTCCACCGACCGCGCGATCTCGTCGATGTCGAGGTAGGATGTGTTCGTCGCAAGCACCGCGTCCGGCGACAGTGCCGCCTGCAACCGCCCGAAGATCTCGCGCTTGACGTCCATCGACTCGAAGGCCGCCTCGATCGCCAGCCCCGCACCTTCCGCCGCCGCATAGTCCGACGCCACCGCCAGCCGCGCCCGGCGTTCCTTTGCACCGGCTTCAGAGATCAGGCCGCGTTTCAACGAGGCATCTACGATCCGGCCGACGTTCTCCTCTGCGCGCGTCACCCCATCGGCACCTGTTTCCAGCAGCGTCACCCGCAACCCGGCGTTCAGGCAGGCATAGGCGATCCCCGCGCCCATCGTACCGCCGCCAACCACCGCGACGTGGCCCGTGTCGCCCGGCGCGTCTTCCAGCCAGCGGGGCGCCTTCGCCCCGCGTTCGGCAAAGAAGACATGCCGCAGCGCCCGCGCCTGGCTGTCCGTCCGAAGCGTCAGGAAGGCCCTGCGCTCCTCCGCCAGCCCCTCGGCCAGTGTCACCGCCGGGGTCGAGGCGATCAGCGCGATGGCTGTCAGTGGCGCCACCTGTTGCGGCATCTTCTTCGCTGCCAGAGCCTGCGCCGCCTCAACCGCCTCCGCGTCCATCTCCGGCACGGGCAGGTCGCAGACCGGCGCGGCCAGCGCCAGCGTCCCCACGTCCAACCCCAGCGCGACCGCCAGCGGATCCACCGCCACCCCGTCGACCAGCCCCAGCGCCTCCGCCCTTTCGGCGTTGACCGGCTTGCCGGTGGGGATCAACTCCAGCGCCGCCGCCATGCCGATCAGCCGCGGCAGGCGTTGCGTCCCGCCCGCCCCCGGCACCACGCCGAGCGTGACCTCCGGCAGGCCGATCTGTACCCCCGGCGCCGCGATCCGGTAGCGGCACGCCAAGGCCAGCTCGCAGCCGCCCCCCAGCGCCACGCCGTTGATCGCCGCCACCCATGGCACCTCGCAGGCCTCGATGCCCGCCACGACGTCGTTCAGGTGCGGTGCCACGGCGGGCGCGTCGAACTCCCGGGCATCGCCGCCCGCGGCAAAGGCCCGGCCCGCACCCGTCAGCACCACGCGGCTCAGCCCCTCTTCCGTCCCGGCCCGCGCCAAAGCCGCCACCAGCCCCTCCCGCACCGCGAGAACGATGGCGTTCACCGGCGGGTTGTCCAATGTCACGATCAGGGCCGTGCCCTCTCTGCGGCAGCTCACAGCCATCCGTCACTCCTTCCGTGGCAGCCCGCGGCCGCCGGTCAATCCAGAAAACCCTCGTCCGCCAGAAGCGCCTTCATCGCCGCCAGGCTCTCGTCCAGCGTGGCCCCGCTGGTGTCGAGCTGCGCGTGCGCCCGCTCGTACAGCACCTCGCGGGCACGCAGGATGGTGCGCAACTGCTGCATCGCCTCCGGCTGTCCCGCCATGGGCCGCAGGTCGCCCTGCGCGCGCACCCGCGCCATGTGCTCCTCCGGCGCCGCCTTGACCCACACGGTGTGGAACCGCTCCAGCACACGCTCGTAGGTGGCGCTTTCCGCCACCAGCCCGCCGCCGACGGCCAGGACGATCCGCTCATGGGCCGAGATCACGCCTTCCAGCGCCTCCGCCTCCAGCTCGCGATAGCCTTCCGCGCCATACAGCGCCATGATCTCCGCCACCGGCATCCCGCCGATCCGCGCAATCTCCGCGTTGAGTTCGAGGAAAGGCACCCCCAGCGCCTCGCCGGCCAGCCGTCCCAGCGTCGACTTGCCCGCGCCGCGCAGCCCGACAAGACACACCCGCTGCGCCCGCGCGCCTTCCGGCGCCTGCGCCTCCAGCAGCGCCAGCACCCGCGCCTGCATGCCGCGGTCGGCCCGGCGGAACAGCTCCGACACGCGCAGCACCTCGGACGACCACGGATCGTCCGCCCCCACCAGCCGCTCCACCGAAAGGTCGAGCGCGCAGGCCACCTTGGTCAGCAACCCGATCGAGATATTGCCCTCGCCGGTTTCAAGCTGCGCCAGGTAGCGCGGCGAAACCCCCGACATCTCCGACAACACGCGGCGCGGGATGTGACGGGCCTCGCGGGCGCGGCGGACACGGTCGCCGACACGGGCCAGCAAGGCCTCCACCGCATGATCCGCCTCCGCCCCGCGTTTCCCCAAGTCCACCGTCAAAGGCCCAGCCTTGCGCATACCATTCGTACCGTTGTGAATTATAGTGCACACACTAGCCGCTTCACCACCCGTGGCAACGGCAAACGGGTGCGGTCCCGCCCCCGTCCGACACACCGCGACGCTGCACCGGCCGCCCCTAGTTCAGATGCGCCTCCACCACCGCCCGGATATCCTCCGGCGGCGGCGCCTTGCGAAAACGCGGCACGGCGATGAACACGCAGGTGAACCGCCCCTCGAAACACAGCACACCGTCCTGCCGTCCCAGCACTTCGAAACTGACCGAGGTCTCGCCCAGCCGCACCGGGCGCACGGCGCAGAGCAGCCGGTGGCGCGGCGTGACCGGACTGCGGAAATCGATGGTCATGTTGACGAACGGCGTGCCGACACCGCGGTCCAGCTCCATCTGGAACCAGCCGCCGCCCAGCTTCTCCTCCCACCAGGCGTTGATCGCATCCAGCGCGAACCAGGGGATGCGCGCCGTATAGGCGATCCGCGCGGGATCGCAGTCCCCCCAGGTCACCCGGATCTCATGCTCGAACGGCTGCCCCACGGCTTCCTCCTGCGACATTGCCCGCTGCCGGCCAAAGCGACGCGCCCCGCCCCTGCTTCTTTGCTTCCGAAATACTCCGGGGGTGTGGGGGCTGGCCCCCACGCAGGGTCCCGCCCGCTCAGTACGTCTCCACGTGATAGCGGCCCTCGTCGCGCATCGCGTCCCGCAGCGCGGTCCATTGCTGGCCGATGCTCTCGGCGATATTGGTCAGCGCCTTCTCGACGCCTTCCTCCATGCCGCGCAGACCGCAGATGTAGACATGGGTCTTCAAGTCCTGCAGCAGCTCCGCCACCCGCTCCTCCTCGGCGCGCATCCGGTCCTGCACGTATTCCTTCGCATCGCCCTGCCGCGAATAGACCAGATGCTGCTCCAGCAACGCCTCCGGCACCTTCTTCAGCGGGCCGAAATAGGGCAGCGCATCCGGCGTGCGCGCGCCGAAGAACATCACCATGCCCCCGGATTTTCCGCCCACCGTGCGCTGACGCCGCATGGTGAAGGCCCGCATCGGCGCCGATCCCGTGCCGGTGCAGATCATCAGAAGCCGCGCCTCCGGGTCGTCGGGCATCAGGAAGGTCGCGCCGAAGGGACCGGTCACCCGCACCTCGTCGCCGACCTTCAGGTCGCACAGGTAGTTCGAGCAAAGCCCCCCCGTCTCCCGCTTCACCGTCAGCGACACGTTGTTGTAGTTCGGCCGCTCGCCGTCGCGCGGGCTCGACACGGAATAAAGCCGCGGCAGATGGGGCTTGCCCTCCGCGTCCGCCCCCGGCGGGATGATCCCGATGGACTGACCTTCGAGCACCGGCATCGGCTGGCCCGCGAAGTCGAGGATGATATGGCGCACGTCGTGTCCCGGGTCCTTCGTCAGCGGCACGATCCCCGTGACCTTCGCGGTCGCGGGCTTGCCCAGCGTATACAGGTTCACCGTCGCCTTGGCCGCCGAGGCCGGTGCCTTGGCCTTGCCGCCCGCCCCCGCGTGCGCCTCCGCCAGAAGCGCGGCCATCGCTTCGTCCAGCGCTTCGAGACCGGTGTCCGCCTCGTCGGCGCCCAGGTCCTCCTGCTCCGGCAACTCCACCCAGCCGAACTGCGCATCCAGCGAATAGGGCTCCCTGACCACGCGCCACTCGTCGATCGAGCCAGTGGGACAGACCGGGATGCAATCCATGCAGAAGTTGCACTTGTCCGGGTCCACCACCACGTTGTCGTCGTTGTGGGTGATCGCCTCGATCGGACAGGTCATCTCGCATGTGTAGCAGCGGATGCAGATTTCCGGGTCGATCAGGTGCTGTTTCAACGGCTTGTTCATCAATCCTCCCACGGGGTCCCACGACGGGGACACGTCTGTGACGGTTTGGCAAGGACCCGGCATGGGTCTGGCAGGGCCCTGGCGCGCGGTCAGTCTCGGCGCAGCACCGCCTCCGGGACCGAGAGCATCTCGATCAGCTGCTCACACAGCCCCCGGCAGCCCGTGCAGCCGATGCAGCCGGGGCATCCGGCCTGTCCGGCGAGGAAGTCCTCGCCCAGTGCCGCCACGCGCGGTGCGTGGCCGATCTTGCGTTCCATCTGCATGACAAGGTCCTCCCCGACCCTTTCGAACGTCTATCAGAACATCCCGTTGCCGTGCGCCGCGGTCTCCGGCAGCAGCTGCAGGACGTCCCAGTGCTCCACGATCCGGCCCTCCGCGTCGAAACGGAAGATGTCGATGCCCGCGTAGTCCTCGTCGGGCCAGATCTGGTGACAGTGCAGGACGACAAGGTCGCCCTCGGCCACGGTCCGAACGAATTCCACCCGCTTGCCGGGGTACTCCCGCGCCATCCGCTCGAAGTAGGCGATGAACCCCTCCTTGCCCGAGGCGACATGCGGGTTGTGCTGGATGTAGTCGTCCCCGACATAGGCCGCCACTGCCTCCCTCGGACGACACTGGTTGAACATCATGTCGTAGAAGGCCCTGGCATTGGCCGTGTTGGTCGCCGGATCGCTCATCGCAGCACGCTCCTTTCCGGGTGGTCCGGGGCCGCGCCGCACGCACAGCCCCGGCTCCCGCACGGGCCTTCAGGCCATGTGCAGCTTGACGTACTCGAAGTCGCCCGGCTTGTTGTCGATCCCGACCTTCGGCGGCGCGATCCAGGACGCGAACTTGCCCGGCTCGAAGCACGGCTTCATCAGCGACTGGATGAAATCGCCGTCGGCCTGCGACGGCAGCCACTCGTCGCGGCGCTTCGCCCAGTCGTCCTCGGACAGGATGTTGCCCTCCGGGTCCGCCTTGATCGCCGAGAAGATGCCGATCTGGCGGTGGAACGCCTCGTGCGGCAGCCTGAGCTGGAAGTCGATCCCCGCCTTCTCGATGGTCTTGTTCCAGCGGCCCACGCCGCCGGCGGCATCGCGCACGTAATCGTCGCGCAGGCGCATGTTGATCGCGGTCAGCGCCGGCACGTCCTCGGCCACGATCAGACCGTCCCTGATCGAGCGTACAACGTAGGTGTCGCCCTTCAACTGGTGGTCGTCGTCGATCCGCGTCTCCATGTAGCGGCCCTTGATGCCCGCGTTGAAGGCATTGGCGGCGTTGGTCGACACCTCCTGCCCGAACAGGTCCAGAGACAGCGTGTAGTGCAGGTTCAGCTTCTTCTGGATCGTCGGCAGGTCGATCACACCCAGCTCACGGATCTTGTTGATATCGTAGGGATCGGTGATCCCTGCCTTGTTCATCGCCTCGCAGGTGGCCTGGATGGTGCGGCCGACGCCCGTCTCGCCCACGAACATGTGGTGCGCTTCCTCGGTCAGCATGAAACGGCAGGTCCGGCTGAGGGGATCGAAGCCCGACTGGGCCAGCGATTCGAGCTGCATCTTGCCGTCGCGGTCGGTGAAGTAGGTGAACATGAAGAACGACAGCCAGTCCGGCGTCTCCTCGTTGAAGGCCCCCAGCATGCGCGGCGCTTCGTCCGACCCGGACGACCGGCGCAAGAGGTCGTCCGCCTCCTCGCGGCCATCCTTGCCGAAATACTTGAACAGCAGGTAGACCATCGCCCAGAGGTGACGCCCCTCTTCCACGTTCACCTGGAAGAGGTTGCGCATGTCGTAAAGCGACGGCGCGGTGAGACCCAGGAACCGCTGCTGCTCGACCGAGCCCGGCTCCGTGTCCCCCTGGATCACGATCAGGCGCTTGAGCATGTTGCGATACTCGCCCGGAACCTCCTGCCACGCAGGCTGCCCCGCATGCTCGCCGCAGGGGATGCGCCGGTCTTCGACCTGAGGGGCCAGCAGGACGCCCCAGCGGTATTCCGGCATCTTCACGTAATCGAACTTCGCCCAGCCTTTCGGATCGACGGAAACGGCGGTCCGCAGGTAGACCATCGACTCCTGGAAATTCTGCGGGATCAGGTCGTTCCACCAGTTGATGTAACCCGGGTGCCAGCGCTCAAGCGCCTTGAGCACCTTCTTGTCACCCGAGAGCCCGACATTGTTCGGAATCTGGGTGTCGTAGCTCACGTTGATCAGGTCAAGCATTCCGTTTCCTCCTCGGTGATCCAGAGTTTTTGACGAAAACTCTGCCCCTCAAAGACTTTTCGGACGAAAAGTCTTCTGCCTCGCGCCGTTACACGCGCTCCATGTTGTAATCGCCCCGGACGCCGGTGCCGTAGCGCTGCAGCGCCCCGTTCTCGCCCACGGCATTCGGACGGATGAAGATCCAGTTCTGCCAGGCGGTCAGTCGGCCGAAGATCCGCGTCTCCATGGTTTCCGGCCCGGCAAAGCGCAGGTTCGCCTCCATCCCCGTCATCGCGTCCGGACTGAAGGAGGCCCGCTCCTCTAGGAAGATGCGGATCTCGTCCTCCCAGTCGATGTCGTCGAGGATCATGGTGACAAGGCCGGCCTCTTCCGCCGCCTCGGCCTCCAGCGCCTCGCCCTTCACCTCCGCGCAGGCGCCCAGCGCGGCATCGTCGTCCAGGAACCGGGTCTGCAGCCGGGTCAGCCCGTTCGCCATGGGCATCGGGCCGAAATTGGCATCCGACAGGGTGACGGTCGCGATGGGCCGGTTGTCGCCCTCGAACTCGTCTTCCATCATGTAGGACCGGTCCACCGCCCAGAGCAGCTCGGCCAGCACACCGGCAAAGCACGACCCGTGCTCCACCAGCGCCACCATCGAGCGCGAAGTCACGTCGACCCGCTTCAGCACACGCTTCCAGTACTCCAGCACCTCGTTGGCCAGCCAATGCGCCCTGTTGGCCATCAGGAGCGCCTCGTGTGCCAGCAGCTTCTCCGGGTCGCCCTGGGTCTTGAAGACCATCAGACCCAGCTCCGGCTCGTTCAGCCGCAGGTGCAGGATCGCGTCGTCGAGTTCGCGCGCCGCTCGCAGCATCCAGGACCGGTCGCCCTCGGCCTCGAAGGCCGCCATGTCGGCGGGCGCCTCGCCCTCCGGCCCCTTGACGAGGATCGTCACCGTCCGGCCGGCGCGGTCGGCCTGCACCTCCACCGTCGAATAGGTGACGGAACCGTCGTCGTGGAACGTCCGGTCCAGCGGCGTCAGCGCGATGCCCTTCTCGACGTCGGCCTTCTTCGACGCCGCAGCGAATTCGCGCGCCCGTTCGTCCACCGTGGCGTCGAACTTCGAGTTGGGGATCACCTCGTCGACCAGTTTCCACTCCTGCGCCCGCTTGCCGCGCACGCCTTCCTCGGTCGAGCAGAACACGTCCGCCCGGTCGCGGCGCACCTTGCGCTTGTCGGTCACCCGGGTCAGCCCGCCCGTCCCCGGCAGCACCGCCAGCAGAGGCACCTCCGGCAGCGACACGGAGGACGACGAATCGTCGGTCAGCATGATGTGATTGCAGGCCAGCGCCAGCTCGTAACCGCCGCCCGCGCAGGCGCCCTTGACCGCCGCGATGTACATCTGGCCGCTGTCCTCTTCCGCCGCCTCGAAGGTGTTGCGCGTCTCGTTGGTGAACTTGCAGAAGTTCACCTTGTGCGAATGTTTGGCCCCGCCCAGCATCCGGATGTTGGCGCCCGCGCAGAAGATCCGGTCCTTGTCGGACTTCATCACCACGACCTTGACCTCCGGATGCTCGAACCGCATCCGCTGGACGATGTCCGCCAGCTCGATGTCGACACCCAGATCGTAGGAGTTCATCTTCAGCTGGTAGCCGTCGAACAGGCCGCCGTTCTCGTCGACATCCATGTGCAGGTTCGCCACCGGTCCGTCGTAATGCACCTTCCAGTGCCTGTAGGCCGTGGGATCGACCTGGAAATCGATTCGCTTCGTCATCGCCGCATTCTCCTCCCGCGCTTGACGGCACTATACCGCAAAAAACTGAGCTCTCAATGCAAATTTCGCACTATATTACCAAATATGCAGCGGCACAGCGCACCATACATGCATTATAATTCACAAATACTACTGTCCGACGGCATCACGCCCATCACGGCCTCACCACCACGCGCCCAGGCTTCCCGCATCAGATCAGCGGCGATCTCCTCCAGCCGGTCCGCCGCCGCATCCCGCCCCATCCGCCGCTTCAGCCGGGCGTTGGCCAACTGGATCACACCCTGCACCATCAGCTTCTCCGCCGATTTCTCGGGCGCGGCCATCCAGACTGCCTCCCAGACCTCGTGCGCCTCCCAGAAGGCCCCGTCGCGGTAGAACCGCAGTCCCGCGTGCCAGGCCCCGCACGCCTGCAACGGGACCGAGACCTCCTTGAGCGCATCGTAGGCGCCGTCCGGCGGCCGGGGCGTCCGGCCCGGCACATAGGGCACGAAACTCACGCCAGCTCGGGCTCCGCCGCCTCGATCCGCGCAAGCCTGGCGCAGAACTCCGCAACCGCCTCCAGCACCGCCTCCGGCGCCTCCGACTGCGGCGCGTGCTTCACGCCCGGCAGGATGACCGTGTCCACCGGCGCATAGGACCGGCTCTCGATCTCGCGGATCTGGTCGAGCGAGCCGTACTGGTCGTCCGCCCCCTGGATCGCGAGGCAGGGCACCCGCCAGTAGTCGATCACCTCGCCCACGTGCCAGTCGCGGAACCCCGGTGCCAGCCATGCATCGTTCCAGCCGCGAAACGTCGCTTCGGGGTCATCGTGATACTTCGCCATCTTCTCTCGCAGACCGCCCGAGGCAAACGCCGCCTTCGCCTCTGCGATGGAGGCCAGCCCTCCGGCTTCGGTGAAGAAATGCGGCGCCATCAGTACCAGCCCGCGCACCCGGAAATCCTCGACCGAGCCCGCGTATTCCGCCGCGATCGTCGCGCCGTCGGAATGCCCCATCAACACGCCGCGCCGGAACCCGATAGCGTCCAGCACCTCCGGCAGCACGTCCACGGCCTCGCGCGTCATGTAGTCCAGCGGGCGCGGCAGTTCCGCCGCCTCGGATCGGCCATAGCCCGCCCGCGACCAGACGAAGACGCCCCAGCCCGTGGCGTCCGCCAGCCGCTGAGGGAAATCCCGCCACAGCGCCAGCGACCCCAGCCCTTCATGCAGCAGCACCAGCGTCGGCGCCTTGTCGGGCGCGGGCCCGAAGCCCGCGCATTCCAGGCGTTTGCCGCCCGCCCTGATCTCTGTCGGCCACGTCATGCCACGCCCTCCATCTTCTCCGGCGCCGCCTGCGCCCTCAGCTTGAACCGCTGGATCTTGCCGGTGGCGGTCTTCGGCAGATCCTCCACCACCTGCACCCAGCGCGGGTATTTCCACGCGCCGACCCGGGCCTTCACGAACTCTTTCAGCGCGCCGATGACCTCGCCCGCATCCGCGCCCTCCTTCAGCACCACGAAGGCCTTCGGTTTCTCAAGATCGTCGTCGTCGCGCCATGGCACGACCGCCGCCTCCAGCACGCCGGGATGCGCCACCAGCGCCTGCTCCACCTCGAAGGGCGACACCCAGATGCCCGACACCTTGAACATGTCGTCGGTCCGCCCGCAGTAGACGAAACGCCCCTCTTCGGTGATCTCGTACTTGTCGCCGGTGCGCGTCCACTCCCCCTCGAAAGTCGCGCGGCTCTTGGAACGCTTGTTCCAGTACCCTTCCGCCGCAGAGGCGCCCCGCACCAGCAGCTCGCCCACCCCGCCCGGGGCGATCTGGTTGCCCTCCTCGTCGACGCAGCGCAGCTCGTAACCGGGGACGGCCATGCCGGACGTGCCGTAGACCACGTCGCCGGGACGGTTCGACAGGAAGATGTGCAGCATCTCGGTCGATCCCACACCGTCGAGGATATCCACGCCCCACAGCCTCAGCCACGCCGTGCCCACCTCGGTCGGCAGCGCCTCACCCGCCGAGATGCAGGCGCGCAGCCGATGCTCCGGCACACCGTTCTTCTCCAGCCAGTGCACCGTGGCGGCATAAAGCGTCGGCACCCCGCAGAAGATCGTCGGCCGCTCGTCCCGGATGATCTGCGCCGCCACCTCCGGCACGGGCCGCCCGTTGAACAGGATCGTCGTGGCCCCCACCGACATCGGAAAGGTCATCGCGTTGCCCAGCCCGTAGGCAAAGAAGATCTTCGCGACGGAAAAAACCACGTCGTCCTCCTCGATGCCCAGCACCTGCGCGCCGTAGGTGTCCGCCGTGGCCCGCAAGGCGCCATGCACATGGCGCACGCCCTTCGGCTGCCCGGTGGAGCCCGAGGAATAGAGCCAGAAGGCGCATTCGTCCTCGCTCACCTGCGCCACCGGCACAGCCTCCGCCCCCTCCAGGCAGCGCTCGTAGTTCAGGCAGCCCTCGGGCGTGTCGTCGCCGATCACCACGACGTGCCGCAGGAAGGGGTTTTCCGCCAGAACCGGCTTCACCGTGTCATAAAGTTCGCGGGACACGAACAGGCACACCGCCCGGCTGTCGCGCAGGATGAAGTCATAGGTCTCCGGCGTCAGCAGCGTGTTCAGCGCGATGGGGATCACATGCGCCTTGAGCGCGCCCCAGAAGATTTCCGGGTATTCGATCTGGTCCAGCACGAGGCAGGCCACCCGCTGTTCCGGCTGGATGCCCGCCGCGCCCAGCGCCCCGGCCACAAGGTCGGACCGCGCCGAAAGCTGTCCGTAGGTCAGGCTGCGTGTTTTCCCGGCTGCCTCGCGAAAGGCGACCTTGTCGGCACGGCCTTCGCTCAGGTGGCGGTCCACGAAATGCAGCGCCGCGTTCTGGTTTTCTGTCATGTTTTCCCTCCCAGCGCCCGGGGTCGCCCCCGGGTCCTCTCCTCAGATGGCCTCCGGGGTCCTCCTCCCAGAGTCGCTTGTGCGCTATAATGCCAATGATTGACCGACAGGCAAACAGATATAGGTATCGCGCGCATCTTTTGGCAATATAGTGCAATAATTGACAGCCAAACCGGGTTTGATCCTCGCGGCCCGGCTCGGAATTGCGCACCAGCGCGTAGGGCGGGGTTTCACGCCGCCCCCGCCCCGCGACGCCCGTCCACCGCCGAAGGTTAAGAAAAGTCCGTCCCGCGCAACGCCGGAAACGCCCCTGGGCGCGGCAAAGGTTACCAACCGGCCGGTTCGACCCCCTGAACCGGCCGGTTCGTCCCATAACGCGCCGGGGAAAGAGGTTAACAATGATTCATCCTTTGTGGCTGCGACCGCGTCACCCCACAACATCCGGCAGGCACAGGCGCGCGCGACGGATTAACCCCTCCGCGCGCGCCGTGAACCAGACAGGTTTCGTCAATATGGGTTAACGCCTCAGAGACGCACCACGTGCCGGTCGGCGTTGTCGTAAAGCCTTGAAACCAAAGCCTCCCTCCGGGTCTGCACCTTGCGGAAGTTGAGATTCCCCTTGGCCGTAATCTCACCGTCGCCCATCGACGGCGGATCGCTCATCACCAGCGCGCGCGTCACCCGCGTGGCCGATCCGTGCTCTCCCCGCGCCCGCAGCTTTTCCACCAGCGCCGCCTCCAGCCGCTCCGACCAGACCAGCGGCCCTTCGCGCACGCCCAGCTCCATCGCCGCTCCCGAAGGGAAGATCAGCACACCGATCTCGTTGCGGTCCGCACCGCAGACCACAAGATCCTGAACCAGAGGACTGAGATCCTTCAACAATTCCAGACGCAGGTTCGCCGCCCTGACCCAGGTCCCGGTCAACAGCTTGAAATCCTCCGAAATCCGCCCGTCGAACTTCATCCCCTTGTTCAAGTCGTTCGGATCGACGAACTTCATAGCGTCGCCTGTCAGGAAAAAACCTTCTTCGTCAAACGCCTCCGCCGTCTTCTTCGGGTCGTTGAGATAACCGGGCATGATATTCGGCCCGCGCACACGGATTTCGCAGCGCATGTCTTCGTCGGGCAGAAGCTTTACCTCAACCCCGGTCATCGGCACGCCCACGATCCCGGACCGTTCGGTCGGTTCATGCTGTATCAGGCAGGCCGGTCCAGTCTCCGTCAGACCCCACGAAGACAGCATCAGCGGCATTTCGCCCCGAACCTCGCGCGCCATGGTCTCCAGATCGTCCCACACGTCCTGAGGCAGCGACGCGCCTGCATAAAACACCATGTCGAGCTGCTCGAAGTACCTCTGCCGAAGCACCGCGTCCGCCTTCATCGCCTCGCACATCTGCGCAAAGCCCACCGGCACGTTGAAGGCCAGCGTTCCGCCGATCAAACGGTTGTTTTCAATGCTTTTTCCGATCAGCGCGGGGGTCGGTTTGCCGCCGTCGATGTAAAGCGAACCGCCATTCGCCAGCATCATGTTGAAGTTGTGCGACCCGCCGAAGACATGGTTCCACGGCAGCCAGTCGACGATCCGCGGCGGCCGCTCTCCCAGAAACGGCAGGGCATCCAGAAGCTGCGCCTGGTTGGCACACATCATCCGCTGGGTCGTCACCACCGCCTTGGGGTGCGAGGTCGAGCCCGAGGTCATCAGGAACTTTGCCACGCTGTCCGGACCGACCGCCTGCGCCGCCGCGTCCACGCCGACGTCCGAGCCGCCCGTCATCGTCTCCAGCGCGGTCATGCCGGCGCGCGCATTGCGCGACACAACCTTCTCTGTTCCCTCGAAAATCTCCAGCGCCAGCGCATCGCCGAAACGCTCTCCGTCGTCGGCGAACACCATCGTCGGGCGGACGACTTCGACACAGTGGCGCAGATGCCCCCGGGCCTCCGGGATCAGCGCATACTGCTCGGCCAAAGGCACGGTGGGCACGCCGACGTACTGCGCCGCAAGCGTCAGCAACCCATGGTCGACACCGTTCCCCGAGATCACCACGATCGGCGTGTCCGGCCCCATGCCCCGCGCCAGCAGCGCCGCCGCCAGGGCACGCACCGTCTCCCGCGTTTCGGCATAGCTGACCTCTCGCCAGCCCGCGCCGGACCGCTCGGCGATGAACACCCGCTCCGGCGCCTCGCGGGCCCACCGGTCGACCCAGTCGCCGGTCCTGTCCGCAACCGAGCTCATCTCGTAACCCGAGGTCAGCAGGATCGCCCCGTCGGCCCGGTCCTGCCTTGCAACGCTGTGCGCGCGATACTTCAAGCTCATGGCTTATCCCCCTGGAAAGATTACCGCTGGGGCAACCGCACCGCCCCATCCAGACGGATGACGGAGCCGTTCAGGTAAGGGCTGTCGAGGATCTGGCAGACAAGCTGCGCATATTCCGCCGGATCGCCCAGCCGATGCGGGAACGGGACGTTGGCCACGATCCCGTCCACCGTCTCCTGCGGCAGCCCTTCCATCATCGGTGTGTTGAACAGGCCCGGCGCGATGGCCATGACCCGCACGCCCTGCTTCGCCATCTCGCGCGCCGCCGGCAGGCACATCGACGCGATGGCCCCCTTCGATGCCGAATAGGCCACTTGCCCGATCTGCCCGTCCTCGTAGGCGACCGATGCGGTGTTCACCACCACGCCACGCTCGCCGCTCTCCAGAGGTTCCAGCGCCATCATCTCGCGCGCCGCGTGGCTCATCACGTAGTAGGTGCCCATCAGGTTCACCCGGATGGTCTTCTCGAACAGGTCCGTCGACAATGCCCCGTCGCGCCCCACGACCCGGCCCGCCAATCCGATCCCGGCGCAGGACACCGCGATCCGCGGCGCGCCCAGCCGCTGTTTGACCTCCGCCACGGCATCCGCGACCGAAGCTTCAAGCCCCACGTCGGTCTTCACCGCCATGCCGCCGATCTCGCGTGCCATGGCCGCGGCGCCGTCGCCGTCGAAATCCAGGATCCCGACCTTGGCACCTTCCGCCGCCAGCCGCCGCGCCGTGGCAGCGCCCAATCCGCTCGCGCCCCCCGTGACGATCGCCACCTGTCCTGCAATCTTCATAACATCCTCTCCCGCAGCCCCGCTGCTTCACCTTGTCCAAATACCTCGGGGGGCGAGGGCCGCCCGCGCAGCGGTGAAGCGTCCGAAGGGCGCTTCAAGGGCCGAGCGGGGCAGAGCCCCTTCCCCGATGACCATCGGCGCGCCCGGCAGGCCCGACGCACCCGAAACCGTCCTGTCGTATCTCCCGGCCAGCCACGCGGAACGACAGTCCGTAGGGCGGAGTTTCACTCCGCCCGCCCCCACCCGGTCAGCCTGGCAGCAGGAACAGCGTGATCGCCGGGAAGGCCACCAGCAGCACCACCCGCAACAGGTCCGAGATCACGTAGTACAGCACCGCCGAATAGGTCTTCACCATGGGCGTTTCCGGGTCCATCGCATTGATGACGAACAGATTCATCCCCACCGGCGGGGTGATCAGCCCGACCTCCACGACGATCAGGACCAGGATACCGAACCAGATCGCCGTGTTCTCCGGCGACAGGCCGAAATCCAGCGCCGAGATCACCGGGAAGAAGATCGGGATGGTCAACAGGATCATCGAGAGGCTGTCCATGAAACAACCAAGGATCAGGTAGACGATCAGGATCACCGCCAGAACCGCGACGGGCGACAGGCCCAGGTCCACGACCCAGGACGACAACTCTTGCGGCAGGCGTGTCCGGGCGAGAAACGCGTTGTAGAAGGCCGCCCCCAGAACGATGAAGAAGATCATCGCCGAGGACCGCGCTGTGTCGGTGAAGCTCTCCAGCAGCGTGCGCCACGTCAGGCCCCTGTTAACCAGCGCGATGATACCTGTCCCAAGCGCACCGACAGCCGCACCTTCGGTCGGGGTGAAGATGCCGCCATAGATCCCGCCGACCACCGCGACGAAGACCAACAGCACCGGCCAGACGTCGATCATCGCCCGAATGCGGTCGGACATGGGCTGCGGTTCACGGACACCGGCGCTCTTGGGGTTCACCCGCACGTAGATCGACACGGCGATCATGTAGCCGATGGCGGCCAGGACACCTGGCACGAAAGCGGCAAGAAACAGCTTGGCGATGTTCTGCTCGGTCAGAATGGCATAGATCACCAGCACGACCGAGGGCGGGATCAGGATGCCCAGGGTGCCCCCCGCCGCCAGCGTCGCCGTCGAGAACCCGCCGTCGTAGCCGTAGCGCTTAAGCTCCGGCAGGGCGACGCGGCTCATGGTGGCGGCGGTGGCCAGCGACGATCCGCAGATCGCGCCAAAGCCCGCGCAGGCCCCGATGGCCGCCATGGCCACCCCGCCGCGCCTGTGCCCCAGCCACGATTCCGCCGCCTTGAACAGCGCCTGGCTCATCCCGCCGAGCGTCGCGAAGTAGCCCATCAGCAGGAACATCGGCACGATGGACAGCGAGTAGTTGGAGAAGGTCGAATAGGCCAGGTCCTTGAGCTGCGCCATCGGCAGCCGGGTGTTGCCCATCACCAGCCACATGCCCGTGAAACCCGCCGAGAACATGGCAAGCCCGATGGGCACGCGCAGGAAAATCAGAAGCAGCAGCGCCGGGAAGGACCAGATGCCGATCTCGAGATTGCTCAATGGTCTGCCCCCACAGCGTTCGGGGCGATCACGCGCCCGGTCATAAGTTCGTAGATCCGCACGATCGCCATGTAGACGCCGACGACGGCAGCCACCGCCGCCCCGGTAAGGCTGAGGGCATAGGCCCACCACACCGGGAACTGCAGCAACAGCGTGGTCTGCCCGGACGAGACCTTGCGCGCCATGCCCTCTTCGAGCTGCAAGGCGATCACGACCAGCACCACAGCGAACAGAATTGAAATCGCAACCTCAAGAACCCGGTTGGCCATACGCGGCAGGAAGTTGGTAAAGACGTCCACGGCGGCGTGCCCCCCGGTGACGGTGCAGAACGGGAGGAAGGCGAAGATGCAGAACGCCATGCCCGCCTCGACAAGTTCGAAGTCGCCGGGGATCGCGCCGATGCCCCAGTCGATCAGCCCTTGCGCCAGCCCAGGCAGGAACCCCGCGCCGACCATCCCGTGCAGCAGGGAATTCCCGGCCCGTCCAATGATCGACAGGCAGGTGATCAGGATCAGGAACGTCAGCACGGCCCCGCCAAGAAGCGCCATCAGGCGTGCAAGGCCAAGGACGATGCGGTGCAGACCGGCCATCGCAGCTTTCCCCCAACTCTCGGATTAATAAGGGTGAAACCGGGGCCGCGCCGATCCGCGCGGCCCCGGACCCGGCTCACTTGCCGTAGGTGTCCATGGAGGGGTCGTATTCCTCCATCAGGCTCTTGGCCTCGTCGATCAGCGCCTGGCCGTCGATGCCCTTGTCGTTCATCTCCGCAACCCACGTCTCGTAGATCGGGTTGACGAGGGCATCCCACGCCTTGGCATCTTCCTGGGACACGGTGACGATATTGTTGCCCCGGTCGACGGCGATCTGGCGCGCCGGACCGTCCGCATCCGCCTGCGTACCGCCGGCGAAGATCGAGAACGCGAGGCCCGACTGGCTATCGATCACCTCCTGCAGATCCTCTGGCAGGCTCTCGTAGGCGTCCTTGTTCATCGCCAGCACGAAGGTCAGGTTATAGAGTGCGGGACCGTCGAATTCGGTGTGGTTCCCGACCAGCTCCGGCACCTTCAGCGCACTGGTGACTTCCCAGGGGATGGTCGTGCCGTCGATCACGCCCTTCGACAGGGCCTCGGAAATCGCCGGAACCGGCATCCCGATGGGCTCTGCGCCGACGCGGGTCAGGAGATCGTTCACCAGGCGTGAACCGCCGCGGATCTTCATGCCTTCCAGATCGGACGGCACCGCGACCGGCTTGTTGGTGTGGAACATGCCCGGGCCATGCACCCAGGTGCCGAGGATCTTCACATCGGCGAACTCGCCGTCCTTCATGTGCTCTTCGAACATCTTCCAGTATGCATAGGAAGCCGCGCGGGCGTCGGACACCATGAACGGCAGTTCGAAAACCTCGGTCGACGGATAGCGGCCCGGCGTGTAGCCGACCACGGTCCAGACGATGTCCGCGATGCCGTCAATGGCCTGGTCCATCAGTTCCGGCGGGGTCCCGCCAAGCTGCATGGAGGGATAGCGCTCGATCTCGATGCGGCCATCGGAGGCCTCCTCGACGTTGTCCGCCCAGACATCCAGAACGTCTTTCGGCACGTTCGCTTGCGCCGGCAGGAACTGGTGCAGGGTCAGCGTGACCTCCTGCGCCATGGCCGAGGTCGTGGTCAAGAGTGCCGTGGTCAAGGCCGCGGCTGCGCCAATGAAAGTTCTCCGAGTGGTCATCGTGTTCCTCCCTGAATGACCGGTAGCCCTTTTCCGGGCTGCGTTTATTTCCGAGCGCCCGGCCGGCGGACGAAGGCAGCGCCTGTCTTCCGCGGCAAGGCATCGGTCGGTGTGTGCATGTTGTTGCGGGTCAGCGCCCCGGCGGCGGCACGCGATGCGTTGCCGGCGCCGCAGCCATTTCGCACGGTGTCCCATTCCCCGTAAGGGTGCCGTCCGGCGCCACGCACAAGGACAGCACGGAACGTTTTGCAACGCGCCGCCCTACCCTGCACCGGCGATGAACATGAGACTGCCATGATGTCCTCCCCTACATCCCGACCAATGTGCAAAATCTTGCAGACCTCGCACTATCTTGCAACACAGAAGCGTCTCCTGCATGGGACCAGAGTCGATGTCGTTTGTCCAGTATCTTCCACTAGGAAACAAAATTTTGATCCCGGGCCACAGGCGTGAACCGACGAGACACCACTGTGACACGGAGCGTCAAGTGCGTTGATCCATCAAACAAAAAACCGCCGCGTGACGATCCACGCAGCGGCTACGCTTTGGACGCGATGCGCGCAAGGTCAACGACCGCCGCGCGCGCAAGGCGACGGTTCAGGCGAGGGTGACGGCCTTTCCGGTCTTGGCGGATTCGTAGGCCGCGTCGGCCAGTTCCAGTGCCTTCAGGCCATCCTGCCCGGTCGTCGGGGTCGGCGCCCCCTCGACCACGGCCTTCACGAAGGCGGCGATCTCGTTTGCATAGGCCACGGCGTAACGGTCCATGAAGAAGTTCAGCAAGGGCGGCCGAGCATAGCCGCCCGCGCCCGCGACCTCCACGGTGGATTCGTGGCGGTTTGCGGCAGAAGCCATACCTTTGGAACCATGCACCTCGATCCGCTGGTCGTAACCGTAGGTTGCACGGCGCGAGTTGCTGATGACGGCCTGCCTGCCGCTTGCGGTCTTGAGGATGACGTTGACGCTGTCCCAGTCGCCCGCCGCCCCGATCTCCGGATCGACAAGGTTGGAGCCCTGGGCCATGACGGTCACCGGCTCTTCCCCCAGCAGCCAGCGGGCCATGTCGAAGTCATGGATGGTCATGTCGCGGAAGATGCCGCCCGAGACCTTGATATAGGAGACCGGCGGCGCCCCCGGATCGCGGGAAATGATGTTGACCATCTCGACGTCACCTACGGTGCCCGCGTCGATTGCCGCTTTCACCGCCATGAAATCCGGATCGAAGCGGCGGTTGAAACCGACCATGAGGGTGGCGTTGGTCTCTTCGACCGTTTTCAGCGCCTCGCGAACACGGGTTGCCGACAAATCGACGGGCTTTTCGCAGAAGATCGCCTTGCCCGCCTTGGCGAATGTTTCGATCAGGTCGGCATGCGTGTCCGTGGGGGTGCAGATCGCGACGGCGTCGATGTCGTCGGACGCGGCGATCTCTTCGGTGCTGCGCAGGTCGCAACCGTACCGCTGCGCCATGGAGGCCGCCGCCTCTTCCAGCGGTTCGTACAATGCGACAAAGGCGGCGCCGGGTGTGGCCGAGATCGCGCGGGCATGGGCCTGCCCGATGCGGCCGGCACCCAGAATGGCAAAGCGAAGGGTCATTCGAGAGGCTCCTTGCAAGGAACTGTGTCAGGGGATGGCCGAGGCGGGCGCGGCCATGCGGTCAGGAAAGGCGCCCGGTACCGGCAGGGACGATGGACAGCCTTGGCGTCCCTTCGTGTGACCGGCGCGCAAATCGGCGCCCCTTTTCACGCGAGACGTCCAAGCAACGGCGGTCCTGTCCGGATGTCGCTCCTCCTGCGGCCAAGCTCTCCACCGCGATGAGAACCAATGCAAGCCATCCCTCCAGCTTCGCCTCATATCGCATCATGCAAGGCGGCCCGGGATGACGTTAAACCATCACGCATGCCGCGCACGGCGACCGGACCGGGTACTCGTCTTGCCCCGATGCGGGAAATCCCGTGTCTCGCGTCGTCCGGCCGGGTCGACCCGGTCGCGTCCCTACCCGCTTGCAACGGCGTCTTGGGCGTTGATCTGAAAGCCCGGGTCTGGTTAGACACGCGCATGGATTTCAATTGCCCGAATTGTGGACATCCGATTCCGGACAAGGTGAAGACGGCGGTCATGCTGACCTGCCCGTCCTGCGACACCACGTTGTACGTGCAATCCGACAAGTTGCTGAACGCCGGAACCTCCGGCGAAATGCACGACGGGCCGCAACTGTTTTCCATCGGCGACATCGTGAAGCTTGGCCGCAAGGCCTGGGAAGTGCTTGGCCACGCGCGTTTTTCCTACGGACGCGGCTGGTGGGACGAATACTGGTGCGAAGATCCGAAGGGCAACGGCGTCTGGATTTCCGTCGACGAGGGCGACATAGTCGTTCAGGTGCCAGTGGACGAGAACGACGAACGCCCGGCCCTGCGCACCAACAGCCGCATCGGCATGCCGTTCGAGTGGCGCCGGGAGCACTTTCGCGTCGTGGAAACGGGCAGCGGGGAATGCGAGGCGATCCGCGGCGTTTTCGGTGAACGGCTCGTGGTGGGCGACACATTCAGCTATGCCAACGCGCAGGGCGACGAGGGCACGCTGCTCTCTGCCGAAACCGACGGCACCGGCACCGCGTGGTTCACCGGCGAATGGCATGATCCCTTCGAAGTGTCCGGCACGCTGAAGGTGGTGTCGTGACGCGCGCGGGCCTTACCTCCATCAACTGCACCTCCTGCGGTGCAGGGCTCAACGTGCTGGGTGGCGGGCGCGTCGTGGTGCATGTCTGCTCCTACTGCGGGGCAGAGCTGGACGCGCAGGAAGACTACAAGGTCCTGCGCAAGTTCGACGACCTGCAGCGCCCCGACACGCCGTTCCGACTGGGCATGGAAGGCACCCTGTTCGGGGTCGACTGGATCGTCGTCGGCACCATCGGCATGCGGGATGGCCCGTGGAAATGGGTCGAGCACCAGCTTTACTCGCCAACACATGGTTATGCCTGGCTGAACGTCGAAGAGGGCAACTTCACCTTCTCACGCCGCGTCCGGAAGGTCAGTCACCCCGCGTGGATGGACAGCCGGTGGGTCGAATCCGCCGATAACCGTCCTCAGGTCCTGTTGAACGGCGAACGCTTCCGCTATTACGAGACATCCGACGCCCGCATCACCTTCCTCGAAGGCGAATTCACCTGGGCGCCGCAGATCGGCGACACGACGCAGACGATCACGGCTCTGTCCGAAGAGGCGATGCTGGACTTCTCGCAGAGCGGGGTGGAGCGGGAAATGTACCGCACGATCTGGCTGGACCCGGCAGAGCTGGCGGGCGCCTTCAAACTGACGGACCCGCCCGGGCCGGCGCTGTCGCGTCACCCGCTCAAGCCCTTCAAGGGCGGCGCCAACGACCGGTTCATGACGCTAGCCGCCGCCTTTTTTGCGGTCGTGTGCATCGTGCTGTCGGTCTTTGTCGCCGCGACCGCGAACACCCGCGAGGTTCTGGCCGAGACGGCCGTGTCGCTTGCCGCCCTGCCCCAGACCCTCGAATTCCCGGTGACGCAGACCGACCGGCTGGTGCAGATCGACCTCGGCTCCCATCCCTCCAACGCCTGGCTCTGGGTCGGCATGGAGGTGCTGGACCCGGAGGGCGAGACACTCTTCGAATCCGGCCGGGCGATGGAATTCTATTCGGGCCGGGACGCGGACGGCACGTGGACGGAAGGCAACCGTACCGCAGACCTGCGCTTCCGCCCGCCCCAGGCCGGCACCTACCAGATCATCTTCAACGAGAAGGAAACGGAGCTTTGGATCGCCGGGTCGGAACCCAGGAGCTTTACCGTTTCCGCCCGCGAAGGCGTGCGGTCCGCCGGATGGCTGGGCTTGTTGGGCATCCTTTTCGGCATTGTCGCGGTGATCCCGCTGGGCCGCCGGTTCCTGCACCGCTCTGTCCGATTCTCGGGCTCCGACTGGACGGACGAGGATTGACATGAACCTTTTTCGCATCGTCTTTCTCATTGTCTCGCTCGCGGCGGTCGCGGGTACGACCTACGTGTCGTGGTACGGATACGGCAGGGCAAGCTCGGATGTTTCGAAATCGATCCGGCAGGGCTCTGCCGGGCCCGGCGGCCTTGCCGGCCGGGTGAAATAGCGCGCAGAACAGGATTTGAGGGAGTCTCACATGGAACCGGTCATCACCATTCAGCTGTCGGAAGTCATCAGCACCATATTCTACACCTTTCTCGGCGTGGCGCTGATGGGGGCCTGCTGGTGGGCGATCAACCGCTTCACCCATTTCTCCGTCATCAAGGAGATCGAGGAAGACCAGAACACCGCGCTGGCGGTGCTGATCGGATCGGTCTTCCTTGCGTTGTCGATCATCATCTCGGCAGTCATCCTGTCTTGAACGCGCCCGTCGCCGCCCCGGACGACCGGCGGCTGAAAGAGGTCTGGCTGCTTCTGGCCACATTCCTCGTCGCGGTCGCGGGCCTGATCTACGAACTGATCGCGGGCACGGTGTCGAGTTACCTTCTGGGCGACTCGATCCGCCAGTTCAGCTTTGTCATCGGCGTCTTCCTCAGCGCCATGGGACTGGGCGCCTGGGTATCCCGTTTTGTCGGAGAGGCCGCGCACGGATTCATCTGGGCGCAGATCGCACTCGGGGTGATCGGTGGTTTCCTCGCGCCGCTGCTGTTCTTCACCTACGCCGCCACCGGCGAGGTGGGGCTGGCGCTTTACGGTGCCCTGATCGCCATCGGCGTTCTGTCCGGCATGGAAATCCCGTTGATCGCCCGCGTACTGGAATCGATCGGCGCGACCTCCTTCCGGTTCGAGAACGTGCTTTCCGCCGATTACGTGGGCGCACTGGCGGCCTCCCTCGCCTTTCCGCTCTTCGTGATCCCCAACCTCGGGCTGATGTCGGCCTCTCTCGCCTTCGGCACGCTGAACTTGGCCGTAGCTGCACTGTCGCTGGTGATCTTCCGGGATCTCGCCAGCCGCGCACAATGGATCGGCTGCGGCGTGGCGCTTCTGGCGTCGGTCGTCGCGCTGATCCAGTCGGAGCGGCTGGTGTCCGTCGCCGATGCCGCGCTGTTCGAGGATGACGTCATCATATCCGAGACGACGCCTTACCAGCAGATCTCGGTCACGCGGTTCCGCGACCGGGTGCGGCTGTACCTCGACCACTCCATCCAGTTCGACAGCCTCGACGAGTACCGCTACCACGAAAGCCTGATCCATCCCGCCATGGCCCGGGCCGAGCGGGTCAACAACGTTCTGATCCTTGGCGGCGGCGATGGCATGGCAACGCGCGAGGTTCTGCGCCACGACGGCGTCGAAAGCGTCACGCTCGTGGATCTCGACCCGCGCATGACCGAACTGTTTCGCGACACCGACGAACTGGCCGCGCTGAACGGCGGCGCCCTGCGTGACCCGCGCGTGCATGTGGTCAACGCCGACGCATGGCGCTTTGCCGAAGACACGGACGCGGTTTTCGACGTCGTGGTGCTCGACCTGCCGGACCCGAAGAACATCGCGCTGTCAAAGCTCTACAGCCGGGAGTTCTACAGCCTCCTGATGGAGCGCGTCTCGACCACCGGCGTGCTGGTCACTCAGGCCGGATCGCCCGTCTACGCGAGAGAGGCCTTCTGGTCCGTGGTCAGGACCTGGGAAGAGGTCCGTAACCCCGCCGCCCCGGACACCGACCTGACCATCCTGCCCTACCACGCCTATGTGCCCAGCTTCGGCGAATGGGGCTTCGTCATGGTCGAACCGCTCGCGCGGCGGGATCGCCCTCTCGACCTGCCCGACGGCCTCAAATTCCTTACGCCCGAGGTCTGGCAGGGCGCGCAGGTCTTCGCCGCCGACACCGACCGGGTGGAGGTGGAGCCGAACACCCTACAGACCCACCGGTTGGTCGATTATTACCTGGGCGGCTGGGACCACTGGTTCCGTTAGCCCCGCCTGCACGACCCCTGCACATCTCCTGACACGCCCTTGCACGCGCGACATGCCAGTCTGCGCCAAAGGCTCAAAGAAGGAGACCCCCGATGGGACAGGAGATCGCACGCGACGTGCCGCAGGTATTGGCGATGGACGGATGGTGGCTGGACGGCGACGGAAGCGATCGCACCGATAGCCCCCCGGGCACGCGCAGGGTCGCGATACGGTTCGGTGGCCTGGCGTTCCTGGTGCTGCTGGCGGACCTGCTGTTTTGGCACCGCACCCCAGGCATTTCGCTGGCGCTGTTTGCCGCGGCGATCTTTGCCGTTGCCACCTGGGACAGGATGCCGACGGCGCGATTGGTGCGGCCTGCCCTCCTGCTGGCCCTGGGCACCCTGCCGGTGGTCGAATACGTGCAGGTCCTGTCCGTGGGCTTCCTGATCGCCAGCCTCGCCGCAAGTCTCGTCTGGGCGCGCGTCCGGCCAGAGGACCCGTGGCTGGCCACCGGCCTCGCCTGGTTTGCGCGGCTGCCCGGCGCATGGACCGCCCCCTTCAACCCGGACCGCTGGAGCCACGCCTTCCGGACGCTTCGCCGCGCGCCGGAGACCGGCGTGTTGCGGCGCCTCGCCGCCGACTGGGCGTTTCCGCTGGGGGGCGCGCTGGTCTTCGCCGGACTGCTCGTCGGGGCGAACCCGGTGCTGGGTCTGGCCCTCGATACCCGCCCCGACCTCTTCCCGCTGCTGCAACGCGCCCTTTTCTGGGCCGGTGTTGCCCTGATGGTCTGGCCCCTGCTCGACCGGAGCCTGGCGGTCCCAATGACCCTGCCGCAACCACTTGCCATGTCCGGTGCGCGTCTCGGCCTGACCCGCACAGCGGTTTTGCGGGCACTTGTGATCTTCAACGCGCTGATCGCCGTGCAGACGGTGATGGATGCGGCGATCCTGCTGGGGGGCGCAGCGCTGCCAGAGGGGATGACCTACGCCGAATACGCGCATCGCGGCGCCTACCCGCTTCTGGCGACGGCGCTGCTCGCCGGGGCCTTCGGTCTCGCCGCGCGCCCCTTCCTCCATGAACACCGCGCAGTCCGCCCACTCCTTCTGCTGTGGCTGCTGCAGAATGTGGTGCTCTGCGGAGCAGCCATGCTGCGGCTGGACCTCTATGTCGAGGTGTACGGGCTGACCTACCTGCGCGTGCATGCGATGGTCTGGATGGCGCTTGTCGCCATGACGCTGACCCTCGCCCTCTGGCAGGTCATGCGTGGCCACGGCAACCGCTGGCTCCTGGTGCGCGGTGCATTGCTGGGACTTGCCACGCTCTACGCCTCCTGCTTCGTGAACGTCGCCGAGAAGATCGCCGCCACCAACCTGAGCGCCCCGGCCAACAGCGAGGTCGACTACACCTACATATGCGGCCTCGGCCCGATGGCACAGAACGCCTACAACCGCGCCATTTCGGACAGGCCGTACCGGGTGGGGGTCCTGTCCCGGTCGGGCTGCACGCTTGAAGAACCCCGGATTGCCCACTGGCAGGAATGGGGGTTCCGCAAGGCGCGCGTCGGCGGATATGGTCCCGTCGAAGCGGAGCCCAAGACCCGATGAAGATCCTGATTGTCGACGACGACCCCAGCCTGCGCGACCTCCTGCGCCTTGCGCTCGAACGCGCCGGGCACAGCGTGATCTGCGCCGCCGACGGCGCCATGGCCCTCACCCACGCCATGCGCGAGACACCGGACCTGATCGTGCTGGATATCGGTCTGCCGGAAATGGACGGCTTCGAGGTCTGCCGTCGCCTGCGTGCCCGCTCCGACGTGCCGGTTCTGTTTCTCACCGCCCGCGACGACGAGGTCGACCGCATCGTGGGTCTGGAGATGGGCGCCGACGACTATGTCACCAAACCCTTCAGCCCGCGCGAAGTGGTGGCCCGCGTCGCCGCGATCCTCAGGCGGTCCGGCACACCCGCGCGCGACGACACCCGCGGCCATGGCGCGCTGACGCTCGACCGGGAGGCCCGCCTCTGTCGCGCGGCCGGACAGCCGGTGGCGCTGACCGGTACGGAATTCCAGATGCTCGACACGCTGATCGGCGCGCCGGGGCGCCTTTTCACCCGCGCGGAACTTGCCGCCGCGGTCTGGGGCGCAGGCGCCCAGCAATCCGACCGCACCATGGACAGCCACCTGCGCAACCTGCGCCGGAAGCTGGCAGATGCTGGCATCCCGGACGCCATCGAAACGGTGCATGCGCAGGGCATGCGCCTTGGACCCTGCACCGCGGAGCCGGAATGACCCGCCGCTGGCGCCCGTCCCTGGGGCTGGTGCTGGGCGGCGCGCTGGCCGGGACCCTCGCGCTCTCCCTGGGCGGCCTCGTGGTTTTCCGCTACCTCGGCCCCGAGATCGGCTACCGCGAGGCGGCAGTGCTGCTCGGCTCCCTGATCGCGGCGGTGACTGCGGTCGTGGGCTGGCTGCTCGTCCGCCTGCTGCTGCGCCCGATCCGCGCGCTGGAAACCTACGCCATGGCGGAAGGCACGGCTGAGGTCCCCCGGCACTACGGCACTCGCGAAACCCACGCCACCGCCCAACGCGTGATCGCCATGGCAGAGGCGTTGCGCGACCGTGAAACGACGGTCCGCGCCTACACCGACCACGTGACGCACGAGATGAAGACCCCGGTCTCCGCGATCCGCGCGGCCGTTGAGCTGATGCAAGACACTGCGGCGCTTTCGGACGAAGAGCATCGCCTGCTCGCAAGGATCGACACCGCGCGCCTGCAGATAGAGACACGGCTCGCCGCCCTGCGCCGCGCGGCGCAGGCGCGCGAGGTCCGCTACCTCGGCAGCACCACTCTGGACCGGCTGGCACCCGATCTCACCGCTGCCCATCCGGCCCTGAGGCTCGACCTCGACGGGCGCCACACTGCACTGCCCATGGGCCGCGAAGGCGTTGCGGTGGTCCTCGACCAACTGCTCAACAACGCCGTGGAACATGGCGCCACACGCGTCACCGTCACCGCCACGCAGGCTGCCGGGAAAACCACGCTCGACGTGCAGGACAACGGTTCCGGCATTTCCGAAGGCAACGCCGCGCGCATCTTCGATCCCTTCTTCACGACACGCCGCGACCGCGGCGGCACCGGTATGGGCCTCGCCGTCGCCGCCAACATCCTTGCAGCGCACCGCGGCAGTATCGTTTACATCCCGTCCCCGACCGGCGCCCGTTTCCGTGTCGCCTGGACCACCCACTGAACCGCACGCGCTTGCCCCTTCGTCTTGGCGAAAAAACCTCGGGGGTGCGGGGGTGGAACCCCCGCGGGTCGGCGCGCCTCGGGCGGGCCGACCCGCCCGTTACATGAACATGCCTCCCCGATACATATTCCAAGTTAATCAGTCAGGATTGACATTTCCGACTCAAAACCTCAGGAAGCTCTGGCAACAGGAGATATGGAGGGACACCATGAAGACCTTGACGACCACCGCCGCCGCGATGTCGCTTTGTGCAGCACCGCTCTTCGCAGCGGACAGCGCTGAGGTGCTGGACACCTACGCCGACATTGCGCAAGCCGGTTACGAGGACAGCCTGACCACTGCCAAGGCGCTGCAAAAGGCCGTCGACGCGCTGATTGCCAACCCTTCGGAAGACACGCTCGCCGCCGCCCGAGACGCGTGGCTTGCCGCCCGTGTCCCCTATCAGCAGACCGAGGTCTTCCGCTTCGGCAATGCCATCGTGGACGACTGGGAAGGCAAGGTGAACGCCTGGCCGCTGGACGAAGGCCTGATCGACTATGTCGACGCCTCCTACGGCGGACCGTCCGACGAGAACCAGTTCGCCGGCCTGAACGTCATCGCGACCCCGTCCTTCACGCTGTCAGGCGAAGAGATCGACGCCTCCGAGATCACGCCCGAGCTGATCGCGGAAACCCTGCACGAGGCGGACGGCGTGGAGGCGAACGTCGCCTCCGGCTATCACGCCATCGAGTTCCTGCTCTGGGGCCAGGACCTGAACGGCACGGACGCCGGAGCCGGCGACCGGTCCTTCGCCGACTACGCGTCGGGTGACGCCTGCACCAACGGCAATTGCGACCGCCGCGCCGAGTATCTCCAGGCCGCGACCGAACTTCTGGTGAGCGACCTCGAATGGATGGCCGCCCAGTGGCAAGAGGGCGGAGCCGCCCGTGACGCGCTCATGGAAGACGAAGATGCCGGGATCGTCGCGATGCTGACCGGCATGGGGTCGCTCTCCTACGGCGAACAGGCCGGTGAGCGGATGCGTCTGGGCCTCATGCTGAACGATCCCGAGGAAGAGCACGACTGCTTCTCCGACAACACGCACAACTCCCATTTCTATGATGGCAAGGGTGTGCAGAACGTCTACCTCGGCAGCTACACGCGGGTCGATGGCACAGAAGTGACTGGCGCTTCGCTCAGCGACCTGGTGGCAGAGGCCGATCCCGCCCTCGACGAGGAAATGAAGGCGAAGCTGCATACCACGATGGAAAACCTGGGCGCCATCGTCGCGGCGGCCGAGGACGGGTTCTCCTACGACATGATGCTGGAACGCGGCAACGCGGAAGGCGAGGCGCTGATCATGGGCGGCGTCGATGCGCTGGTCGACCAGACCCGCAGCATCGAGCGCGTGGTCTCCGCCCTCTCGGTGGACAGCATCGACTTCGAAGGCTCCGACAGCCTCGACAATCCTTCGGCTGTCTTCCAGTAAGACGCCGAAGCCTTTGCCGGTCCGGAATGGGTGCCGGACCGGCACGGGATATCCCCGGCCTGCCCGTGTCGCGGGCCGGGAACCAACGCCAGGGCCCGGTTTCGCGGCCCAGCCAGCGGAGAAGACGGGCATGAGCACAAGCAGGTCGAAATCAGTTTGGGTGGCCACCGCCGCCCTCGTGGCACTGGGCGGCGTCGCGGCGGCGCAGGATCTTTCGGACGTCCATCTGAATGTCGTGCCGCGAACGGACGCAGAGCGCGAGCGCATTGCAGCGGCGACGGCAGCTCCGGACCAGTTCGAGACGCCGCAAGGCTTCGAAGCCAACCCGGGTGGTGCGGCGACGGTCCGCGTCATTCCCACTGCGGATGCCTTCTCCCAGCCCTCTGGCAACATTTCCTTCGAACGCGAGCTCGACTTCAAGGTTGGCAACGGGCTGTTCAAGAAGGTCTGGGTCTCCGCGCCGTCGTCCACGCTTGCCTCCGACGGTCTTGGCCCGCTCTACAACGCCCGCTCCTGCCAGCGCTGCCACCTGAAGGACGGGCGCGGGCATCCGCCGGAAGGTTCGGATGACACCGCCGTGTCGATGTTCCTGCGCGTCTCTGTGCCCGGCACCGCCGACGACGTCTTCGACGAGATCGCCGAATACCTGCCGACGAAGGCCGATCCGGTCTATGGTCTGCAACTTCAGGACTTCGCCCTCCCCGGTCACGCCGCCGAATACCGCCTCGACATCAGCTACGAGGAAGAGGAGGTTCAGCTATCCGGCGGAGAGGTCGCGTCCCTGCGTGTGCCGACCTATCGCGCCGCGGATCTCGGCTATGGCCCGCTGGCAGAGGGCGCGATGCTGTCGCCCCGCGTGGCGCCTCAGATGATCGGCCTTGGCCTGCTGGAAGCGATCCCGGCGGAGGATATACTTGCAAACGCCGACCCGGACGACAGCGATGGCGACGGCGTTTCCGGCCGGGCGCAGATTGTCTGGTCGGCCGAGTACAACCAGCCCATGCTGGGCCGCTTCGGGCTGAAGGCTGGGGCGCCCACCATACGTCAACAGTCGGCCGCAGCCTTCGCCGGGGACATCGGCATTTCCAACCCTCTGTTCGATGCAGGGGCCGGAGAGTGCACTGAGGCTCAGGTCGATTGCCTGGCCGCCGCCCACGGCGACACCGACGAACGCGGGTTCGAGATCGACGCAGAAGGCCTGGACCTCGTGGCCTTCTACAGCCGCAACCTGGCCGTGCCCGCCCGCCGCAACGCAGGCGACCCCGAGGTGTTGCGCGGCAAGCAGGTGTTCTTCGAGACGGGCTGCAATGCCTGCCACACGCCGTCCTTCGTGACACACCGGCTGGAAGATCGGCCCGAACAGTCCTTCCAGTTGATCTGGCCGTTCACCGACCTTCTTCTGCACGACATGGGACCGGGATTGGCGGACAACCGGCCCGAGGCGCGCGCGAGCGGACAGGAATGGCGCACCGCGCCGCTTTGGGGGATCGGTTTGACCGAACAGGTTTCCGGGCATACCTATTTCCTGCATGACGGGCGGGCACGCTCCGTCCTTGAGGCGGTGCTTTGGCATGATGGCGAGGCACAGGCCCAGCGGGACTCGGTCGTGAACATGCCGCCGCCGGACCGTGCCGCCCTGCTGAAATACCTGGAGAGCCTTTGATGCCCTGTCGCCCTGCCCTGTCTGCCCTGCTCTGCCTTTGCGCCGGCGCGGCGCTGGCCAACCCCACCCCGTCGGAGATCGTCGCAACGGAGGTCATTCCCGGCTTCGAACGTCTGGCCGAAAAGGCCGACGCGCTCGAAACCGTTGCGCAGACTGACTGCACACCGGACAGCGCGGCGCTCAGAAGCGCATGGTCCGAAGCCTTCGATGCGTGGGTCCGGGTCAGCCACCTGCGTCTTGGGCCGACCGAAACCGGCGACCGGGCGTTTGCGCTGGCGTTCTGGCCCGACACCCGCGGCTTCACCCCGAAGACACTGGCCACGCTGATCGCCGACGAGGACGCCGCCGTCGAAACGGCGGACGCCTTCACGCATGTGTCGATCGCAGCGCGCGGTTTCTACGCGATGGAGTTCCTGCTGTTCGATCCGCAGTTCACGGATGCCGGCGACTACGGCTGCGCACTGGTTCAGGCGGTAACACGCGACATCTCGGACATTTCCGACGCCATTCTCGACGACTGGCGAACAGACTTCTCAGACGCTTTCACCGAGGCAGAGATCGGACCGGACGGGCGCTATCGCACCGAGGAAGAGGCGTTGCAGGCGCTCTACACCACCTTGACCAGCGGATTGCAGTTCACCTCCGACACGCGGTTGGGACGCCCGCTCGGAACCTTCGAGCGACCGCGCCCCAAACGGGCCGAGGCATATCGGTCGGAGCGGTCGCTGCGGCATGTCCGCCTGTCGCTGGAAGCGACGGAAGAACTGGCGCTGGCACTGGCACAGGACGCGCCCGAAAAGGTACGCACCGAAATCTCTGACGCTTACGACGCGGCCTTCGCCGAAGTGGAGGCACAGGACAGCCCGGTCTTCGCGGGCGTCGACACGCCGATGGGCCGTTTCAGGGTCGAGATCCTCCAGCAAAAGATCGACACGATCCGCAACGTTATCGCGTCGGAGCTTGGCCCGGAACTGGGTCTTTCCGCCGGTTTCAATTCCCAGGACGGAGACTGAGCCATGCTTTCACGCAGGGGCATGATCGGAGGGCTGGCCGCCGCCGGTCTCTGGCCGATGCGCGGCTGGGCCGATGTGGGCGGGCCTGCCTTCCTCGCCGCGGCCCGGACGCCCACAGGGTCCTATGCGCTGCATGGCGTGTCGGCCACAGGCGCCAGCCTGTTCGACTTGCCTTTGCCGGCACGCGGGCACGCTGCCGCCGCCCATCCCGAACGGGCCGAAGCTGTGGCCTTTGCAAGACGCCCCGGCACATACGCCGTCGTGCTGGACTGCCTCACCGGCAAGGTGAAGGCCGAACTGACGGCCCCAGCCGGACGCCATTTCTATGGCCACGGAGCGTTCTCGGCGGACGGTGCTTTGCTGTTTACCACCGAGAACGATTTCGAACACGCAGCAGGCATGATCGGCATCTGGGATGTGTCCGGCGGTTACCGGCGTCTTGGCGAGTTCCCTTCCGGCGGGACCGGACCGCATGAGCTTCGCCTGATGCCCGACGGTCGGTCACTGGTCATTGCCAATGGCGGGATCGAAACGCACCCGGACGCGGGGCGCGCCAAGCTGAACATCCCCTTCATGGCGCCGAACCTGACCTACACTACGCTCGACGGCACCGTTCTGGACACGGTCGAGCCGCCTGCGGTCGAGCACAAGAATTCCATGCGCCATCTCGCGGTGCATGGAACGCGACAGGTTGCGCTGGCCCTGCAGTGGCAGGGCGAACTGTCCGCCGCGCCGGCCCTCTTGATGCTGCACCGTCGCGGCGCGGCGCCGGTCTGGGCAAAGGCCCCGGAGCCATCACATACCGTAATGCAGGGCTATGCGGGCAGCGTGTCCTTCAGCGGCGACGGAACCGCCGTGGCAATCACCTCTCCCAGAGGGGGCCGCGTTCAGGTTTTCGACGCGCAGGACGGCGCATTCCGGACAGAGATCGCGCTGGCGGATGTCTGCGGGCTGGCCCCCCTTGGAGACGGCTTTGTCGCGTCGACAGGCACCGGCGGCTTCCATGCCATCGGAACCGACGCGTCGACGCTGCAGATGCACAAGGTCGCCTGGGACAACCATATCGTCCCCGTGGGACCATCCGGCGCGGCCTGATGCCCAATTTGCAGGCACCTGCCGCGCAACGAGGCAGCGCGTCTTGACATCCACCTTGTGCCCCGCCGCGCATCGGGCACAAAGGAACCATGAGTGATCGTCTGACCATCGTCGTCGTCGAGGCCGACCGGGATCGCGCCATCGCCATTGTCGATGCGCTTCAGGGCTCGGGTGACTTCGACGTCCATGTCATCGGGAACGTGGCGTCTCTGGCACGCCGCATCGCCGCACTTGCGCCGGACGTGGTCCTGATCGACGTCGACAACCCGACCCGCGACATGCTGGAGGAACTCACGCTGGCGTCCGGCCCACTGGAACGCCCCGTCGCGATGTTCGTTTCGGGCGCCGCGGGCGGACTGGCGCGGACCGCGATCGAAGCGGGGCTGTCCGCCTACGTGGTGGACGGGTTGCAGCCAGAGCGCCTCAAACCCGTGCTCGACGCCGCCATAGCCCGGTTCCAGATGGTCCAGCGGATGCGCCGGGAACTGGTCGAGACGCGCCGCGCGTTGGAGGAACGCAAGGTCATCGACCGCGCCAAGGGCCTGCTGATGAAGGCGCGTGGCGTGGGCGAGGAAGAGGCCTACGCGCTTCTGCGGAAAGCGGCGATGGACCAGGGGCGCCGTGTGGCGGAGGTGGCCGAGGCCATCGTGACGACGGCGGGGCTCTTGGGATGAAGATCGTGAACGTTCCGGTCGCCTATGTGCCGCTGGTGGACGCGGCACCGCTGATCCTTGCCAACGAGATGGGCTTTGCCGATGCGGAGGGTATCGCTCTCGACCTCGTGCGCGCGCCGTCGTGGTCCTCCGTCCGGGACATGCTGGCCTTTGGCCGGGTCGATGCGGCACAGCTTCTGTCGCCGGTGCCGGTCGCCATGGCGCTGGGGTTGGGGGGCGTCCGGCAGGACATCTCGGCGGTTTCAATCCTGTCGGTCAACGGCAACGTGATCGGTGTCAGCCGCGCGCTCGAAGAGCGAATGCGCGCGAAAGGCTACATCTTCGATTTCCGCGATCCGTCCGCCGCCGCCGAGGCCTTGGCGGGTGCGGTCGATGGCAAGCTGGTGTTCGGCGTGCCGTTCCCCTTCTCGATGCACCGCTCGTTGCTCGACTACTGGATCGAGGCGACGGCGCTGGCGCCCATAGACTACGAGGTGCGCACGGTCCCGCCGCCGCTCATGGCGCAGGCCCTCGCCGATGGCGACGTGGACGCCTTTTGCGTGGGCGAGCCATGGGGCTCGCTGGCGGTCGAGGAAGGCGCGGGCGCGCTGCTCCTCCCGGGCAACGCGATCTGGGCCTTTGCGCCGGAAAAGGTGCTGGCCGTCCGCACGGACTGGGCAGAGACCGAACCGCATCTGCTGGGACGTCTCATGCGGGCTGTCTGGCAGGCAGGCCGGTGGCTGAAGGATCCGGAACACCGGATGTCCGCTTCGGAAATCCTGTCGCGCCCGGCCTATCTGGACCTCCCGTCCGAATTGATCGACCGTGCACTGTCCGGGCGGCTGACGATCTCGGGACACGGCGAACAGCGAGAGGTTCCGCATTTCGTCGAGTTCCACGAAGGCGCCGCAACCTTCCCATGGCGGAGCCAGGCGAGGTGGATCGGCCGCGGCCTCGCGCTGCGCAGCGGGCTTGAAGTCGCCGCGGCCACAGCAGCCTCGGCGAAGGTCTTCCGCAGCGATATCTACCGTGCTCAGCTCAAGGACTGCGGCGCAGATATGCCGGGCGCGTCGGAAAAGCTCGAAGGATCGATTCGTCACCAGACGGCCGTTGCGGCACAGTCGGGCCGCGTCACTCTGCTGCCGGACACGTTCTTCGACGGGCGCATTTTTGATCCTCTGGCCGAGTAGCGCCGCCAAATTCGGCAAAAACATGCGCCGGAAGTGAACAATAAGACCCGCAACCGCCGCATCGCAGCAAAAAGACTTGATTGCTGAATCCCAAATCGGACAACTGAAAGAGCAAGGCCGCAATGGAGCGGGCTTGCACGAAATTATCTCCCGATGATCGGGATACCACCGAGCACCGCAGCTCACTTTCGGCTTCTCCTCCTCCCGAGGCCGGACGTGTCTGCGGTGTTTTTTTGTTTTTGCCCCGTGCTTCGGCGCGGATGACCCAACACGAAAGGGACGATGCACCATGAAGACATTCCTCGCAGCGCTCGCCGCCTCGACCGCACTGGTCAGCCCGGCATTGGCCGAACTGGACCTTGAGAAGGACGAACTGACCTTCGGGTTCATCAAGCTCACCGACATGGCGCCGCTGGCCGTCGCCTACGAGCAGGGATACTTCCTAGATGAAGGGTTGTTTGTCACGCTCGAAGCGCAAGCGAACTGGAAGGTCCTGCTGGACGGCGTCATCGGTGGACAACTTGACGGCGCACACATGCTGGCCGGTCAGCCGCTCGCCGCGACCATCGGCTACGGCACCGAGGCGCACATCATCACGCCCTTCTCCATGGACCTCAACGGCAACGGCATCACCGTGTCGAATGCCGTATGGGAAGAGATGAAGCCCAACATCCCGACCAATGCCGACGGACTGCCACAGCACCCGATCTCGGCCTCGGCGCTGGCCCCGGTGGTCGAGAAGTACAAGTCCGAGGGCAAGCCCTTCAACATGGGCATGGTGTTCCCGGTCTCCACGCACAACTACGAACTGCGCTACTGGCTGGCCGCAGGCGGTCTGCACCCGGGGTACTACTCCCCCGAGAACATCACCGGCCAGATCGGTGCGGACGTGCTGCTGTCAGTGACCCCGCCGCCGCAGATGCCTGCCACGCTCGAAGCCGGCACGATCTACGGCTACTGCGTGGGCGAGCCGTGGAACCAGGCTGCCGTGTTCAAGGGCATCGGCGTACCGGTCATCACCGACTACGAGCTGTGGAAGAACAACCCGGAGAAGGTCTTTGGCATCACCGCCGAATTCGCCGAGGAAAACCCGAACACCACGCTCGCTGTGGTGAAGGCACTGATCCGCGCGGCCATGTGGCTGGACGAGAACGACAACGCCAACCGCATGGAAGCGGTCGAGATCCTGTCGCAGCCGGAATACGTGGGTGCCGACGCCGAGGTGATCGCGAACTCCATGACCGGCACCTTCGAGTACGAGAAGGGCGACAAGCGCGAGGTTCCCGACTTCAACGTGTTCTTCCGCTACAACGCCACCTACCCTTACTACTCGGACGCGGTCTGGTATCTGACCCAGATGCGCCGCTGGGGTCAGATCGCCGAGGCGCAGCCCGACAGCTGGTACGACGAGGTGGCCAAGTCGGTCTACAAGCCGGAGATCTACCTCGAAGCCGCGCGTCTGCTCGTCGACGAGGGCCTCGCCAACGAAGCCGATTTCCCCTGGGACACCGACGGCTACAAAGAGCCGACCCCGGCCGAGGATATCATCGACGGTATCGCCTACGATGGCAAAGCGCCCAACGCGTATCTCGAAAGCCTGCCGATCGGTCTAAAGGGCGAGCAGACCGTCGTCGGGACCGAGGTCAAGGGATGATCTGTCCCCCCTGCGCCCGGTCGATGTACGGGCGCAAACCACGTTCCGCACCGGATGAGCCCACCCGTGGCTTCGCCGGTGCGCCCCCCCTGAATGCCGCCTTTCCCATGATCCGCGGACACGGCGTCCCTGCCCTCTTCCGCAGCCACTCCAAGCACCGCGCGGCCTTTTGCCTGCGCGCAACGAGGACCCGAAGACATGACGACCGTCGATCCGAACTTCACCGATGACGCCACCCGGGAAGCCCGGCGCGCCCGTCTGTTTACCCGCATCAACAAGGCCGACAAGTGGTTTCAAGTGCTGGGCCTGTCGTGGGTGACCCCCGTGATCAAGGCTGCCGCCGGCGACAACCCGCGGACCCAGATGAAAGAGATCTGGCGGCTGCTGGTCGTGCCGATCCTTGCCATCGCCGCCTTCCTCGCACTCTGGGCCGTGCTGGCGCCGCAGGTACAGACATCGCTGGGCGCAGTGCCGGGACCGGGACAGGTCTGGGAAGAGGCCGTGAACCTGCACGAAGACGCCATCGCCAAGGCGGAGAAGCAGGCAAAGTTCGAGGCGATGGTCGAAAAGCGCAACCAGAAGTTCATCGACGCCGGTGAACCCGAAAAGGTCAAGGACGTGGCCTATACCGGCGCGCCGTCCTATTACCAGCAGATCTGGACCTCCATCCAGACGGTGTTCTTCGGCTTCGTTCTGGCGACGCTGGTCGCCGTACCGCTGGGCATCCTTGCCGGTCTGTCGCCCACCGCCAATGCCGCGATCAACCCGCTGGTGCAGATTTTCAAGCCGGTCTCACCACTGGCCTGGCTGCCCATCGTCACGATGATCGTATCTGCCGCCGCCGCGAACGATGGCGGGCTGTTCGCCAAGTCGTTCATCATCTCTGCCGTGACCGTGACGCTGTGCTCGCTCTGGCCCACGCTCATCAACACTTCGCTGGGCGTCGCGTCGATCGACAAGGACCTGGTGAACGTCTCCAAGGTGCTGAAGATGAACACCTGGACCAAGATCACCAAGCTGGTCCTGCCGTCTGCCCTGCCGCTGATCTTCACGGGCCTGCGCCTGTCGCTCGGTGTGGGCTGGATGGTGCTGATCGCCGCCGAGATGCTGGCGCAGAACCCAGGCCTCGGCAAGTTCGTCTGGGACGAGTTCCAGAACGGGTCTTCCTCCTCGCTCGCCAAGATCATGGTCGCGGTCTTCACCATCGGGATCATCGGCTTCCTGCTGGATCGCGTGATGTACGCCCTGCAGTCCCTCTTTACCTTCACGAACCAGCGGTGATCGGCATGGGTATCCTAGAGTTCAAGAATGTCTCCAAGAGCTACGGCCAGGGCGCGACGGCCACGCATGTCCTGAACGGCATCGACCTGAAGGTGGAAGAAGGCGAATTCCTGGTCCTGCTGGGCTTCTCCGGATCCGGCAAGACCACGCTGATCAACCTGATGGCCGGGCTGGAGAAACCCACGAAGGGCGAAGTCGCCTTCAAGGGAAAACCGATCGACGGCCCCGGCCCCGAACGCGGCGTGATCTTCCAGAGTTACTCGCTGATGCCGTGGCTCACGGTGGAGGGCAACGTGCGTCTGGCGCTCGACAGCGTGTTCCCGTCGATGCCCAAGGCCGAGAAGGCGAAGAAGGTCGCGCACTACATCAAGATGGTCGGCCTGTCCCACGCTGTCAGCCGCCGCCCGGCAGAGTTGTCCGGCGGGATGCGGCAACGGGTGAACGTGGCGCGTGCGCTGGCGATGAACCCGGAAGTGCTGCTGCTGGACGAGCCGCTTTCGGCGCTCGACGCCCTGACCCGCGCCAACCTCGCCGACGAGATCGAAGCGATCTGGCAGGAGGAAAAGCAGACTTGCGTGCTTATCACCAACGATGTGGACGAGGCGATCCTGCTGGCCGACCGGATCATCGCGCTGAACCCCGATGGCACGCTGGGCGAAGAGTTCAAGGTCGATATCCCGCGTCCGCGCGACCGGGGCGAGATGAACCACCACGAAGGTTTCAAGGCGCTGCGCCTTGCCGTCACCAACTACCTGATGGACGTGGGCATCGAGGCGAAGACCGAAGGCACGCGCATCCTGCCGAACGTCACGCCGATCCACTCCGTCCCGGCGGCGGTCAAGGAGGCAGCGGCCTCCGGGATCGAGGAGCGTTACCTGGACTTCTCGCAGCTTCACAAGATCTATCCCACGCCCAAGGGTCCGCTGACCGTGGTCGAGGACTTCAACCTGAAGCTCAACAAGGGCGAGTTCGTCTCTCTCATCGGGCATTCGGGCTGTGGCAAATCGACGGTGCTGACCATGGCGGCCGGGCTGAACCCGATCTCGAAAGGGGTCATCAAGCTCGACGGCTACGAGGTACGCGGCGCCGATCCCGAACGCGCCGTGGTGTTCCAGTCGCCAAACCTCTTCCCCTGGCTGACCGCGCGAGAGAATTGCGCCATCGGCGTGGACAAGGTCTATCCCAAGGCGTCGCAGGCCGAACGGCAGGACGTGGTGGAATACTACCTCGAACGCGTGGGTCTTGGCGACGCGATGGACCGGTCCACCGCCGACATGTCGAACGGCATGAAGCAGCGGGTCGGCATCGCACGCGCCTTTGCGCTCTCGCCCAAACTCCTGCTGCTGGACGAACCCTTCGGGATGCTCGACAGCCTCACCCGCTGGGAATTGCAGGAAGTGCTGATGGAGGTCTGGGACCGCACGAAGGTCACCGCCGTCTGCGTGACGCACGACGTGGACGAGGCGATCCTGCTGGCCGACCGCGTGGTCATGATGACCAACGGGCCACAGGCGACCATCGGCAAGATCGTCGACGTGGACCTTCCCCGTCCGCGCACGCGCAAGGCGCTGCTGGAGCACCCGGATTACTACCTTTACCGCGAACAGGTGCTGAATTTCCTGGAGGAATACGAGCACGGCAAGCAGGGCAAGACCGAAGCGAAATCCGAGGGGAAGCCGGAAAAGAACCGGGAGGCCGCCTGAAAGGGCAGCCCTTTCCGGGCCGGACGTGACGGCCCGGGGAGATCCTGAACCGACAGAACAGCACGGCCCAGCGCGGGCCGGAACCGGAAAGGAGCCGGTCACATGGACACCATCGTGGAAGCAGACGTCAAACCGTTCATACAGGTCACCGAAGTATGGGTGCCGAAGGACGGCATTCTGGAACTGGCGGCGGGCAGCTACGGCGACCTGGCCGAGTTCGAGGAAGCCTCGCGCCGGACCAGTTTTGCCAAGGGAGAAGGTCTCCCCGGCAAGGCATGGGCCGAGCAACGCCCCGTCGTGCTGAAAGGCTTCGACGGATCGTATTTCAAGCGCACCGAGGCCGCGGCCGAAGCGGGCCTGACCGCCGCCGTGGCGATCCCGGTCTTTGCCAGAAAAGAGCTGAAGGCCGTTCTGGTCGTGCTGTGCGGCGACGACGAGAACCGCACCGGCGCCATCGAGATCTGGGCGGAACAGGACGGCTTGCTCATGCTGGACGACGGCTACTACGGCGCCGCCCGGCATTTCGAGTGGGTATCCCAGCACACGCACTTTCCAAAGGGACAGGGCCTGCCGGGCGGCGTCTGGTCGGCCCAGGCGCCGATGCTGTTCCGTGACCTGGGCTCCGGCTACCGGTTCATCCGCGCCGACAGCGCGGGCAAGGCCGGTCTGACGACAGGTCTCGGGCTGCCGATCTCCGTCCCCGGGGGCGTCACCTATGTTCTGACCCTGCTGTCCGCCCGCGGCACGCCCATCGCTCATCGTTTCGAGATGTGGGACGCCCGCGCCGAGCGTGTGGGCGCCGAACCATCGGCGGTGTTGGCCGACGGCATCTGTGCCCGCGAAGGCGCGCTCTGGACCGGAGAGGCCGAGCCCGAGAAACGGATCAAGGCGTGGCACGGGCTGATCGGACGTGCGCTGGGTACGGGTGTGCCGGTCGTCGAAAGCGGAATGCCTGCCCTGACTGCGGGCTACGACACCATGGTTGCCCTGCCGATCCACAAGGACGGCACGGTCAGCCACGTCGTCGCTTGGTACGTGTGAGAGAGGAAAGCGAGATGACACGGAAACTGGTCGTCATCGGGGCCGGCATGGCCTCGGGCCGGGCGCTGGAACACCTGCTGGAGACAGCCCCCGGCGCCTTCGAGATCACTCTGTTCAACGCAGAACCGCGTGGCAACTACAACCGCATCATGCTGTCGCCCGTGCTGTCGGGCGAGAAGAGCTTTGAAGAGATCGTCACCCACGACGACGACTGGTACGCCACGAACAACGTGCGCTGCCGGTTCGGCGAGAAGGTCCTGAAGGTCGACCGCGACCGCAAGGTCGTCGTCGGCGAGAAGGGCGAAGTGCCCTATGACACGCTGATCTTCGGAACCGGATCGGCGCCGTTCATCATTCCCCTGCCCGGGCACGATCTGCCGGGCGTGGTCGCCTATCGCGACCTCGAAGACACCAACGCGATGATCGACGTCTCGGCCACGCCGGGCGCAAAGGCCGTGGTGATCGGCGGCGGACTGCTGGGTCTGGAAGCGGCGGCTGGCCTGCGCCTGCGCGGGATGGATGTGACCGTCCTCCACATCGCCTCTCACCTGATGGAGCGGCAGCTCGACGCCGCCGCGGGCTACCTGCTGAAGAAAGACCTGGAGAAGCGCGGCATCAACGTGATCCTCGAAGCCTCCACGGAGGAGATCGTGGGCGACGGCAAGGTCGAGCGCGTCAACCTCGCCGACGGAACCGTTCTGGACGCCGACATCGTCGTCATGGCGGTGGGCATCCGCCCGGCGGTGACGCTGGCCAGGGACTCAGGCCTGGACTGCGGGCGGGCGATCAAGGTCGATGCGCAGATGCGCACCTCGGACCCGGACGTCTATGCCTTGGGCGAATGCGTGGAATTCGAAGGCAACCTCTTCGGTTTGGTCGCGCCGCTTTACGATCAGGCGAAGGTGCTGGCGGCCACGCTGACCGGCACGGACGCCGCCTTCGTCATGAAAGAGCTGTCCACCAAGCTGAAAGTGACCGGCTGCGACCTGTTCAGCGCCGGCGACTTCGCCGAGGGCGACGGCCGCGAGGACATCGTTTATCGCGACCCGGCCCGGGGTATCTACAAGCGGCTGGTGATCGAGGACGACAGGCTGATCGGCGCGGTGATGTACGGCGACACCGGCGATGCGAACTGGTTCTTCGGGCTGATCAAGGACGGCACCGACGTGTCCGACATGCGCGACACGCTGATCTTCGGACCCGCCTACCAGGGAGGCGGCTCCGCGGACCCTCTCTCAGCCGTTGCAGCCTTGCCGCTTGATGCGGAAATCTGCGGCTGCAACGGCGTTTGCAAAGGCACCATCGTCGACGCCATCGAAGGCGGCGCAACCGATCTGGGCGCCCTGCGCGCCGTGACGAAGGCCTCGGCCTCCTGCGGGACATGCACCGGCCTGGTGGAGCAACTGCTGGAGGTTTCGCTGGGCGACGCCTTCGAGAAACCCGCCGCGCAACCGATCTGCACCTGTTGCGAGCTCAGCCACGAAGACGTGCGCCGACTGATAAAGAGCCAGGAACTCAAGTCGCAGGAGGCGGTCTGGCAGGAACTCGGCTGGAAAACGGTCAACGGCTGTCACGTCTGCCGTCCGGCGGTGAACTTCTACCTGCTGGCGGACTGGCCGCTGGACTACCACGACGATCCGCAGTCGCGCTTCGTCAACGAACGCAACCACGCCAACATCCAGAAGGACGGCACCTATTCCGTCATGCCACGGATGTGGGGCGGGATGACCACGCCGGAGGAACTGATCGCCATCGCCGAGGCCGCCAAGAAGTATGACGCGACGGTCAAGGTGACGGGTGGCCAGCGGATCGACCTGCTGGGCGTCAAGAAAGAAGACCTGCCCGCGATCTGGGCCGACCTGAACGGCGCGGGCATGGTTTCGGGACACGCCTACACCAAGGGCCTTCGCACCGTGAAGACCTGTGTCGGCTCGGACTGGTGCCGGTTCGGCACGCAGGATTCCACAGGGCTGGGCATCCAGCTGGAGAAACGGCTCTGGGGGTCGTGGACACCGCACAAGGTCAAGCTGGGGGTGTCCGGCTGTCCCCGCAACTGCGCCGAGGCGACCTGCAAGGACGTGGGCATCATTTGCGTGGACAGCGGATACCAGGTCGGCGTCGCGGGCGCTGCGGGCATGGACGTGAAAGAGACCGAACGCCTGGTCGATGTGACCTCCGAAGAAGCGGCGATCGAGTGGACCGTGGCCTTCGTCCAGCTCTATCGGGAAAACGCCAAGTACCTCGACCGGCCCTACAAGTGGGTGGCGAAGGTCGGGCTCGAATGGGTCAAGGACGTCCTCTCTGACGAGGCCGAACGCAAGGCACTTGTCGAACGCTTCGATGTCTCGCAATCGGTCTACCAGACCGATCCTTGGGCGGAACGCGCCGACCCTGAAGCGGCCCGCATGTTCCAGCCTCTGGCGGACCTTTCGCTGAAAGCGGCGGAATGACGTGCGCGCTCCGGTCCCGGGCCGGGGCGCCAGTTTGGAATGACCCGGCCTGGCCGGGCGTGATGTGCCCGAGGGCACGGTGATCGAAAGGGGTCTGAACATGAGCTGGATCGATATAGGAGCGCTCGCGGACGTGCCGGTGCGTGGCGCGCGGCTGGTCAGGACCGCCAAGGGTTGCGTCGCGGTGTTCCGCACCGACGAGGCAACGGTCTTCGCCACCGCGGATGCCTGCCCGCACAAGGGCGGCCCGCTGTCCGAGGGCATCGTGCACGGCCAGAAGGTGACCTGCCCGCTGCACAACCGGGTCTTCGACCTGAACACCGGGCGGGCACAGGGAGGCGATTCCGAACAGGTGGCGACCTACCGGTTGCGTGTCGAGGAGGGCCGCATCCTGCTGGACACCACCGCCCTCTCCCGGAGGACAGCCGCATGACGCATGCCGCGCCAGTCCCGCAGGCCGAAGGCGCTGTCGCCGGACCGGTGCGTTCCACCTGCCCCTACTGCGGTGTCGGGTGCGGCGTCCTGCTGTCTCCGGACGGCGCGGGCGGCGTCACCGTCAAGGGCGATCCGGACCACCCGGCCAACATGGGTCGGTTGTGCTCCAAGGGATCGGCCCTTGGCGAAACCGTAGGCCTCGGCCATCGGCTGATGAAGCCACGCGTGGGTGGCGTCGACACTGATTGGGATGAGACACTGCAACTCGTCGCCGACAGATTTCGCGAAACCGTCGAGGCGCACGGTCCGGACAGCGTGGCCTTCTACGTCTCCGGCCAGCTGCTGTCCGAGGACTATTACGTCGCCAACAAGCTGATGAAAGGCTTCATCGGCTCGGCGAACATCGACACGAATTCAAGGTTGTGCATGGCGTCGACCGTGGCCGGGCACAAACGCGCATTCGGCACCGACACCGTGCCGCAAACCTACGAGGATATCGAGGAGGCCGACCTTGTCGTTCTGGTTGGCTCAAACCTCGCATGGTGCCATCCCGTGCTTTACCAGCGCCTGATCGCGGCGCGAAAGGCAAAGGGCACCCGGCTGATCGTCATCGATCCGCGCCGCACGGCCAGTTGCGACGGCGCCGACCTGCACCTGATGCTTGAGCCGGGCAGCGACGTGGCGCTGTTCAACCACCTCTTCGCCGCGCTTTACGAAAACGGGATGCTGGACGCCGCCTACCTTCCCAACACCTCGGGTTTCAACGCAACCCTTGCCTCTGCCACGTCGGACGACGTGTCGGTGACCGGGCTGGACCCGCGCGACATCGACCGGTTCTGCCGCATGTGGATGGGGACCGAGAAGGTCGTCACCATCTTCAGCCAGGGCGTGAACCAGTCGTCGTCGGGCACCGACAAGGTCAACGCCATCCTGAACTGCCATCTCGCCACGGGCCGGATCGGCAAGCCCGGCTGCGGGCCGCTGTCGGTGACCGGTCAGCCCAACGCTATGGGCGGCCGCGAGGTTGGGGGGCTTGCCAACATGCTGGCCTGCCACCTGGACCTGGAAAACTGCGACCACCGCTCTGCCGTGCGCAATTTCTGGGAGGCGCCACATGCCCCGGACAAAGCCGGGCTCAAGGCCGTCGACATGTTCAGCGCCGTGGGCGACGGCCGGATCAAGGCACTGTGGATCATCCACACCAACCCCGCCGTCTCCATGCCAGACGCCGACCGCGTGCGCGACGCCATTCGCGACTGCCCCTTCACCGTAGTCAGCGACATCACCGACAGGACGGATACCGCGCGACTGGCGGACGTGATCCTGCCCGCCACCGCATGGGCAGAGAAGGACGGCACAGTCACCAACTCCGACCGCACGATCTCTCGTCAGCGGGCGGTTCTGCCCGCCCCGGGTGAGGCACGCCCTGACTGGGCCATTGTTGCGGAAGTCGGGCAGCGGATGGGCTGGGAGGCGGCCTTCGACTACGATAGCGCGCTGGAGATTTTCCGCGAGTATGCCACGCTGTCCGGGATCGCGGGCAGGTTCGGCAAGGACTTCGACATCTCCGGGCTCTCGCAACTGGATGCCGAAGGATACGACCGGATGCGCCCGGTGCGCTGGCCGGTCACCGCCACCCGCGAGGGTGGGCGCTTCTTTGCGGACGGCCAGTTCTTCCACCCCGATGGCCGGGCGCGGCTGGTTCCTGTCACGTGGCGCGCGCCCGCCACACGGACAGAACCCCGGTATCCCTTCCGGTTGAACACAGGGCGGGTGCGGGACCAGTGGCACACGATGACGCGCACGGCGCTGTCGCCACGCCTTGCCGCGCATCTGGCCGAACCGTTTCTGGAAATCCACCCGGAGGACGCCCGTGTCCTTGGGATCGGAGCGGCGGATCTTGTCGAAGCCGAAAGCCCGCACGGCCAGGCCATACTGCGGGCCCGGATCACCGACGCAGTTCAACCCGGCCAGGTCTTCGCACCGATGCATTGGACCGGAGAGACCGCCCCTGCCGCACGCATCGACGCCGTGGTGGCGCCGGTGGTGGATCCGGTTTCGGGCCAGCCGGAAAGCAAGGCGTCGGTGGTAAAACTCACCAGGATGGGTGCCGCGTGGTACGCCTTTGCCGTCTCGGCAGGGCCCTTCAACCCAACGTCGGCCTACTGGGCGCGCTCCGTCACGCGGGCCGGTCACCGTGCGGAACTGGCGGGCTACACCGCGCCAGATGACTGGGAGGCAGAGGCACGCCGTCTGTTCGGCCTGCCCGACGCCGAGGTGGCCGTGATGGCCGATCCGGGCCGGGGCACCGCGCGCCTGGCTTTTCGCGAAGCTGGTCGGCTGGTGGCGGCGATCTTCGTCTCGCCAGAGCCGGTCGCCGTGATGCGCGACTACCTGGCCACCATGCCCGAGGTTCCGGACCTGAGCCTTCTCAGCGGTCGCGCCCCGGCGGACCGGCCCGACCCCGGCCCGATCCTGTGCTCCTGTTTCGATGTCGGTGTGAACACGATCCTGCGCGGGATCGAGGAACAGGGCCTGATGACCGTCGATGCCATCGGCGCGGCCTTGCAGGCAGGCACCAACTGTGGCTCCTGTCGTCCGGAACTGGCCGCACTGCTCGCGGCTGCACGGTCGAAGGAAGCCGCCGAGTGAGCTTGTCCGAGCATGTCAGGACATTGGGGCGCGGCCCCGGACGGTCCCGGTCGCTGACCGAGGCAGAGGCGTTCGACGCTATGTCGCTCATGTTGCGTGGCGCGGAACCGCAGGCCGTGGGCGCCTGCCTGATGCTGATGCGGATGAAGGGCGAGACGGCGGAGGAAATCGCAGGCTTTGCCCGCGCCGCGCAGGAAGCGCTGCCGCCCCTGCCCTGCACCGATCTCGACTGGCCGTCCTACGCTGCGGGCCGGACACGCGGATTGCCATGGTTCCTGCTCTCGGCCAGGCTGATCGCGTCCTCTGGCCGCCGGGTGATGCTGCATGGCTGGAACGGTTCGGACAGCGCCGTGCGCGATGGACTGGATACTCTCGGGATCTCCGTGGTGCGCAAACCGGGGGACGCCGCGGCTGCGCTGGACAGGGACGGCATCGTTTACCTGCCGCTGGAAGACCTCCACCCCGCGCTCTTCGCCTTGCTCGACCTGCGCAAGGTGTTCGGGTTGCGGTCCTGCGTGAACACGGTCTGCCGGATGCTCAACCCTGGCCGGGCCGGTGCCAGCGTCCAGGGCGTCTTCCATCCGCCATATCGCCTGTTGCAGCAGGATGCCGCCGCACTGATGGGCTGGCGGCAAATGACCGTCATCAAGGGCGGCGGCGGTGAGTTCGAACGCCACCCCGGTAAAATCATCGAAGGCTTCGGGCTGCGCTACGGCAGCCGCTGGGAGGAAAACCTGCCTGCCCTCGTCCATGACAGCCGCCGTCTCGCAGACCTGCACCTGCCCTCAAGCGCGCTTCTGGACCTCTGGGAGCGGGACGAGGGGCCGGACTTCGCGCGGCAGATGGTTCTGGGAACCGCAGCTTTGGCGCTCCGAACACTTGGGAAAGACGACACCGTTGACACGCTCTGGGCCAACCGTCATGCGCCACGCGCATCGCTTGCCCATGCTGCACACGGCATACGCAATTAAGAACGACACGACCTTACCTTGGGCGGTATGCAAAGCGCTCGGGCGCAGATATGCTGACCGGGCTTGCCGTGGGATCGTGGAGCCGTGATGACCGACGCAAAGACCGAGGATGGCCAGAATCCGGCACGCAATCTCGGACAGGTGGACGATTCATTCTACCTGATCGGAATAGGTGCGTCTGCCGGTGGCCTCGACGCCATCAAGCAAGTAATTTCGCAAGTCCCCGAGAACTTTCCGCACAGCTTCGTCATCGTCCAGCACATCTCGCCGGACTACAAATCGCTGATGGCCGAGATCCTCGGTCGTTCGACGACCCTGCCATTGTGCGAGGTCACTGACAACATGCCCGTCGAACGCGGCTGCATCTACCTGATCCCACCAAGGTCGAACATCGTCATCCAGGGCACGCGGGGCGACAGCAGCCCCCGGCTGGAAGACGGCGTCGAGGAGATGCAGGGCAACAAGGGGCTGCGCTTTTCGCTCGTGGAGCCGTCTCCCCGTCCGGCACTCAATCTGCCCATCGACATCTTCTTCATCTCGCTGGCCGAGGCGGTGGGCGGACGCGGTATCTCCATCGTGCTGTCGGGCACAGGTTCTGACGGCAGCCGCGGCATCAGGGCAGTCAAGAGCAACGACGGCTTCGTGCTCGTGCAGGAGCCGAAGACCGCCGGCTTCGACGGCATGCCCCGCACCGCCATCGCCACCGGGATGGTAGACATGGTTCTGTCGCCCGACGACATGATCGAGGAAATAACGCGCTACATCGAGATGCGCGACAAGGGGATCATCGACGTCGGCGAGATGTTCTCGAAGGACACAGCGACCTACAAGAAGATCGTCGCGCTGGTGAGCGAGCAATCGGAGATCGACTTTACCCGCTACAAGGAACCGACCCTGAAGCGCCGCATCGCCCGGCGGCTGGCGTTGAAGGGCCACGACAGCCCCGAAGCCTATCTGGCCGAACTCAGGGACGACACCGCGGAGGTGAATGTGCTTTCCCGGGAATTCCTGGTCGGGGTCACCAACTTCTTCCGCGACCTCCCGGTGTGGCAAGCGTTCCAGGAAAAGATCCTCGAAGATATGTTCGCCAGCGGCAACACCGATCAGCCGCTGCGGATCTGGTCCGTCGGCTGTTCGACCGGGGAAGAAGCCTATTCCGCAGCGATGATGCTGGAAGACTACCGTGCGGCCAACGGCATCTCGCGCGACTTCCGCGTCTACGCCACAGACGTCAACGAAGCGGCCATCGCCGTGGCAAAACAAGGTGTCTATCCAGAAGAGACCAGCGAGGAAATACCCGACGACCTCTTGCAGAAGGGATACGTCGAGTTCCGGTCAGGCGTATTCCGTATCGTGCCAGCGATCCGAAACCGCGTGGTGTTCGCTGTTCACAACGTGGCGGAAGATCCCCCCTACACGCAGACGGACCTCATCATCTGCCGCAACCTGCTGATTTACCTGAGCCCGGATGTACAGGCGAAAGTCATAACGCATTTCTCCTTCTCGCTCCGCAAGGACGCCATCCTCATGCTGGGCGCGGCCGAGTCTCCGGGTCAGCATGGGGCGATGTTCCAGCCGCTGATCGGCAAGCTGCGCATCTTCCGCAACCGACGCGTGGCCGAGAACCGGCGCGGCAAGGAACAGGCGAACTACGCGCTGACGACCTCGGTGCCGATGCCGCGCGTGAGGCGGCTGAGTTACCGCGACCAGACGCCGGAGGACGACTTGCAGCGGTTGCTGACCGGCATGCTGGAGAGCAACGGCGCGGTAATCTGCGTCGTGGACGAGAACGCCCGGATGATAAAGACCTTCGGCGACGTCTCTCCGGTTTTGCATTTCCCGACGGGCGGCTTCTCTGCCCACCTGCTTGACCTGATCGACGAACGGCTGCGCAGCCCGGTCATGCTGGCGATCCGACGCGCGGAGGCAGAGGGCGTCTCGGAGCGGCGTGACCTGCGCATGACGTTGTCCGACCAGCAGTCGCAGACCGTGAATCTCGTGGCACGCAAGATCACTTGGCAGGCCCACACGGTCGCCTATGCCGTCCAGTTCAACATCCGGACCGAAGAACTGCCGAAACACCCCTTGGCCGGTGTCGACAGCAGCGGGATGCCGCGCGACGCCTATGTCGCCCATCTCGAAAGCGAAGTGCGCTCCCTTCAGGACATGCTGAGCGCGACGGCGGAGGATCTTGGTGCCTCGAACGAAGAACTGCAGACCACCAACGAAGAACTGACCGCCGCCAACGAGGAACTGCAGGCGAACAACGAGGAAACGCAGTCCATCAACGAGGAACTGCACACGGTCAACGCCGAACATGCCGAACGGATTTCCGATCTGGAGGCAGCGACGGCGGACATCGAGAACCTTCTTGCCACTGCGGATGTGGGGATCGTGGTGTTGTCGAACAGCCTGCGGGTCCGCCGGTACAGTGCCGGCCTAGCACCGTTCATGGATCTCGGCCCGCGGGACGTCGACCGGCCGCTGGACAATGTCACGACCACGCTGACACCGGACTCCATGACATTGCTGGCCGACGACGCACGTATCGCCCTCGAAACCAAGGAGGAAAGCGGACGCGAACTGCGCCGCAAAGACGGAGGATGGGTCCGCGTGCGGACGCGTCCGTTCTATGGCCCCGACGAAACGCCGCGCGGTGTCGTCTGTTCGATGCAGGACGTCACCAGCCTGAAGCTTCTTGAACTTGAGGTCACCGACCAGCGCGAGCGCATCGAGACCATGCTGGAAAGCGAGGTAGAAGGTGTCTTCGACTGGCAGAGCGCGCCCGGCCCCAGCTACCTCAGTCCGCGGTTCCGTGCGATGCTGGGCTATGGCGAGACGGAAGTGCCCGACCGACTGGACGCCTGGCTCGACCTGGTGCACCCGGACGATCTTGCCGCAGCCCGCGCCGCGCTGGAAACGCACCTCATGTCGCGCAACCGCGAAACGCCGCTGAACATCGACTTGCGCTGCCGCCGAAGGGACGGGTCCTATGCCGACGTTCAGGTCAGGGGCCGTGGCATGGAGTGGTCGGATCGTGCGCGCCCGGCAAGGGTGGTGGGTGTGATCGCGGACATCTCGCAGCTCCGCGCGCGGGAGGAAAGCGTCAAGCGGCAGGACGAGGCCGCCCGTCGCTTCGTCCGTGTGGCGACGCTGGAATGGAACGCCCTTCTGGGCGCGCTGCGGCAGGTCACGGACACACTGGACGAAACGAAGCAGGACGTGGCGTTCCAGCGCCTGAACCGCCTGTCCGGCCTCATGCAACGCCGCATGCAGTCGACGCTCGACTTCTGGGACGTGGAGCCCGGGGACCTGACCATCGAAAGTCAGGATCTTACTGCACTGGCACATGCCGCAGCGGGCGCGCTAAGGACAGAGATCATGGGCACGGAGCTGAAATTCGAGATCGGGGACCTACCCGCCATCAAAGGCAGCCGCGCCCTGCTCACCGAGATGTTCGAGACGCTGCTTCGCATCGCGTTGGAAGTCCGCAAGACCGCCAAGCCGTCGACGATCAGGCTGTCACAAATTGAGGATACCGCCAACGAAGGTGCCGTGGTGATCCAGATGCTTTGTCCTGCCCCCGATGTCACGCCGGAAAGTGTCGGCGCGCCAGGACTGGCCACCGGTTCTGCCAGCGACAGCTCTGCCTCAGACTACGGGCTGGAGTTCTGCAAGCGTGTCGCCGCGTTACACGGCGGGGTTCTATCGGTCAGTTATCCGGACCCGGCCGACATGGTAGTCACGATTTCACTGAACGCGGATCATGCACCCTGACCGGGTGGCCGGCAAAGAGCGGGACATGATGACGGAGGAGGTTTGAACAATGCCAAATTCATTCGCATCCGTGCGCCTCTTGGTCGTGGATGACTTCCCCGAGGATCGCGAACAGATCGCCGATCTGGCGCAGAGCATCGGCATCGAGACTGTGCTTGAGGCCGAGCGATCCGAGAGCGCGCTCGAAGAGATCCGCAAGGGCACGGTCGATTGCGTGATGGTCGATCACCGGCTGGATGGCGAGGACGGCCTTGACCTCGTGGACGAGATCCACAAGCACTGGCCGAGGCTGCCAATCATCGTATTGTCGGGACAGGGCAACGAAAAAGTTGCCGCTGCGGCGCTCAGGGGCGGAGCACTGCGCTATATGCCAAAACGGGGCATGGACGCGGGCGCCCTTCGGTCCGCAATAGACAACGCGATGCGATGGGCACGCCACTTCGCAGCCCGTCCGTCTCCCTGAGGGCGTCACACGGACAATATGCGGCACGCAAACTGGATAGGCGCCTGGAAGATGACAGGAACATGACGGCAGGCCGCACAGACCCGGACAAAGACTGTCCGGTCGTCAGCCCCGCCGGTCCGAGGAAGGGCGGCCCATTCTTCCTGATTGCCGTTGGTGCCTCTGGCCAACACACGGATGCCCTGATCCGCCTTCTCGACTCCGCACCCGCCAGTTTCACACCCAGCTTCATCATCGCGACGACCGATGACGGCATCGATGCCGTAGCTCTCACGGAAAAGCTGGATGCCAACTGCAAGCTGACTGTCCAGCAGGTTGCGACGGGCACAGAGGTGGTGCCCGGACGCGTCTTCGTATGCCCCCCCGGCGCAACGGTACGCGTGGTGACGGATACCTCCAGTGTCGACGGTCCACCGGATTTCCGGTTCGAGATCCAGAACGACACGATGACACCGGGTCCGAACAGTGCGCTCGACACACTTCTGAGCAGCGTCGCCGCCACATTCGGCGAATTCGCCGTCGGTATCTTGCTGTCCGGTTTGGGAAACGACGGCGGCCTGGGCCTGCGCGAGATCAAGCGCCGGGACGGTTTTGTGATGCTGGAGGAAGACACGGGATCGAAGGAATTCACGCCCCGGTCGTTGATGTTAAGCGGATTGGTCGACCGGATCGGCCGGCCAGAAAAGATGCTGGACGCGCTGGCGCAAGTGATGGCCCTCCGCCGCACCTTTGTCGACGAGGCAAGCGTCCTGCTGCATCCCTACCGCGAGTCGTTCGAGAGGCTCCTGCAGGTTGTTACGGGCACGTCCCAGATTGACTTCACGCGGTTCAAACGCCCTGCCCTGCAGCGGCGCATCCTGCGTCGCATGGCACTGTGCAAGTGCGAGACATTGCCGGAATATATTTCCTACATCTCGCGCAGCTGGGAAGAGGTCGGCATTCTTCAGAACGAGTTCCTCGTTGGTGTCACGAGTTTCTTCCGAGACCCCGACACTTGGGAAGCACTGGTGGACGTCCTGCTGCCAAGACTGTTCCGCGACGATGCAGGCAGCGGACGGCAGGTGAAAATCTGGTGCGCGGCCTGTTCGACGGGCGAAGAGGCCTATAGCCTCGCCCTTGTCTGCCACGACTACCGGATGCGCCACGGGCTGGAACGCGATTTCCGCATCTATGCGACCGACCTCAAGGTCTCGTCTCTGGACGAGGCGAAGCGGGGCATCTACCCCCACGCGGCACTGGCGGAGATCCCGTCGCGGTACGTGCGCCCCGAACTGCTGACCATCAAGGGCAACACCTTCGAGTTCGACCCGCTGCTGCAGCGGCAGGTGGTGTTTTCGCGCCATGACATGATCAAGGACCAGCCGTTCACACAATGCGACCTGATCGTCTGCCGAAACGCGCTGATCTACTACAACCAAGAGACGCAGAAACTTCTGCTGGACCGCTTCTCGGGCGCGCTTCGTCCGGGCGGCGCCCTGTTTCTTGGCGCACCCGAGATCAGCACCGCGCATGGTTCGGCGTTTCGCCCCATGCGCGGGACGAACCGCTTTCTCGAAAACACGCGTGAGGAACGGATAGACGAAGCCGAAAGGGCGTTGCCCCCTCGTGCCGAACGGAACGAGGCCGAGCAGGGGCGCCGCCTGTCCCATCTGCGTCAGGACAGTGTGGCATCGGAGGTGATCGCGGAGATGCCGGACATCCTGCGCCACCTCGGCGCGGCGGTCTTTGTCCTGAACGAGGATGGCGAGATACAGCGAACCTTCGGCAACTATGACCGCTTCGTCAAAATGCCGCGCGCCCGCACGTTTTCCTCGAACCTGCTCGACCTTATGCCCGAGGCGTTGTCGGTCAACGTGGCGCTCCTGATGCGCAAGGCGGCAGCGGCGGGCAAGGCCAAGATGCCGCCCATGGAGATCGGCGAGGATGTACCGCCCCGGCAGGTCGAGGGCCTGTGCCAAATCACCAGCTCTTCCGACGACCAGACAACATACATCGTGACGCTCAACGAGCGCGCCGATACGGCAGCGGCAGACCAAGGCACCGGCACAGACGACGCCACGCAGACCAACGGTCCCGACGCCACGGATCAAGCACTCCTGAAGGCCGAGATCGCCTCTTTGCACGACAAGCTTGCAGCGACGTTCCAGGACCTGCAGGATATCTACGCCGAACGGCAGGTGATGGAGGCCCGTCTGAGGCAGGCAGAGGACGAACTCGCGGATTCCCAACAGGAGATCGGCAACCTGACCCGCGAGCTGCACTCCGTGCGGTCCGGATCCGGCGCTCCGGACGACTTTGCGGATTTCCTCTTCGGAGAGGTCGCCGACGTCCTGACTCAGCTCGATCTCGGCGTGGCTTTCGTGACCCGCCAGTTGCGTCTGACGCAGTTCAATGAAACCTTCGGGCAACTCCTTTCGCTGGGAGCGAAGCACCTAGGGCGGCAAATCGACGAGCTGACCCACCATTTGCCGCAGGCGGACCGGCAGGCGTTCAACAAAGCGTTGCTGCAATCGGCACTTCATGAAAAGCCCGCCGTGTTCGATGTCGAAGGGCGAGACGGGCTGCGTTACAAGGTCCACGCCCGCCCTCTTTCGGACCTGACAACCATGGGTGACGGCGTCGTACTGCTGACAAGCCCGCTTCCGTCCTGACACTCGGCGCAGGCACCAGGGACGCCACGTAGATCAGCCCAGGACCGGAAGCTCTGCGCAGCCTGTCCAAAACATTCGGAAACTGGCGACCATCTTCAGGTAACCGTCGAAGTTACGGGGCTTGCGGATGTAGGCGTTGGCGCCGGTTACATAGCTCTCGATGACATCGCTCTGGTTCGACGAACTCGACAGGACGATGACCGGTATTCGCCGCAAATGCGGATCCTGCCGCATGGTCTTCAACAACTCGAAACCCGACAACCCGGGAAGCCGCAGGTCGAGAATGATGAGAACCCTGTCCTCCCGTGCGATATCGGTCCTGTTGCGCAGTCGGACCAGTGAGTTCTCCGCCTCCTGTGCCGTGGTGCAGCGTTCGATATCCAGCCCCGCAGCGCCGTCTTGCTCGAAGGCGAAGGTCAACGCCTCGTAGTCGTCGTCATTGTCCTCGATCACGATAACATTCGGTGTACGTTTCATGATCTCCTCGCATTCGTCTCGGCAGGTTCAACCGTGTCCGCGTCAGACAAACTCTCCCAAAGAGGCAGAGTGAACGTGAACACGGTGCCGTGCCCTACCGTGCTGTCAAAGTCTATCTCTCCGCCGTAGCCTTCGACAATACGCTTGACGAAGGTCAACCCTACTCCTGTTCCGGGGCCATGATCCTGCCCAGTCTGGATCCGCCGAAAGGCCACCCAGACGGCGTCCCTGTCGCTTTCCGCAACGCCGATACCATTGTCAGCGACGCGAAACCTGCCATAACGACCGTCCGCTGCAGGACCGAGAAAGCGCAACCGGACCTCAGGCTGTTCTGCCTCGTTGTACTTCAGGCCATTTGCCAAAAGGTTCATGAAGAGGCTCCGCACGCGGCCATAATCCATGGCGACCGGCGGCAGGTCCGTCTCCAGCACGATGTGCGCCCGCCTTTCCGTATCTGCCGCCATGAGGTCATGCTCGATCTGCTTCACCACGGCAACGGGATCGGTGACGACGTCCTGCTCTTCGGACGTGCGGCCAAGCCGTGCGAATTCCAGAAGCGAATCCATCAACATCTGCTCGCGTTCGCACATCTCGACGATACGCAGTACCCGGGCGCGCGCCGCTTCGGGCAGTTCGTTTCGCAAGAGAAAGCCTGCGTTTATGGCGATTCCCCGCAACGGTTCGCGAAGATCGTGTGAGGCGATGTCGGCGAAGTTGTCCAATTCGACGTTCGACCGTTTCAGGTCCACGATAAGTCGGTCTCGCTCCGCGTTGAATTCCGCCTCGCGCCTGTGCTGCTCGGTCACGTCACGGCGCAGGATCACGTGGCGTCCGTCGCCCAGATTGTAAAGGGCGCGCCGGACGACAAGGCCGCCCATGAAAGTCACATCGCGAATGTCCGGCTCTCCGGCCTCAATCGCTTCGGTCGGTGTCACCAATTCCTCTCGCGTTATGAAGGGCATGATGCGTCGGGTGACGTCGTCCAGCGTGTCGCCTTTCGAAATCGTCAGACCGAATTGGCTGAACAGGTCACCGAATGCGGAATTGAAGAAGGTGAACCGACCGTCCGGGCCGACGATGCCAAGGTGCAGCCCGATCGTATCCAACATGGTGCTGAGCCTCTGTTGCTCGGCGCGCTCGCGTGATCTGTACAACTGCGCAATTGCAAAGCTCGCAATCACAAACATGGCGGCTGAGACAAGCAATTGGAGGCGAAGGCGCAGAAAGGCGGTCCTCTGCTCCTCGAACTCGCGGTCGACCTGCTCTGTAAACGCAAGTATGTCTTTAGCCGCCTTGTCGTCGGGCACACGAATGCGGTCGTCCAGTTCTCGTGCAGACAAGCCCTGCCCCGCCAAGGAACGCGCGCGTTCCAGCATCTCGGTATAGGTATCGAGTGTCGCGTGCAGATCGCTGAGGTTGGCGTCGAGTTCGTTCTCCTCGATCAGGGTCTCCAGCTCGTCGAGCGCCGCCAGGGCCCGCAGCATATCGTCCTGCGCAGCGGTGAAGTAACGTGTCTCGTCCGAACGGAGTACGTAGTTCTTGAAGTTGTGGATAAAGCCCACATAGCCGATCGCCCGTTCAAGACGCAACGTGGCGCTCACGACGTCGCGCGCCCTTGTCTCGATCAACGAAGCTTCCCGCCCCGACCACAGGCTGACACCCAGCAAAGCGATGAGGGCAATGCCGGATAGCAGATAGCTTTGACGCCAGGGCAACAATTGGCACTCTCCGGTTGTCGGCTTGTCCAACCCTACCACCGACGCCGCGCGTTGCTAACAGCTTCGGAAGCCGAGTTGGCAGGTTATCCAATCGGTGTGCGAATTCTGGCCGAGACCACAAGATGTACTCAGGAAGCTTGCGAATTTGTTAGTACATATTTAACGTTAGTGTGTATGACTATCGCTCCCGGGGGTGAAATGGGCGGTCTGACGCTAGAAATCGAACGCGCCCGGAACACTGGACCCAAGGAGTTCCCAGTTTCGCTCGCAATCCACCTCGACACCGATGGCGCGATCCGTTGGGTCGAACCCGATGCGCTGGACCAACTTGGCATGGGTGCAGACGCCGATCCTGCCGGAGAGTCCTTTCTTTCCTGGTGGGCCGAACCGGATGTACGCTGCGTAGCCGAGGCCCTCGACAAGGTCCGCCACGATGGCAAGGCCACGTTCGAGGCGCGGATGAACCCGGACTTCATGTCCGGTCGGCGCATCTGGAGTGTTCAGATGGGCGCTCTCCATGCCGACGGCGGCACCACGCACATCCTTGCCGTGCTGGTCGACGTCACCCGTAAAGTGGCCCGCATCGCGGAGCTGGAAGAAGAGCTGAAGCACGCACATGCCAGCAACGCCCAGCTTGTGCGTCGGCTGGAAACCAAGCGCGAACGTATCCGCATCCTGGAAAACCGCAACAGCCAGAGCGACAAGCTGCAGACCATGGGGGCTTTCGTCGCCTCGGTGGTGCACGACATGAACAATGTCCTTTCGGTGATGAAGTCAGCGCAGCGGATCGTGACCCGCAAATTGAAGGGCAGCGTCGAAACGGACCTGTTCGCCGAAGTGGACGCGTCCATCGACCGAGGCCAGTCGCTGCTGCGGCAATTGCTCGACTTTTCCCGAACCGACGACCTGCATGCGGAACTGGCGGACCCGGCGGCAATGCTGGACCGGGACAAAGGCCTGATCCAGCAGTTGATCGGCAGATCCGGCCTTCAGCTTGAGCTACCGGACGAACGCTGGCAGATCTTCTGCGAACCCGGTCGCTTTGCCGCGGTGGTCTTCAACATCGTGTCGAACGCGCACGACGCCATCGTGGACAGCGGACGTCCCGGCACTGTGACGGTCGCGGTGCGCAATGTCCCCCGCGCAGACTGCCCCACGGGTGTATTCCCCCGCGATTACGTCTGCGTGTCGATACGGGACACCGGTAAGGGCATGGTGCCCGAGGTCCTGAGCCGCATGGGTGAGCCGTTCTTCACCACGAAACCGAAGGGTAAAGGCACCGGCATCGGCATCCGGTCGGCCTATGACCTTGCCCGACGTTGCGGTGGCAAACTGGACATCGACAGCGCGCCTGACACGGGCACGGAGATCCGCATCTACCTGGCCCGCGCCGAGCTGCGGGGCGAGGTGATCGGTTCCGAAGGTGGCATTGCGGACCGGACGCTGCATGGCGACGCCCGCGTTCTCATCCTTGCCAATCCCGAAAATCTGGGTCCCGGGCTGCAGGACCTGATGACCGGACTGGGCTACGACACAGCGTTGGCCACCGACATTCTCGAAGCGCGCGAACTGGTGGTCGACGAACTGATCTACGACCTGCTCATCGTCGATCTGGATCACGTGGCAGATGTGGCGCCGTCCGTGCTCGACGCCCTTTGCGAGTACATACCCGGCTCCAAATGCATCCGTATTTCCTCGTTCCCGTCGACACCGGATGTGCCGGTGCACCTGAACAAACCGATCTCCGAGTACGCACTGTCGACTACGATGCTGGACCACCTAGACCGGCTCCCCGGAGCGTCGCTGACCGGGCATTCGCTAAGGCAGTCCGCACTGGTGCGCGAGCGTCTGCCCTCCCCCGAATTCCAGCGCGTTTTCGACATATGGCACAAGAAGGCCCAGCATGAACGCCACCTTCCGGACGGCTCACTGGTTCACGACTTGCAGATACAGATGCCCGGTAACGCCTGCCTCATTTCCTGCGACCCCAGTCCGGAGGAAGACGGCCAGCACCAGTTCCGTTTTGTCTGGGCAGGTTCCGCGCTGGAGGCAAGACTTGGGTACGGCGCCACCGGCGCCCGCCTGACGGATGCGCATGAGCGCCTGATCGGCCCGATAGCACAGCTCTATCGTCGCTGTCAGCGCGGTACTGCACTCTATTCAAGTGCGCGCGTCCTGAGCCTTTCGGACCAGCATCCAGTCAACGTCCACCGCCTGCTGCTCCCCTTGGCTGAAGGGGGCGAGCGTGTCACACATCTGTTCGGACTGGTGCATTTCCACGACGTCTCTGGTTGAGATACATAATGGAATGATAATGACCTGCCGTACGCTAGGTTTTCGACACCTGCAATAGGGCCGACGACCCAGCATAATGACCTGGCGCTAGGTTCAGGACCCATTGATTTGGTTGAGCGAGCGTGATTCACCGTTCGAAAACGAGCGGTGAACATGTCTGATCTCTACTGGTTGAGCGATGCGCAGATGGCGCGTCTGGAGCCTTACTTCCCCAAGTCGCACGGCAAGCCCCGGGTTGATGACCGGCGCGTTCTGAGCGGTATTATCTTTATCAATCGCAATGGATTGCGGTGGCGAGATGCGCCAAGGGAATACGGCCCGCACAAGACACTCTACAACCGCTGGAAGCGGTGGAGCGATAGAGGCGTCTTCGCCCGGATCATGGCCGGGCTGGCGGGCGAGCATGGTGAGGAGACGACCGTGATGATCGACGCAACTCATCTGAAGGCCCATCGCACGGCGTCCAGCCTGGGCGTGAAAAAGGGGGGCGTGGACGGCTGATTGGCCGGACGAAGGGAGGCATGAACACGAAGTTGCACGCCGTCTGCGACAGCCATGGCCGGCCCATCGACCTGTTCCTGACTGCCGGCCCCGTCAGCGACTACATCGGGGCGCGTGCGCTGGTCGGCGGGCTGCCAGACGTGAAATGGCTGCTCGGAGATCGCGGCTACGATGCCGACTGGTTCAGAGAAGCCTTGCAAGACAAGAAGATACGCCCTTGCATCCCGGGCCGGACGAAACGGAAGACGCCCGTCCCGTACGACAAGCGCAGGTACAAGCGTCGCAACCGGATCGAGATCATGTTCGGCAGGCTCAAGGATTGGAGACGGGTGGCGACCCGTTATGACCGATGCCCAAAGACCTTCTTCTCAGCGATCGCACTCGCTGCGACCGTGATCTTCTGGCTTTGAGAGAGAACGAGTCCTGACCCTAGGCGTTATTGAATTTCGACGAGTTCAGTAGCGTCCACTCCTCGCTCTGGACAGTATACCGACCGGCGCGTTCCAATTCGAAGTAGGTAAGTCATCGGGGATATCACATCAGTTAGAAACGAAAAAAGCCGCCTTTCGGCGGCTTTCTCATTTCTCTGTATCGTTTATATAGATGTTTTGGTTTTTGCTAGGTTTGGCGGTGACCTACTCTCCCACGTCTTGAGACGCAGTACCATTGGCGCGGTGGCACTTAACGGCCGGGTTCGGAATGGATCCGGGTGTTTTGCTCACGCTATGACCACCAAACCGAGTAAAAACCAAAACCCGTTGCACTTTTGGGCATGGTGGCTTTTGGAGTATTGGCTATGCCGATCCCCTGTTTCCACGCTCCCCAATTCGGGTGCAACGGTACAATCAACATCGTTTTCCAAGTCAGTACACTTTGGAAGTGTATGCTTGTGTTCCGTAACCGGTTTGAAGTTTCACCGCGACGCTGTTTGCGCCGTGTGATTTCGAACCTTGCTGTTACTGGATCAAATCAAGCCTATCGGACCATTAGTACCGGTCAACTGAATGCATTGCTGCACTTACATCTCCGGCCTATCGACGTGGTGGTCTTCCACGGTCCTCAGGGATACCTTGTTTTGAGGGGGGCTTCCCGCTTAGATGCCTTCAGCGGTTATCCTTTCCGATCATAGCTACCCAGCACTGCCGTTGGCACGACAACTGGTCCACCAGTGGATCGTTCACCCCGGTCCTCTCGTACTAGGGGCAACTCCTCTCAAGTATCCTACACCCACGGCAGATAGGGACCGAACTGTCTCACGACGTTCTAAACCCAGCTCACGTACCTCTTTAAATGGCGAACAGCCATACCCTTGGGACCTGCTCCAGCCCCAGGATGAGATGAGCCGACATCGAGGTGCCAAACACTGCCGTCGATATGGACTCTTGGGCAGTATCAGCCTGTTATCCCCGGCGTACCTTTTATCCGTTGAGCGATGGCCCTCCCACTTGGGACCACCGGATCACTATGGCCGTCTTTCGACTCTGCTCGACTTGTCAGTCTTGCAGTCAGGCTGGCTTCTGCCATTGCACTCAACGAGCGATTTCCGACCGCTCTGAGCCAACCTTCGCGCGCCTCCGTTACGCTTTAGGAGGCGACCGCCCCAGTCAAACTACCCACCACGCAGGGTCCCGGACCCGGATAACGGGTCGCGGTTAGACATCAAGCAGAACAAGGGTGGTATCTCAAGGATGACTCCACCAGGACTGGCGTCCTGGTTTCAAAGTCTACCACCTATCCTGCACATGTTGTGCCTGATGCCAGTGCGAAGCTGTAGTGAAGGTGCACGGGGTCTTTCCGTCTAACCGCGGGAAGCCTGCATCTTGACAGGCAATTCAATTTCGCTGAGTCGATGTTGGAGACAGCGGGGAAGTCGTTACGCCATTCGTGCAGGTCGGAACTTACCCGACAAGGAATTTCGCTACCTTAGGACCGTTATAGTTACGGCCGCCGTTTACCTGGGCTTCAATTCAGAGCTTGCACCCCTCCTTTTAACCTTCAGGCACCGGGCAGGCGTCAGACCCTATACGTCGTCTTGCGACTTCGCAGAGCCCTGTGTTTTTAATAAACAGTCGCCACCCCCTGGTTTGTGCCCCCGGCACTCATGTACCGGGCCTCCTTCTCGCGAACTTACGGAGGTATTTTGCCGAGTTCCTTCAACATCGTTCTCTCAAGCGCCTTGGTATTCTCTACCAGTCCACCTGTGTCGGTTTAGGGTACGGTCTCATGAAGGGCTATTTCCAGGAACTGTCTTGGATACGCCCCAATCCGATAAGGGACGCACGCCGCCACAATCCGTCACATCCTTCTGGCCCAGGAATATTAACCTGGTTCCCATCGACTACGCCTTTCGGCCTCGCCTTAGGGGCCGGCTTACCCTGCTCAGATTAGCTTTAAGCAGGAACCCTTGGACTTTCGGCGAGAGTGTCTCTCACACTCTTTGTCGCTACTCATGTCATCATTCTCGCTAGTGATCTCTCCACCGGATCGCTCACGCGCCGGCTTCACAGAAAGCACTTATGTCTGCGCTACCGCTTCGCTACTTGAGCGCGGTTGCCCGCACCGTTCATAACGACGCGATAGAAGAGACAAAGTGCTATATCACACTACGCTCCGCTACCATGCTCTCGCATCCTCAGCTTCGGCTCGTGGCTTGAGCCCCGTTACATCTTCGCCGCAGGACAACTTGATTAGACCAGTGAGCTGTTACGCTATCTTTAAAGGATGGCTGCTTCTAAGCCAACCTCCTGGTTGTTTTGGTCGTCCCACCTGCTTTCCCACTTAGCCACGAATTGGGGGCCTTAGCTGGAGGTCAGGGTTGTTTCCCTCTTCACTACGGACGTTAGCATCCGCAGTGTGTCTGCCATCTAGTACTCCCGGGTATTCGGAGTTTGGTTAGGATCAGTAAGCCTGTGGGGCCCCATTACCCATCCAGTGCTCTACCCCCCGGGGTATTCGGATGACGCTCTACCTAAATAGATTTCGCGGAGAACCAGCTATCTCCGAGTTTGATTGGCCTTTCACCCCTAGGCACAACTCATCCCGACCTTTTTCAACAGGTGTGGGTTCGGACCTCCAGTACGTGTTACCGTACCTTCATCCTGGTCATGCCTAGATCACTCGGTTTCGGGTCTGATCCATCTAACTCGACGCCCTATTAAGACTCGCTTTCGCTGCGCCTACACCTAACGGCTTAAGCTTGCTAGATAGACCAAGTCGATGACCCATTATACAAAAGGTACGCCGTCACAAGACTGGACACTGATGACAACCGCTATCTGGTTGGAATGCTCACGTGGAACGCAACTGTCTCGATCCCGGGGTTGTTGTCGTAGATCCCCGCATTCGAGCGGTGATCGTAGCTGAGGCCGAAGCGCCAGCCCTTCCGGTTTTCGTATCCCAGCTCGATCCCGGAACGGAACTCTATCGGTCCGCCGAGGTCGTATCCGCCGTTATCGAAGTAGAGACCAGGCATCGCGTGCAGTTCGGCAAACAGCGGAGAGTTTCCGAAGTTCACCGTGTAGGTCTGGCCAAACCCGATCCAGGTTTCGCCTTCTTCGCCAACCGAGAGACCGATGGCCTCTCCGAACGGCCCGCGTTTGTGGGGCAGATCGTAGCGAAGGTAGACCTCCGACGCAGGCTGTGCCTGTCGTTCCAAAACCTCGCCGGCCGAGATCATCAGCCGCGGCGTCGCAGGCGACGTCCCGAGGCATCCGTTGGCCGTACCGCAGTGGTTCATGCCCATGTCGGTCAGACCGAGCACCAGCATCAATACTGCGAAGGTTCCGTCAGCCATGTTCGTATCTCCCTGATCTTCAAGGAGGTCATGGCCCAGATTGTCATTAGAGTCCAGTCAAGCTCCGACTGATTGTAGGCGTTCGGTTTCAGGTACTGTTTCACTCCCCTCGTCGGGGTGCTTTTCACCTTTCCCTCACGG